>JACQHC010000091.1 GCA_016199245.1 Gemmatimonadota bacterium | reverse complement strand
GTCGTGGTTGCCCTAACGGCCTGCGGCGGCGGGCCGGAGCCGCCCGAGCCCGTGGTGCCGGCGGATTCCGTGCTGGCGCAGGCACGCGACGACTTTCGGGGGGGCCGCTGCAAGCGCGCTCAGCCGGAGTTCTCGCGCGTAGTGGGGGAGTTGCCGTCACGCGATCCTCGCGTGGCGGAGGCGACCTATTTCCTGGCGGAATGCGATTTCGCCGCCGGGCTCTACCTGGAGGCCTCGCGGCAATTCCGGCGCATCGCCGAGACGCACGCTGCCCACCCGCTCGCCCCGGACGCGCTGCTCCGCAGCGGCGACGCCCTCGCCGAATTGTGGAAGCTGCCCGCACTCGATCCCACGTATGGGGAGAGCGCCGTGGCCGTCTACCGCGAGCTGCTGGCCAGGTTCCCATCGAGTCCCGCGGCCGCCCGCGCGGGCATCAAGCTCACCGCGTTGCAGGAGAAATTCGCGGAAAAGGACTACTTGAACGGTGTGTTCTACTTCCGCCTGCACGCGTACGACTCGGCGATCATCTACTTCCGGTCGGTGGTGGCGGAGTACGCCCAGTCCAGTTTCGCGCCCCTGGCGCTGCTCCGCCTGGTCGAGGCGTACCGCACGATCGGGTACGCGGAGGAAGAGCGCGAGACGTGCGACCACCTCCGGCGCTACTACCCGACGACGGAAGACCTCGCCCGGACCTGCCCCCCGCCTGCCGGGACGCCCTGAACGGTCCGTGCGGATCGGCGTGCTGGGAGGATCGTTCGACCCCGTGCACCTCGGGCATCTCGTGGCGGCCGAAGGCGCGCGGGACTGCCTTGAGCTGGATCAGGTCCGGTTCGTTCCGGCCGGACATCAGCCGCTGAAGGGTGGCCGGCACGTGGCGAGCGCGGCGCATCGCGCGGCGATGCTGGACGCCGCCGTCGCGGACCATGCAGCCTTCGTGGTCGACCGGCGCGAGCTGGACCGACCGGGTCCGTCCTACAGCGTCGAGACGCTCCGTTCCCTGCGCGCCGATTTACCGCATGACCAATTATTCTTCATCGTCGGCTCCGATGCGGCGCGCGACCTCGGCGCCTGGTACGATGCCGACGCGCTGCCGGCGCTGGCGCGGCTGGTGGTGGTGACCCGGCCGGGCGCGACCCCGGAGCCCGGGCCGGCGTCGTCCGTCGTCACCATTCCCGGCATCGATATCTCCGCCACGATGGTGCGGGAGATGGTGCGCCGGGGCGCGTCTATCCGCTACCTCGTCCCGCGCGGCGTGGAGGACTACATCCGCGCCCACGGACTGTATCGCGACGCAGACTGATGCTCAAACAACTCGTGACTGCGGTTGTCGGCACTCGCTTCGAGCGCGAGTTGAAGCGGCTGCGCCCGATCATTGCGCGCGTCCACGAAGAAGAGACGCGCCTCTCACAGAAACCCGACAGCGAGATTCAGGGCCAGACCGCCAGACTCCGGGGCCTGCTGCGCGAGCGGCTCGGGGCCATCGAGGACCGGCTGGCCGAGACGCGCGTGGCCAAGCGCACGTGCGCGGACGCGCATCAGCGCGAGGAGCTCGACAGGCAGATCCGCGAGCTCGAACGGGAGCTGCATGTCGCGACGAACCGCGCGCTGGCGGACCTGCTGCCGGAGGCGTTCGCGACGGTGCGCGAGGCGTGCCGCCGCCTGCTCGGTAGCCCGTTCGTGGTGACGGGCCACGAGATGACCTGGGACATGGTGCCGTACGACGTGCAGCTCATCGGCGGCATCGTGCTGCACCAGGGCCGCATCGCCGAAATGGCCACCGGGGAAGGGAAGACCCTGGTAGCCACGTTGCCCCTGTACCTCAACGCGCTCACCGGGCGCGGCGTGCATCTCGTCACGGTGAACAACTACCTGGCCCGCCGTGACTCCCAGTGGATGGGCCACCTCCTCAGGTGGCTCGGCCTCACGGTCGGGTGCATTGACGACACGGATCCCTCGAGCCCGGAGCGTCGCGCCGCCTACCAGTGCGACGTGGTGTACGGTACGAACAACGAGTTCGGCTTTGACTACCTGCGCGACAACATGGTGTTCTCGCTGGAGCAGCGGGTGCAGCGCGGGCACTACTACGCCATCATCGACGAGGTGGACAGCATCCTGATCGACGAGGCCCGGACCCCGCTCATCATCTCCGGGCCGGTGGGCAACGAGTCGGACACCAAGTACGCCGAGTTCAACGCGCAGGTCGCTCAGCTCGTGCGGCGGCAGACCGCGGTGGCGAACGAGCTCGTCGCGGCGGCCGAGCCGCTGCTGGACCAGGAGGACCAGCGCTACGAGGCGAGCCTGAAGCTGTATCAGGCGCAGAAGGGCATGCCGAAGAACAAGCGCCTGATGAAGCTGCTGCAGGAGTCCTCGGTGAAGCAGCTGGTGCAGCGGGTCGAGCTCGACGTGCTCGGCGACCGCAAGCTGCCGGGGCGCGAGCAGAAGTTCCGCGATCTCGAGGAGCGGCTGTATTTCGTGATGGACGAGCGGGGGCACTCGGTCCACCTCACGGATCGCGGCGTCGAGGCCATGAGCCCCAACGAGCCCGGCCTGTTCGTGGTGCCGGATATCTCGGAGGAATTCGGCAAGATCGACCACGACGAGGCGCTCGCACCGCCGGAGAAGCTGGAGCGCCGGCGGCAGCTCGAGGCCGAGTACGCGGCCAAGAGCGAGAAGCTGCACATCATCCACAAGCTGCTGCAGGCCCACGCGCTGTACGAGAAGGACGTGGAGTACGTCATTCAGGACGGCCAGGTCTTCATCGTGGACGAGTTCACGGGCCGCATCCTGCCGGGACGGCGCTGGTCGGACGGGCTGCACCAGGCCGTGGAAGCCAAGGAAGGGGTGACGGTTCGCGGGGAAACGCAAACGTTCGCGACGATCACCATTCAGAACTACTTCCGCATGTACGACAAGCTGGCCGGCATGACGGGGACGGCGGAGACGGAAGAGACGGAGTTCTTCCAGATCTACGGCCTGGAAGTCAGCGTCATCCCGACCAACCGACCGGTGCGCCGGATCGACCTCCACGATCTCATCTACAAGACGCGGCGGGAGAAGTACAACGCCATCGTCGACGAGGTGGTGCGGCACCACGAGCGGGGACTGCCGGTGCTCGTGGGAACGGTCAGCGTGGAGGTCTCCGAGACGCTGGCCCGCATGCTGAAGCGTCGCGGACTCAAGCATGAAGTCCTGAACGCGAAGCTGCACCAGCGGGAGGCGGAGATCGTGGCCCAGGCGGGCCGCCCGGGCGCGATCACGATCGCGACCAACATGGCCGGCCGCGGCACCGACATCAAGCTCGGGCCCGGCGTGCGGAAGTGCCAGGTGTGCGGGATCACGTCCCGGCTCGCCCCGTTCGGGCAGAACGTCGAGCGGCCCGATCTCACGCCGGACCGCATCCGGGAGCTCCGCTGCCAGGAGGACCCGCCCTGCGGCCTGGTGATCGTCGGCACGGAGCGGCACGAGTCGCGGCGCATCGATCGGCAGCTGCGGGGGCGCTCGGGCCGCCAGGGCGACCCGGGGCAGAGCGTGTTCTTCCTTTCGCTCGAAGACGACCTCATGCGGTTGTTCGGGTCGGACCGGATCGCGCGCTGGATGGAAGGCGCGGTGATGTACCGTTGCCCGAACTGCGGGAACGAGCAGTCGAAGAACTCGGAGAAATGCGGCAAGTGCGGCCGGGAGGGGACGCTCGAGGAGGTCAGCGAGGTCATCACCCACCCGCTCGTCACGCGCGCGATCGGGAACGCCCAGAAGCGGGTCGAGCTCCAGAACTTCCAGGCCCGCAAGCGGCTGCTCGAATACGACGACGTCATGAATCAGCAGCGCGAGGTGATCTACTCGCTGCGGTTGTTCGCGCTCGAGGGCGGGGAGGACCTCAAGGCGGAGGCCCTGCGGATGATCGAGGCCGCGCTGGGCCGGTTCGCCGACCAGGCGTCGGCGGACCCGCCGGAGCAATGGGACCGCAAGCTGATCGCCACGGACCTGATGATGCACTACCTCGTGCCCGCGCCGGACATCGAGGATGCGGCCAAGGTCCCGGACGCCGCCGCCCTCAAACGGATGCTGGGGCGTGCCGGCGAGGACGCGTTCCGGGCTCGCCTCACCTCGTGGGACGAGCGGGGCCGGCGCTACGGCATCGAGAGCCTGGGGGACCGCTTGCTGTCGCAAGTCATGCTGGGCGTGCTCGACGAAAAATGGAAGGACCACCTGTACGATCTCGACCAGCTGCGGAACGCGATCCACTACCGTGCCTGGGGGCAGAAGGACCCGCTGATCGAGTACAAGAAAGAAGCCTTCGAGATGTTCGTGGACCTCATGCACGACGTGCGGTCCACGTTCACCGAGCGGTTCTTCAAGCTGCAGATGCAACTCACGCCGGGTCCGCCGCCGGCCGGCCCATCCGGCGGAGGGGCGCCGCGGAGGCCCGCGGGACCTGCCGCCCCGGCCGAGTCCGACCTGCTGGTTCCGGGAGCGGCGCCGGCCGCGCCCCCCCGCACGTTCACCAATCGCAGCCCGGACGGGGGTCCGGACATCCGCCGGTCGCCGGAGCGCGCGGTGCCCAAGGTGGGACGAAACGATCCGTGTCCCTGCGGCAGCGGTCGCAAGTACAAGAAATGCCACGGGGCGGGGGTGTGACACCGCGCTTTTCCGGCCCTTCCTGCAGCGGTTTCGATAACGCCTGACTCCCGGCGCGGCGCCAGGTTTGGGTAATGGCGCCGCCGCGTGTCTCCGAGACCACGATCGAGGATCGCCCCCGCGAACGGCTGTTCGCGCTGGGGGCCTCCGCGTTGACGGCAGCCGAGCTCCTGGCCATCCTCATAGGAGCGGGCACGGCGCGGGGGGACGCCCTGGAGCTGGCAACGCGCTTGCTGGCCGAGGCGGGAGGGACGCTGCGGCACCTGGCCCGGCGGCCGGCTGCGGCATTGGCGGGCGGCTTCGGGATCGGGGCCGCGAAGGCGGCGCGGATCGCGGCGGCGCTGGAGCTGGGGCGACGGCTGGCGCGCGACGACCCGGCGCGACTGGAGGCGCTGCGCGCCCCGGCGGACGCCTACTATCTGTGCGCCCCGCGGCTGCGCGACCTGGTGGTGGAGGAGTTCCACCTGCTGGCGCTGGACGTCCAGCACCGGCTCCTCCGGGACGTGCTGATCACGCGGGGGACCCTGACCGGCTCGCTGGTGCACCCGCGCGAAGTGTTTCGCGCCGCCATTGCCGAAGCCGCGGCCGGGGTCATCGTGGTGCACAATCACCCGAGCGGGGACCCCACGCCGTCGGCGGAAGACCGGGCGGTGACCCGCCAATTGGTGGAGGCGGGGCGACTCCTGGACGTCCCGGTGTATGATCACGTGATTGTGGGGAGCGAGCGGTACTTCAGCTTCGCGGAAGCGGGATGGCTGTAATGACCACGGCGCCGATAGACCTGGACGGCGACTTCGCGCGGGCGCTGGCCGAGCGGAAAGACCGGCTCGACCTGGCGCTGATCGAGCGCGCCTACCAGTTCAGCGCCACGGCGCACCGCGGCCAGAAGCGGCTATCCGGCGACGACTTCGTGTCCCATTCCGTCGAGGTCGCCAAGATCCTGGTCGAGCACAACCTCGATTCGGTGACCATCGCGGCGGCGCTGCTCCACGACGTGGTCGAGGACGCCGACGTCACCGTTGGGGGCCTCCGGGAGACGTTCGGCGATGAGGTTTCCGGCCTGGTGGACGGGCTCACGAAGATCTCGAGCCTCACGTTCCGCTCGAGCGAGGAAGAGCAGGTCGAGAACTACCGCAAGCTGCTCCTGTCCATTGCGCGGGACGCGCGCGTCATCATCGTGAAGCTCGCCGACCGGCTGCACAACATGCGCACGCTGGAGCACCTGCCCGGGGACGCGCAGCGGCGCATTGCGCTGGAGACCCGGGAGATCTACGCCTCCCTGGCGCACCGATTCGGTATGGCGGGCATGAAGGCGGAGCTCGAGGACCTGTCGTTCAAGTTCCTGGAGCCGGAGGACTACCGGGCGCTGGCCGCGAAGATCCAGGCCCGGCGCGCCGAGCGCGAGGAGATGATTGCGCGGCTGCGCACCCCGCTCGAGGACGCGCTGCACCGGGCAGGCCTTGCGGACTTCGAGGTGACGGGGCGCCCCAAGCACCTCTGGTCCATCTTCAAGAAGATGCGCATGCGCAACAAGCCATTCGAGGAGATCTACGACCTCATGGCGGTGCGCGTGCTGGTGAATAGCGTGGCCGATTGTTATCACGCCCTTGGCCTGATTCACCACCACTGGACCCCGCTCCAGGAGCGGATCAAAGACTACATCGCATCGCCCAAGTCGAATGCGTACCAGTCGCTGCACACGACGATCTTCGGCCCGGGGGGCCAGCTGTACGAGATCCAGATTCGCACGCGCGACATGCATCGCACGGCCGAGTTCGGCATCGCCGCCCACTGGGTGTACAAAGAGCAGCGCCGCTCCGACGAGCTGGACACGCGGTTCGCCTGGTTCCGCCAGCTTCTCGAGCTGCAACAGGACACGCACAACCCGGAGGAATTCCTCGAGTTCCTCAAGATCGACCTCTACCAGGACGAGATCTTTGTCTTCACGCCCAAGGGGGACGTGAAGCGGCTGCCCAAGGGGGCCACGCCCATCGACTTCGCCTTCGCCGTGCACACGGAAGTGGGGCTGCGCTGTCAGGGTGCGCGCGTCAACGGCCGCATCGCGCCGCTGCACCGCCCGCTTCGCAACGGGGACACCGTCGAGATCCTGACCGCGTCACAGCCGCGCGTCTCCAAGGACTGGCTGACGCACGTCCGCACGGCGCGGGCCCGGCACCGCATCCGGCACTGGATCAAGCAAGAAGAGGCGGCGACCAGTATCGCGCTGGGGCGGGAGATCCTGGCGCGCGAGCTCAGACGCCGGCGGTTGCCGTCGCCGGAAGACGATCAGCTGGCGGCCGCAGCCGCCGCGCTGTCCGTGAGCTCCGCGGAGCGACTGTTCGAAGCGCTGGGGTCGGGCGCCGTGCCCACCGGCCAGGTGATGCGGGCGTTGTTCCCCACGCGGCCGGCCGAGGAGCTGCAGGCGCCCAAACCCAGCGCGCTCGGCCGCGTCATGGAGCGGTTTCGGTTAGGGCGGGGCGTCCGCATCCAGGGCGTGGACGGGCTGATGGTTCGTTACGCGCAGTGCTGTCAGCCGGTGCCCGGCGACGCGGTGATCGGGTACGTGACGCGGGGTCGCGGGATTTCCATCCACCGCGCCGACTGCCCCAACCTGCTTGGCCTGCCGCAGCAGTCGGAGCGGCGGGTGGACATCGACTGGCAGCGCACCGACGGCGAGGTGTTCGTCGTGGGCGTCGGCGTGAGCGGCGAGGACCGCCGGGGGTTGTATGCCGACCTGATGACGGCGATCTCGGAAGGCGGGATCAACATCAAGAGCGTCGACCTGTCGGCGAAGGACGGCGCCATGTTCGGCACCATCGTGATCGAAGTCGAGAACCAGACCCAGCTCACCAAGGTGATGGCGGCCATGCGCCGCGTGCGCGGGATCACGTCCGTGGATCGGCGAGAGGCCGCGCTCCGCGGCGAAGAGGAGTGACGTCCGTCCCGGCGCCCGAGCCCGTTCGGTCCATGCCATTCTCCATCGAGATGCCGTTCACGCCCGCCGGCGATCAGCCGCAGGCAATCGCCGATCTGGTCGAAGGACTGCGGGCGGGCCGGCGCTATCAGACCCTGCTTGGCGTCACGGGGTCCGGCAAGACGGTGACCGTGGCGCACGCCCTCGCCGCGTGGGGCCGGCCCGCGCTCGTCCTGTCACACAACAAAACGCTGGCGGCGCAACTGTACGGCGAGCTCAAGTCATTTTTCCCGCGCAGCGCCGTCGAGTACTTCATTTCGTACTACGACTATTACCAGCCGGAGGCGTACGTGCCCGCCACGGACACGTACATCGAGAAGGACGCCTCCATCAATCCGGACATCGAGGCGTTGCGGCTGCGGGCCACGTCCAGCCTCATGGAGCGGGAGGACGTGATCATCGTCGCCACGGTGAGCGCGATCTACGGCCTGGGCGACCCGGCCGAATACCGGCAACTGATGACGACGGTCACCGTGGGCGAGGAACGCCCGCGGGACGCGATCCTCGAGGACCTCGTGCGCATCCAGTACCGCCGCAACGACGTGGGGTTCGAGCGGGGGACGTTCCGCGTGCGCGGCGACTGCGTGGAAGTCTTCCCGGCCTACGAGGAGCAGGCGGTCCGCATCGAATTGTGGGGCGATTGCGTGGAGCGGGTCACCAAGATCGATCCGCTCACCGGCCGCGCCATCGCCGAGCTGGACCGCTGCGCCGTGTATCCGGCGAGCCATTACGTGGTACGGCGCCCCGCCCTGGAGTCCGCGGCGCGGTCCATCCGCGCGGAGCTGGCCGACCGGCTGGCCGAGCTGCGTCCGCAGGGAAAATTGCTCGAGGCGCAGCGGCTCGAGACCCGCACGCACTTCGATCTGGACATGCTGCTCGAGATCGGCACGTGCGCCGGGATCGAGAACTACAGTCGCCACCTGAGCGGCCGGCGGGCGGGCGAGCGGCCCGCGTGTCTGCTCGATTATTTCCCGCCCGAGTTTCTCACCATTGTGGACGAGTCGCACGTCACGCTGCCGCAGCTTGGCGGGATGTACGAGGGCGACCGGTCACGCAAGCAGACGCTCGTGGAGTACGGATTCCGCTTGCCGTCGGCCCTGGACAACCGCCCGCTCAATTTCCGGGAATTCATGGACGTCGTGCCGACGCTGCTCTTCGTCTCCGCGACGCCGGGCGACCTGGAGCTCGAGCTGTCGGGCGGCGGGGCTGTGGAGCAGATCATCCGGCCCACGGGTCTCGTGGACCCGACCGTGCAGGTCCGGCCGGTCGCCGGTCAGGTGGACGACCTGCTCGCGGAGATCCGCCGGTGCGCGGCGGCCGGAGATCGCGTGCTCGTGACCACGCTCACCAAGCGTATGGCGGAGGATCTCACCGACTATCTCCGACAGGCGGGCGTCCGCGTTCGCTACATGCACTCCGAGATCGACGCGATCGAGCGGATGGAGATCGTTCGTGGCCTCCGGCTCGGGGATTTCGACGTCCTGGTGGGCATCAACCTGCTGCGAGAGGGCCTCGACCTGCCCGAAGTCGCCCTGGTCGCCGTGCTCGACGCGGACCAGGAAGGCTTCTTGCGCTCGGACCGCTCGCTTATCCAGACGGTGGGACGAGCGGCGCGGAACATCCGCGGCCGCGCGGTGCTGTACGCCGACCGGCTGACCGGTTCCATGCAGCGAGCCCTGGCGGAGATGGAGCGCCGCCGCGCGCTTCAGGAGGCGCACAACGCCGCGCACGGCATCAAGCCCGTCTCGATCCGGAAATCCGTGGAGCAAGTTCGGCTCGTGACGCGCGTGGCCGATGCCCGCACCGAGCCGGGCGAGCGGCCGCCGCCGATCATGCCCGCGGGCCTGGATCGCGAACAGATGATCGCGGTGCTGGAGCAACAGATGCGCGAGGCCGCCGCGGAGCTCGACTTCGAGCTCGCGGCCGAGTTGCGGGACCAGATCTTCGAGCTGAAAGCGGCGAAAGGGGGCTCGGCGGCGTCCGACGGGCCGGCAGAGCGGCCGGGAACCGGTCGCCCGCGCCGGCGGGAGCGTGCCGGTCGCCGCCGTGGTTGAGCTGAGCCTGGCTGAGCTCCAACGGGAAGCGGGCGGGTGGTGGGCGCGAATTCGCCGCGGCGGGGTCCTGTGGCTGAGCGGGGACCTCGGGAGCGGGAAGACCACGTTCGTACAAGCACTCGCCCGGGCCGCGTCGGCCGCGCCCGCCCGAAGCCCAACGTATGCCCTGGTGCACGAGTATCCCTCACCCGAGGGACCGTTGATCCACGTGGACTGTTATCGGCTGAAGCAGCCGGAAGAGGCCCTGGATCTCGACCTCCCCGCGCTCGCCGCGCGCGCGCGCCTGTTGGTGCTCGAATGGCCGGAGCGCGCGGGCCGGTATGCCCCGAGCCCCGACGTGCATCTGCGACTCGGCCACTCCCGGGATCCCGATCGTCGCCGGGTGGAGTCCGTGTCGTGAGCCTGTGGCTCGCGCTGGACACGGCAACCGCCGTCGGGAGCGTCGCGCTGGGCGAGCCGGGAGCGGTGATCGGGGAAGCCCTCGTGGCCGGCCGGCGCCAGGCAGCGGGGCTCGTGCCCGCCATCGAGCACCTACTCAAACAGACCGAGCGCGCGTACGAGCACCTGGACGGAATCGTGGTCGCCGATGGGCCGGGGAGTTTCACCGGGCTCAGGATCGGCTTTGCGACGGCGCAAGGCCTGCTGCGGCAGCTCGACGGCCTGCCGCTGCACCGCGCTCCGTCGCTCATGGGGGCCGCCTGGATTGGCTCGCGTTTCGCGGATGGCCCGGTGGCCGCGCTGTATGACGCACTGAGGGGCGAGCTGTTTGCGGCCGTGTATCGCTTCGCGCCAACCGGCGTCGAGACTCTATTTCGCCCGACCCTCATCACGCCCGCGGCGCTGCGCCAGAGGGGCATCTCCGCGTCGCTTGCCGTGGGTGATGGCGCCGCGCTCTACCGGGACGACGTGCTAGCGTGGACGGGGCGCGGCGCCGTGGGACCGCCGTGGGGCAGCCCGCGCGCCGGCGCGCTGCTCGAGCTGATGGCCGTGCCAGGTGCCGTTGAACCGGTCGCCGCGCCGTTCGAGGCTGAACCGGTGTACGGGCGTGCCGCGGCCGCCCAATCCCGCTGGGAGGAACAACATGGTCGGCCGCTTCCGAATTCGGGCGGCGACGCCGGCTGACCTCGAGCGGGTCGCGGCTATCGAACGGACCGTGTTCAGCGATCCGTGGCCAGCAAGCGCCTTCGGTTCCCTGCTCGGTGAGGATGCTCTCGTCCTGGAGCTGGACGGGCAGGTTGAGGGATACGTGTTTGCGCGGAGAATGGGGCAGGAGGCTGAGATCCTGAACCTCGCCGTCCGGCCGGAGCGACAGGGGGCTGGCCTCGGTCGCAGCCTGCTCGATGCCGCGCTGGCTCAACTCCTCGATCGGGGCGTGTCTCAGGTTTTCCTGGAGGTTCGCTGCTCCAACACCGGCGCCCAGGCCTTCTATCACCGGATGGGGTTTGAGTCCGCCGGGGTGCGGCGCGGGTACTACAGTCAGCCGGTTGAGGACGCATTTGTCCTGCGGCGCGACCTCGGGTCGGACAGTCGGGAATAATTCGGTACAAATCGCGTATCTTTGGTTGACAAAAGGACTTAAAGCCCCTATAGTTTGCGGCGTCCGGCTCCCACCCCTAGCGGTTTGGAGGTCATTTTGGCACGCAGTCTCAACAAGGTGATGCTGATCGGGAACCTGGGGGCCGATCCCGAGGTCCGCAGCACATCGAACGGGGGGCGGGTTGCGACCATCTCCATCGCCACCAGCCGGCAGTGGAACAATCAGGCGGGAGAACGGCAGGAGAAGACCGAGTGGCACCGGGTAGTGTTGTGGAACACTCGGGGCGGCGGGCAGTTGGCGGACACCGCCGAGAAGTACCTGAAGAAGGGGGACCGCGTCTACGTCGAGGGCCGGATCGAGTACCGAACCTGGGAAGACCGGGAAGGGAACACGCGGTACACGACGGAGATCAACGCAAGGGAGATGATCATGCTCTCGCCGCGCGGGGCAGGGGGTGGAGCGGGGGCCAGCGGTGATGCCGAGCTGTCGGCGGCATCGGCCCGCTCCCCGCGGCCGGCAGCGACGGAGGGCAAGTCAGAGTCCTACGAGGACTTTCCGGAGGCGCTCAATGAGGAGGATGATGATCTCCCGTTCTAGCGCGACCTGGCTGGTGTGGTCCGCGTTGGTGGTGTCCTCGGGCCCGCTCTGGGGCCGGGACACAATGCAGGCACCGGTGCAGGAACCGCAGCAGGCCCAGGGCAGGGTACACGTCGTTCAGGAGGGCGAGACCCTTTGGGGTCTCGCCCAGTTTTATCTCGGCGACCCGCTGTTGTGGCCGGAGATCTATCGGCTGAACACGCATGTCATCGAGGATCCCCATTGGATCTTCCCGGGAGAGGAGCTCGCCCTCGGTGACATTGCGCCGCCCGTCATGGCAGCCGAGCCGGCACCCGCGCTCCCGGCCGACACGGCGGCACCGGTTCCGGCACTCCCCGCCGACACCATGGCCCCGCCGGCGCAGCGGCCGCCGGAACAGGCGCAGGCCGTCCCCGGGTTGCCTGCCGTGAGTCCGGACACTATGCAGCCGCCGGCGGTCGAGGCACCCGCTGTTGAAGCGGTGGCACCGGCTCCGCCACCGCCTCCGCCAGAAGCGGGTGCTCCGTCCATCTTCGCGCGGGCCGGTCGCGGCGGGGCGCCAACCGTGATCGGAGCCGGCCTGGAGTATCGGGGGGTCCATCGAGGGGAGTTCTATGCCGCCGGGTGGCTAACGGAGGGCGAGCTTCTGCCTTGGGCCCAGGTGCACGGAGACCCCCGGGAGCCGGCCGCCATGCGGAACCCATCCACCTCGTCGGTGACCATGTATCAAGAGGTGGAGATCGAGCCGCCGGCATCGGCCACGTACCAGGCAGGGGATTCTCTGCTGGTGGCGTTCCTCGGGCGGGAAATCACCGGCTGGGGCAACGTGGTGGTTCCGGCCGGGATCGTCCGCGTGAGCCACGTGGCCGAAGGGCGAGTGGTGGCGCGCGTGGTCCAGCAGTTTGCGCGCGTGGTCGACGGGCAGGTCGCGCTTCCCCTGGAGCGGTTCAACGATCCGGGCAACGTCACCCCCGTTCCCGTGGAGAATGGCGCTGAGGGCCATGTGGTGGATGTGCGGGACCGGCACTTCGTGCCGAACCAGCAGGATGTGGTGTTCCTCGATCTCGGGCGCGAGAGCGGCGTCGTGCCCGGCGACGTGTTCGAGTTGATTCGTGATGCGGATCCGGCGACCGGCGCGCAGCCGGAACGTGGGGCGTATCTCCGGGTGGTGCACGTGCGTCAACGCTCGTCGTCCGCCCTGCTGATGCAGATTCTCCGGCCTGGCGTGCGGGTGGGCCAGCGTGTTCGGCTCATTCGCAAGATGCCCGGATAGCACGACACGCTTCCTTCGCGGTGGCGGGCATGCCCGCCACCTTCCCTTGACCGCTCGATGGTGTCCCGCGTGACGACTGGCGGGCCCCGCGATGTGCCGTCCGATCCGTTGGCGGCCGGCTTCGCGGGACCGATACGAGCGCCTTGGCGACTTCGATCATGGAGTTGAGCGGTGAAAGCGCCCAAGCCGAAAGTGTTGATTACCGGGGGAGCCGGTTTCATTGGATCGCACGTGGCCGACGCGTATCTGGTCGAGGGCTACGAGGTGACGGTGCTCGACAACCTGTCGAGCGGACGGCGGGAGCATGTCCCGTCCGGCGCCCGGTTCGTGCAGGCGGACATCGGCTCTCCCGACTCCCGCGCCTTGCTCGAGACCGGCGGGTTCGTGGTCCTCAACCACCACGCGGCGCAGATGGACGTGCGAGTGTCCGTCGAGAACCCAACCTTCGACGCGCAGGCCAACATCTTGGGCCTGCTCAACCTGCTGGAGGGGGCGCGTCGCGGGGGAGTCCGTCGCGTCGTTTTCGCGTCGTCCGGAGGCGTCGTGTACGGCGAGGGAGAGCGACTCCCGCACGCGGAGACGGCGCCCAAACTGCCGGTGTCACCGTACGGCGTGAGCAAGCTGGCTTCCGAGTACTACCTCGCGGCCTACGCCCAGCTGTACGGACTGGAGTCGGTCTCGCTCCGCTACTCGAACGTGTATGGACCCCGGCAGAATCCGCATGGCGAGGCGGGCGTGGTCGCGATCTTCGGGAACCGCCTGCGGCACGGGAAGTCGCTCACGGTGTACGGGAACGGTGAGCAGACGCGGGACTACGTGTACGTGGGGGACGTGGCGCGGGCGAACCTGGCCGCCACGCGGTGGCGAGTGCCGGCGGTGGGCGTTCTGGATGACGCGGCCTTCAATATCGGCACGGGGGTCGAGACCAGCGTGAACCATCTGGCGCGGCTCATGATCGAGGCGGCGGGAGGCCTGGGGAGGGTGGACCACGGACCGGCCCGGGCCGGCGAGCTGATGCGATCCGCCCTGGCGACCGCGAAAGCCGAGCGCGAGCTCTCGTGGCAGCCCAAGACGGCCCTCGCAGACGGCCTGCGGCTCACGTACCAGTGGCTCAAGGAGGCAGCCGCATGATCCTGCAAGTGGGCGGGGCCGTGCCCACCACGCCCTGGGAGCTCATCGTCACGTCCAGCGCCGCAACCAGGCTGGTGCTCCTGGTGCTCGCGGCGTTTTCGCTCATCAGCTGGTTCTTGATCGCACTGAAATGGTGGCAGTTCCGGCGCGTGCGGCGCGAGGGAAGCCGGTTCTTCGCGGAGCTGGAGCGGACGACCCGCCTGGAGGATGCCTACCACGCCGTCATGAAGCTGCCGCCCTCTCCCTACGGGCGCCTGCTGCGCGAGGGGGTGAACTTCTTCTCCGAGCTGCGCCCGGGCGAATTGCGGGACACGGAGCGTACACAGGCCCCGCTCACGGTGACCCAGCTCGAGGCACTCCGTATGGTGCTGGGCAAGGAAGTGGCCGCGGAACGGGACCAGATGGCGCGGTTTATACCGTGGTTGGCCACGTTCGGCTCGGTGAGCCCCCTGCTCGGCCTGCTCGGCACCGTGCTCGGCGTGATGAACTCGTTCATCGGCATCGCCACCGGAGGCTCGGGCAACATCTCGGCCGTGGCGCCGGGCGTGGCCGATGCGCTGACGACCACCGTGGCCGGGCTGGCGGTCGCGATCCCCTCCGTCATGGCGTACAACCTGTTCGCGTCCCGGCTCGGGTTGTTCGCCGGCGAGCTGGAGGGCTTCGCCTACGAGATCGTGGGTACCATGGCGCGCGAGGGGAGGGTATGACGATGAACGGTAGCGGGCTGCGCGGGCATGGCGAGTTGCCGTTGTCGGCGGACATCAACGTCACGTCCCTGGTGGACGTGGCGTTCGTGTTGCTGATCATTTTCATGATCACGGCGCCCATCATGCAGGGTGGCGTTGAGGTACAATTACCGCAGGCGGTCGCGCGTCCGCTCCAGCCCAGGGAGGGACTGGTCGTCTCGATCGATCGCCAGGGCCGCATCTTCGTGGACGAGACGCCGCTGCGCTACGAGGAGTTCCGGGCGGCGTTCCAGGCTCTGGTGGTTTCGCGCCGGCCGACCGGTGTGTATCTGCGGGCGGATCGGCGCGTGGACTACGGTGCCGTAGTGCAAGTGCTGGCGGTGATGCGCGCCGCTGGGGTGGAGGACGTGGGACTCGTGGCCGAATCTGAGGAGATCGAGCGGTGACGCCCTGGCGGCCGGTGACGGCGGGTCACCGGCGCCGGCAGGAAGGCGCGGGCGTCGCGTTTGTCGCGACGGTGATCGTGCACGGGACGGCGGCAGGGATTCTGCTCGCGCGGCCCAGCGTGCCAAAGGTGATGGCGCCGGTTTACCGGGTGGAGCTCGTCGCGGCGCCGCGGCCCGAGCCCGGGGCCCGTCGGGCGCCGGACGTCGTCGAGCGGCCGGCCGAGCGGGCACCGCCGCCCGTGGTGCGGCGCGCGCCCGAGCCGCGGCGCACGACAGTGGCGCGCGAGGCCCCACCCCGCGAAGCCCAGCCCGAGGTCCAGCGCGAGCCGGCGCCGCGTACGACCCCGGCGGAAGAGCCCGCCGCCGGGGTGACGCCCTCGACGGGCACGGACGTGGCCACGATCAACGTCCCCGGCGTGGAGTTTCGCTACCCCGAGTATCTGCGGAACATCGTGGCCGAGGTGTATCGCCGGTGGCATCGCCCGGTGGCGGGCGAGGCGTTGCAGGCGGAAGTGCTGTTCTTCATCCACCGGGACGGTTCGATCAGCAGCCTGCAGTTCACGCGGCGATCCGGGAGCTTCGCGTTCGATCTCGAGGCCCAGGGCGCCATTGAGGCCGCGGGCAACGCGCGTGCCTTCGGGCCGTTGCCGGACGGGTTCGAGGCGGAGATCCTGCCGGTGAACTTCTTCTTCAATCCGAGGACCCTGCGGTGAGGGCCACGGGTGGAGGCCGCTGGTTCGCCGGGGCGATCCTGCTGGCAGTACTGGTTCGACCGATCCACGCGCAGGATACGACGCGGGCTCTGGAGCAGGGCGTGCGCGTCGGGATCACCTACACGCCGGGGTTACGGCCGGGGATGCTGGTCATGGGCTCGCCGGGCTCGGTGGTGCTCGACTCGGTCCGGGCGATCCTGCAGCGGGACCTCGATTACTCAGACCGCTTTGAGATGATCTTTCTCCCGGGCGCGGAGAGCCTGATGGTGGCCATGACGGCGCCCGCGCCGCGGCCGCCGTCGGGAGGGGCGGCGTCGTCAGGCGTTGATGGGTTCGTGAATTATGGCCTGTTCGAGGCGCTGGGGGCCGACTATGCCGTCGCCATTCGCGCGGTGCCGGAGACGGCGGCGGTGGTCACGGTGTTCGACGTCCGCGGGCGGCAGCCCCGGCGCGCGATCCCGTTGCGCCTCGACAGCGTTACCGGGCCGGAGAGCCGGCTGGCGATCCACCGGGTGAGCGACGAAGTGGTGCGCGCGGCCGCGGGCGCGCCGGGGATTGCCGCTACGCGCCTGCTGATCATCGAGCGGGATCGGGCGTACCGCATTGATACCGATGGCGCTGACGCGTTGCCCGTGTCGCGCGCCGGGGTAAAAGCGATGTCCCCGGTGTGGGCGCCCGACGGGCGGCGCGTGGCGTACATGGAGTTCGCCGCGGGCGCGGGCCGCGTCTACGTGCAGAATATCGCGAGTGGCGAGCGCGCGCTGGTGCCGCCGACAGCGCAGCATCTGAACTATGCCCTCGCGTTTTCGCCGGACGGGCGCACGCTCGCCTTCACGCGCTCGGCGGAGGACGGGACGCACTTGTTCACGTACAATCTCGCGGAAAACTGCTGCGTACAGCGCTTGACGGCTGATCGCTTTTCGGATAACCTGTCCCCGACATTCAGTCCGGACGGCCGTCGCATCGCGTTTTCGTCGAACCGTCCGGGGACGCCGCAGATTTACGTGATGTCGGCTGACGGGACGGGCCAGGAGTTGTTCGCCCCGTTCGACTATGGCGTGACAGGCAGTTCTCACGCCCCCGAATGGTCGCCGGACGGATTGAACATCGCGTTCCATCGCGACGTGGCGGGCATCCCCCAGGTCTTCGTGATGGACGTGGCGTCCCGTCGCGTGCGGCAGCTCACCAGCGCCGGGCGCAACGAAGACCCCACCTGGGCGCCGGACGGGAGGCACCTGGCGTTCGTTTCCACGCGAACGGGATCGCGGCAGGTGTGGATCATTGATCTCGATACCGGACGCGTGCGGCAGTTGACGAGGCTCGGAGAAGCACGGCTTCCGGCGTGGTCTCCGCGGATCGCCGAAGGCACGAACCCCTGACAGTGGAGTGAACATGCGCAGCATGCTTCCCTACGCGCTCGGCGTCGCAGTCCTGGTGACCGTGGCGGCGTGCGGTGGCGGCCAGCCAGCCCCCCAACAAGTGGCCCCGCAGCCCAATGCCGATTCCCTCGCCGCGGCCCAGGCAGCGGCTCGTGCGGCGGCCGACGCTCGGATGCGGGACAGCCTCGAGCGGATGCGGCGGGCTGATGAGGAACGCGTCAGCCGGATGCGAGAGGATTCGCTGGCGATGATGCGGCGTGCCACCGACGAGGTACGCACCATGCTTGCCACGCGCATCCATTTCGACTTCGACAAGTCGGACATCCGGCCGGGCGACGCGGCGGTGCTGGACCAGAAGCTCGCCATCTTGCAGGCCAATCCCGGCGTGACGATCGAGATCGTCGGTCACTGCGACGAGCGGGGCTCCGACGAGTACAACCTGGCGCTGGGAAACCGGCGCGCCCTGGCTGCCAGGCAGTACCTGGTGAGCCGCGGCATCGCCGCCGGGCGGATCAACACCCGCTCTATGGGCGAGGAGCAACCGGCCCAGATGGGCAGTACGGAGGAGGCCTGGGCCATGAATCGCCGGGACGAATTCACCATCGCCTCCGGCGGAGACTTGCTCCGCAGGCCGCCCGGGATGTGAAGTCGCTCGTCGCGCTCGCGGCCACAGCCGCTCTCGCGGGCTGCGCCCTGAAGAGCGACGTGCGGCGGGTCGAATCCGAGCTGGTCGCCTTACGGCGAGCGACAGCCCGCGCCGACTCCGCGCGGGCTGTCGCGCTTGAGCGGGTGCTGGACGAAATCGCTGAGACGCAGCGGCTCTTCGTGGATTCCCTGGCGGCCCAGCAGCGCCGCCTCCTGGCCTTCCAGGGCCAGACGCGGGCGGACCTCACCGAAGTGCAACGCCAACTGGTGCAGATTCAGGAGCTCACCGGCCAGAGTCAGCAACGGCTGTCGGAGTTGCGGGCGCAGCTCGAGACGCGCGCCCGGCAGGTTCCGGCGCCCCAACCCGGCGCGCCCGTGGACAGCGCCGCGGCTGCGACGGGGCCCGGTCCCGAAGAGCTGTATGACCTGGCCGTGCGCCAATTGCGCGGCGGGAGTTTGCAGACCGCCCGCATGGCCTTCACCAAGTTCCTGCAGGATTTCCCGCAGCACGACCGGGTGCCGGATGCCTGGTTTCAGGTTGGGGAAACGTGGGCCGGCACCAACGGGGATTCGGCGGCAGCGGCCTACGACCGGGTCGCGAAAGACTATCCCGACTCTCCCCGGGCCCCCGCCGCCCTGTACAAGCTTGGGCTGCTCGCCGAGCAGCGCGGGGACATGCCCGCCGCTCGCGTGTACTACAACCGTGTGGTGGCCGGTTACCCGCGGTCCGAAGAAGCGCAGCTCGCCCGCACCAAGCTCCAGGCGCGCGATCGGTAACGCGGCGCCGGAGATGTCCGGGCCTTGATGAGCACCCCGAGTTCCCCCCGCGCGGAAATGCCGTTCCTCGACCATCTGGAGGAACTGCGCTGGCGCATCCTGTGGAGCCTGCTGGCGCTGGTCGTCGCCACGATGGTCGGTTTCCTGCTCGTGCAGCGCTACGACGTGCTCGGCCTGTTGAAGCGTCCCATCGAGGGGCTCCTACCGGGCGGCAAGCTGTTCGTCACGCGTCCCGCCGACGCGTTCCTCATCACGCTCAAGCTGGCCCTGTTGGTGGGCGCGGTCCTCGCCGCCCCGATCATCGTGTGGCAGGCCTGGAAGTTTCTTTCGCCGGCGCTGTACGAGCGGGAAAAGCGCTTCGTGGTGCCCACACTCACTGCGGGGTTTGGCCTGTTCGTGGCCGGGGCGTTCATGGCCTATACCTGGGTGCTTCCGGCAGCGCTGCGTATTCTGTTCAGTTTTCTGCGGGAAGACCTCGAGCCCATCATCACGGCCAACGAGTACTTCAGTTTCGCAAGCCTGTTCATTCTCGCCTTCGGGCTCGTATTCGAGTTGCCGCTGATCATCGTGCTCCTCGCGACGTTCGGGCTCGTGGATCCAGCGACCTTCGCCCGGCAGCGGCCGATCGCGCTGGTGATCGGAGCGGTGGTGGCGGCCCTGCTCACGCCCCCGGACGTCTTCTCGATGGCCATGATGCTCGTGCCCATGATCGTGCTGTACGAGGGAGGGATCCTCGTGGCGCGCCTCGTCTGGCGGTCCCAACGGCGGGGTGGCGCAGTGGGGGTGGCCATCTTGTTCGCCGTGGTTGGTGCCACGTCCGGCGCCGAGGCGCAACAGCCCCCGCCGGCGCCGCGGCCGACGGTTCAGCAGCCGCGGCCGCCATCAACAGCCCGAGATAGTCTGGGGCAGCGGCAACCGGTGGACACGGCCGCCGCTCGCACACTCGGCCTGCCGTCGGCGCCGCGGCGCACCTTCCCGGCGCCGGATTCGGTGTTGCAGGAGCTGATGAAACGGGAGGGATTCCGGATCACCCGGTACGCAGGCGACAGCCTCTCGCTGGAGGCGCAGGCCGGGCGTATCGATCTCACGGGGTCGGCGCTCGTGGAACGGGAGGGCAGCACCCTCGAGGCCGACACCGTCCGGTTCTACCAGGCCGACTGCCGGCTCGAGGCGAGCGGGACGCCCACGCTGTTCGATCGCAACACGGTACTGGTGGGCGAGGGGATGGGATACGATACCTGCGAGCACCGCGGGATCGTGGATGAAGCGCGCACCAGCTTCAATCAATCCGGTGTGGAATGGTTCCTCCGTGGCGCGCTGGCTGTGGATTCCGCGTCTACCCGCCTGTACGCAGGCGGCAGCCGGATCACGAGCGATACCGCCCGCGTGCCGCACTGGCACTTCGCCGCCGGCCAGATCAAGTGGGTGACCAACACGATCCTCGTCGCGCGGCCCGCCGTGCTGTACGTGCGGGATGTTCCGGTCTTGTGGCTCCCGTTCATTTTCCAGGATATGCGGCAGGGCCGACGCTCCGGCCTGCTGGTTCCGCGCTTCGGCATCAACGATCTGGTGCGTCCCAACAGCGGCTACAAGCGTCACGTGAACAACGTCGGCTACTATGTGGCCGTGAACGACTATATGGACGCGCAGGCGAGCCTGGACTGGTGGTCGGAAACGTCGGTCCAGCTCCACGGGCAGCTGCAGTATCGCTGGCTCGACCGGTTCGTGAACGGGTCGCTGGCGCTGTCGCGGCTGTTCGAGTCCGGCGGCGCGCGCAGCCTCACGGTGACGGCGAACCATACCCAGACCTTCGACCAGCGGACCTCGCTCAACGCGCGCATCAACTACGCGAGCAGCGCCCGCGTGCTCGAACGGAACTCCGTGGACCCGCTCCTTACCACGGCGTCGCTCCAGAGTAATGCCAACTTCCAGAAGCAGTTCGCCTGGGGGACGCTCGCGCTGGGGGGCACCCGGGGCCAGGACCTCTCTAACGGCGTCGTGACGCAGACCCTTCCCAGCCTGTCTCTGACGCCGCGCGCGATCAATCTGTCGCGCAGCATCACGTGGTCGCCCGCGGTGACCGTGAACAGCGTGCAGCGGCTGCACGAGCGAGGCGCGATCATCGATCTCCCGCCGGAGGAGGGGCTGCCCCGCGTGGATACGCTGCTCGTGGACACCCGGGCCACCGACGTGGCGATCCGGACGCCGATCAGAATCGGCGGCTGGAACTGGGAGAACGGCTTTGCCATCTCCGACGACCGCAACAACCGGCGCAGCACGGTGCGCGTGGTGGATCCGGCCACCCCCGGCGATACGCTGACGCGGTTCTACGGCGAGGATTTCTCGACGGGGATCGACTGGACCACGGGCATCGGGCTGCCGGTCCTGTTCCAGTCGACGTGGCGGCTCTCGCCGCGGATCGGAATTCAGAACTCGGCGGGCGGGGACTTCCTGGTGCGCAACCGGAACACCGGCGGTCGGTTCGTCGCCCAGTCCAAGCGTCTTTCGTTCGGCGCCTCCGTCGCGCCAACGGTGTTCGGCTTCTTCCCCGGCTTCGGGCCGCTGTCGCGCATTCGGCACGCCGTCTCACCCGGTGTGAGCTGGGAGTACGCGCCGAGCGCCACCGTGCCCCAGGACTACGCCAAGGCGATCGATCCCACCGGGAAGGGCTCGCTGCGGCTCGCTCCCGCACGACACGCCGTGACCGTGACGCTCTCCCAGACGTTCGAGGCCAAACTGCGGCTTCCCCGGGGTGATACCACGACCGATGAGCGCAACGCGCGGAAGCTCAAGCTGCTCAGCGTTCAGACGTCGGGCGTGACGTACGACTTCGAGCAGGACAAAGAACCGGGGAGAACGGGATGGACCACGGGGCAGATCGGCAACTCGTTCACCAGCGACCTGCTGCCCGGCTTCTCGATTTCCACGTCGCACGACCTGTGGACGGGCGCGGTCGGGTCCGACACGGCTCGGTTCGACCCATTCCTCTCCTCGATTTCCGCGCGCTTCAGTGTCTCCGCGGCGACGTTCGCCCGGTTGGTGGCGTGGATCGGCGGGGGCCCGGCGCCCGAGCCGGGCCCAGCACCTGAGGTGCCGCCAGCGATCACGCAGGAGCCACAACCCTCGGTGCCGCAGCAATCCACCGTGCCCGGAGCGCTGGCCGGTTATCGGTCCACGGAGGACCTCGCGGGGCGGGTACCCCGCGGCCGGGGCCTGGAAGTGTCGGTGGGCTTCGACGACCAGCGCTCGCGCGCCGAGAGCCTCACACCGCGGATCGGAAGCACGCCGGCAGGCCCGCTCTCCAACCGCACCCTGAATCTGTCCACGGGGTTTTCTCCCACCCGCAACTGGTCGCTGTCCTGGAGCACGATGTACAACTTCACCACCAGCGAATTCGGCCAGCACATGCTGCGACTGGAGCGCGACCTGCACCGGTGGCGGGCGACTTTCGCGTTTGTCAAAGCGCCCAACGGGAACTTTGCCTTCAACTTCCACATCACATTGCTCGATCAGCCGGACATCAAGTTCCAGTACGATCAGCGAACAGTGCGGTAGCGGCGGCAGTAGGGCTGGAGCGGCATGAGCGGCAGGAGAGCCCTCCGGTGCAACCCGCTGACCGGCGGGTCGCCGGCTATTCTATGAAGCTGCGACGCCGGCCGCGCCCCCGAGTTCACCCATCCATGTCCACTAGCGGGGACATCAAAGTCCTCTGATCACAGTGCCATAAGTCGTTGTCCATCAAATGGTTACGGTGTAAGCCCTCGTGGCATGGGTTCTGCGCCTTTGCCCAGGCAGCAACCGCCTAAACAGAGAGGCCAGCCATGAGATCGCGCACGTTGTTTCCAGTGGTCGCCCTGACCGCGGCAGCGCTTTCGGCGTGCGATCGGCTTGTCGATCCGGGAATCGAAGCGCCCGCCAACCTCGCGTACCGAATCGAGCCCAGCGGCGACCCGGCCGCGCCGGCGGCAGTCGTCCTCATGTGGGACGAGGTGACGAATCCGGACCTGGAATCCTATCGCGTCTACTCGCGCGCCGACCTCAACGCGAGCTTTGACCTGCGGGCCTCGACGACGTCTACCACGTTCCACGACGCCGGCATCCCGGACCTCGAGTACTACGTCACCGCCGTTCGCGTGGGCGGGGACGAGAGCGCGCCGAGTGAGGCCGTACTGATTGACGAGCGCCGCCGGCTCGCGGGGCCGGAATGGCTGCGCAGCACCTCGTTGGACGGCGCGGTTCACGTGTGGTGGAGTGACAACCCGTTTGAGGACTCCCCGGCGGCCTTCCGCCAGTATCGAGTGTACTCCACGTCGTATTCCCTGGACGACAACCTGTGCGATGCCACGTGGGCGCTCGAGGGCACCACCGTGTCGCCCGAATTCCTCGTGTCCGCCCTGCGGAACGGCGTGTCGCGCTGTTTCGGCGTGTCTGCGGAAGCGGTCGAAGGATGGGAGAGTCTGTGGTCGCCGCTGACCTACGACACTCCTCGGCCGGACGCGCGGAACGTGCTCATGAATCCTTATCCGGTGAACGTGAGCCGAAGCGGCTTCCGCTTCTTCCAGGACCTGAACGGTGATGGCCGGGCGGGCGTGTCCGAACTGGGGATCGTTACGTCGGGTGACCGAACGGATATCGACTTCTGGGTGGACGTGGAATCGGATGGCGACGTATTCCTGGTGCCGGAACGCGGCGGGACGTCCCTGGCGCTCTATCCCGGTGGGCCGGTGGATGACCTCACGTCTATCGACATCGCGCCCGGAGCCGGCTATTCCACGGCCGCGTTGCAGGCGGTGCCCGGCTACGGCTACGTGTTCCAGATGTCGGGCGGTGACGGCTTTGCCCGGTATGGGGCGCTGCGGGTCACGCACGTGAGCGCCGGGTACATCATCTTCGACTGGAGCTATCAGACCGACCCCGGTAACCCGGAGCTCCAGATCAGGGGCGGGTTGCCGACCTTCGAGGGGATTGTGGTGAAGCCGCCACTCGGTCGATAAGGTGGGCGATGACGGGCGATGACGGGCGATGATAGGCGATGGCCGGCGATGAGGCCCTTCGTCGCCTGTCATCGCCCGTGATCGCCTGTCATCGCCCGCCGTCCTCGTCGACTATCGTCGCCTTCCGTCGCCCGTAGTTTTTCGCCGTATATTGCGCCGTATGACCGGATCGGTTGTGCTCGACGGCCACTCGCTCACCGTCGAAGACGTGGTCGCCGTGGCCCGCGACGCAGCGGAGGTTCGCGTCTCACCGGACGCCGCGGCGCGAGCGAGCCGGTCGCGGGCCGCGATCGAGCGTGCCGCGGCCGGATCGGCGCCGGTGTACGGCGTCAACACAGGGTTTGGCAAGCTCGCCAGCGTACGCATTCCTCCCGATCGCCTGCTCGAGTTGCAGCGCAATCTCATTCTCTCCCATTGCGCCGGCGTAGGTCCGCCGCTGCCGCGCCCGATCGTGCGCGCCATCATGCTGCTTCGGGCCAACGTGCTGCTTCAGGAAACGTCCGGCGCGCGGCCGGTGCTGGCGGAGCGCCTGACGCAGCTGCTCAATGCGGGGATTCATCCGATCGTGCCGGAGCAGGGAAGCGTGGGCGCGAGCGGGGACCTGGCACCGTTGTCGCACATCGCCCGGGCATTGCTAGGCGATGGCGATGTCGAGATCGCCGCGCTAGACGCGGAAGCGGGGCGACGCGTGAGCGCGGGCGCCGCGCTGGCCGAGGCTCGGCTCGAGCCCGTCGTGCTTCAGGCGAAGGAAGGGCTCTCGTTCATCAACGGGACTCAGGCCCAGTCGGCCATGCTGGCGCTGCTGCTGCACGACGCGCGCAATCTGTGGCGCAGCGCGCATGGTGCGGCCGCTATGAGTCTCGAAGCGCTGCGGGGGACGCCCGTCCCGTTCGACGCTCGCATCCACGACGCCCGTCCCCACGCCGGCCAAAAATCCTCGGCCGCGCTCATGCGCGCGCTGCTCGAAAACTCGGAGATTCGGGAGTCGCACCGCACCAACGACCCGCGCGTTCAGGACGCGTACAGCCTGCGGTGCGTGCCGCAGGTGCTGGGGACGGTCTCCGAGGGGCTCGACTTCGCCGAGCGGATCCTGGCGGTCGAGTTAAACGCCGCCACCGACAACCCGCTGGTGTTCGGCGGTGAACTCCTGTCCGGCGGCAACTTCCATGGCCAGCCCGTGGCCCTCGCGCTCGACGTGCTGGCCACCGTGCTCACCACGCTGGCCGGCATCGCGGAGCGTCGGATCGAAGCGCTGGTCAACCCCGATCTCTCGCAAGGCCTGCCGGCGTTTCTCACACCGCAGGCCGGCCTCCAGTCGGGGTACATGATGGTGCAGGTCACGGCCGCGGCCCTCGTGGCCGAGTGCCGCACGCTGTGCGCACCGGCCAGCGTGCAGTCCATACCCACCGACGCCAACCAGGAGGACTACGTCCCCATGGGCATGGCGGCGGCGATGAAGGCGCGCCGTGTGCTGGCAAACGCGCAACGCGTGGTGGCGGCGGAGCTGCTGTGCGGCGCTCAGGGGCTCGAGTTCTTGAAGCCGCTCGAGCCCGGGCGCGGCGTGGCCGACGTATACCGTAAGGTCCGTCACCTCGTGAACGCGCTCGAGGCCGATCGGCCGATCACGGACGACATCGAGCGGCTGGCCGCGTTGCTGGAGCGGGAGGCCATCGTATGAAGCGGACCATTCGCGCGCCACGGGGCGCGACGCTGTCCTGTCGCGGCTGGATTCAGGAAGCGGCGCTCCGGATGCTGATGAACAACCTCGATCCGGACGTCGCCGAGCGGCCGGACGACCTCGTCGTCTACGGCGGCACGGGTCGGGCGGCGCGC
Organism: Gemmatimonadota bacterium; assembly: GCA_016199245.1. Taxonomy (GTDB): domain Bacteria; phylum Gemmatimonadota; class Gemmatimonadetes; order Gemmatimonadales; family GWC2-71-9; genus JACQHC01. The sequence goes on along the minus strand of JACQHC010000091.1, from coordinate 8,257 downwards.
AGCTGGCAGGCGTTCGACGCGATCGTGGGCAGCCTGCGCTCGCTGGCGAACGACGAAACCCTGCTCGTTCAGTCGGGCAAACCCGTCGGCGTGTTCCGCACGCACGAGGACGCCCCGCGGGTGCTCATCGCGAACGCGAACCTCGTGGGCCGGTGGGCGGACTGGGAGAAATTCCGCGAGCTCGAACGCCTGGGACTCACCATGTACGGCCAGATGACGGCCGGCAGCTGGATCTACATCGGGAGTCAGGGAATCCTGCAAGGCACGTACGAGACATTCGGCGCGGTGGCGCGGCAGCAGTTCCAGGGATCCCTGGCTGGACGGCTCGTCGTGTCCGGCGGGCTGGGTGGGATGGGCGGTGCGCAACCGCTCGCGGCCACGATGAACGGCGCGGCGTTCCTCGGCATCGAGGTGGATCCGGCGCGCATCCAGCGACGGCTCGAGACGCGCTACATCGACCGCATGACGGCGTCCCTGGATGAGGCGTGGCGCATCGCCGAAGAGGCGCGCGCTCGCGGGCAAGCCGTGTCCGTCGGCCTCGTGGGGAACTGCGCCGACGTTCTTCCCGAGATGGCGCGGCGCGGCTGGCGGCCGGACGTGCTCACGGACCAGACGTCGGCCCACGACGCGCTGAATGGATACGTGCCGGCGGGCCTGTCGCTGGAGGAGGCCGCGCGCCTCCGGGAGACGAATCCCGCCGAGTACGTGAGCCGGTCCATGCGCTCGATGGCGACGCACGTCCGTGCCATGCTCGAGCTCAAGCGGCGCGGCGCCGTCACGTTCGACTACGGCAACAACCTTCGCACTCAGGCGCACGACGCCGGCGTAGCGGACGCGTTCGAGATCACCGGTTTCGTGCCGGAATACGTGCGGCCCCTGTTCTGCGAAGGCCGCGGGCCGTTCCGCTGGGTCGCTCTCTCGGGCGATCCACGCGACCTGCATCGCACCGACCAGCTCGTACTCGATCTGTTCAGCGAGAACGCGCACCTGTCCCGCTGGATCCGCATGGCGCAGGCGCGCGTGGCGTTCCAGGGCTTGCCGGCGCGCATCTGCTGGCTGGGTCAGGGCGAGCGCGCACGGTTCGGTCTCGCCTTGAACGAGTTGGTGCGAAGCGGCGATCTCAGCGCGCCCGTCGTGATCGGCCGGGATCACCTGGACACGGGATCGGTCGCTTCACCCTTCCGAGAGACGGAGGGCATGCGCGATGGGTCGGATGCGATCGCGGACTGGCCGATCCTCAACGCGCTGCTGAACACCGCTTCGGGGGCGTCGTGGGTGTCCTTTCACCACGGCGGCGGGGTGGGGATCGGCAACGCGCTGCACGCGGGGCAGGTCATCGTGGCGGACGGCAGTCCCGGTGCGGCCCGCCGCCTGGAGCGCGTGCTGACCAACGACCCGGGCATCGGCGTGATCCGGCACGCGGATGCGGGGTACCCGGAGGCGATCGCCGCGGCGGACCGGCACGGACTCCGCATTCCCATGCGCGAGGTGCACGACTGACGGAGAGGCGGCAGAAGCGGCAGGCCGCCGCCACGCTGCTGGTCGGCGCCTCGCAGGTCGTCACCTGTCGCGGGCCCGCACGCGCGCGGCGGGGACCCGAGATGGCGGAGCTGGGAGTGCTCTCGGACGCGGCGGTGCTGATTGGCGGTGACGGGCGGATCGCCGCGGTGGGCCCGCTGGAGGACGTCCGCAGGAGCGCCGGGGCGGCCAACGTAGTGGAAGTAAGCGGCGTCCTCTTCCCCGGGTTCGTGGATTGCCACACCCACGCGATCTTCGGCGCCCCGCGCCTCGCCGACCACGAGCGGCGCGCCCGGGGCGAGACCTACCAGGCTATTGCGGCCGCGGGCGGCGGTATTCTGTCGTCGGTGCGAGACGTGCGGGAGCGGGATGGGTCGGCGCTGCTCGAGGCCACGCGCCGCCGCCTTCGCGTGATGCTCGCTCACGGCACGACGACGGTCGAGGTGAAGTCGGGCTACGGACTGGCAACGGAAGCCGAGCTGAAACAGCTCGAGGTGGCCCGCGCGGTGGCCAACGGCAGGCCGGACGTCATCGCCACGTTCCTCGGGGCGCACGAGGTGCCCGAGGAGGTCCGGTCCAACCGCGACGCCTACGTGGACGCGGTCATCCAGGAGATGCTGCCGGCCGTGCGACGTCAGAACGTGGCGCGGTTCTGTGACGTGTTCTGCGAGCCCGGCGTGTTCACGACGGCGCAGGCGCGCCGCGTCCTGGAATCGGCGCGAGCCCTGGGCTTCGGCTTGAAACTCCACGCCGACGAGCTCGAGCCCTCCGGCGGAGCGGAGCTCGCCGCCGCGCTCGGCGCGGTCAGCGCGGATCACCTGGCTGCCATCTCCGAGTCGGGAATTCGTGCGCTGGCCGCGAGCGAGACGGTGGCCGTTCTGCTTCCGGGAACGATGCTGTTCCTCGGCCGGCCCGCCCAGGCTCCAGCCCGGAAGCTGATCGATGACGGCGCGGCCGTAGCTCTCGCGACGGATTTCAATCCGGGGAGCTCCCCCGGCCTGTCCCTCCCGCTCGTGGCGATGCTTGGCGTCTCACAGCTTCGCATGCGGCCGGCCGAGGCCATCGCTGCGATCACCGTGAACGCGGCGGCGGCGGTGGGGGAAGCGGGAACGCGCGGGCAGATCGCGCCGGGATTCCGAGCCGATCTCACGCTGGTGGCGGCGCGGGACTGGCGCGAGCTGCCGTATTGGTACGGCGTGAATCTCGTGCGCGGGGTGTGGATTGGCGGTGCGGCTTGTCACTCCCTTGAGGGTCCTCTAGATTTGACCGACTGAAGTGGTCTATCTCCTTCCGCGCCAATTCGGTAGAGGTTCGCCCTGAACATCGCAAAGGCGAAAGACAAAGCTCGGGCGTTCGAGCTCAAGAACCAACTCGATAAGGCCATCGAGACCTACGTCTCGATCATCGAGGAGCTCGAGGGTTCCACGGAGGCGGACGAGGACCTCGCGCTGCTCAACAAGGCCGGGGATCTCTACGTCAAGGTGGGGAACGTGACGGCGGCGGTGGACATGTACGAGCGCGCCGTCACCAAGTACACCGATGGCGGTTTCTACAACAACGCGATCGCGCTGTGCAACAAGGTGCTCCGCAACGCGCCAGGTCGGACGCACATGTACCTGAAGCTGGCGCAGCTGATGGTGCAGCGCGGGTTTGTGGCCGAGGCGAAGCAGAACCTGCTCGAGTATGCCGACCGCATGAACAACGCGGGCAAGCTCGACGAAGCGTTCCGGGCGCTCAAGGAATTCGCGGACCTCTCCCCCAACAACGAGGAAATCCGTCTCGTCCTCGCCGAACAGCTCAAGGCTGCGGCGCGAACGGACGAGGCCCGGGAGCAGCTCGCCAAGCTGTACCACGAAGCCCAGGCCACGGGGGACACGCGGCGCTCGCGCGCGACGATCGAGAAGATGAAGGCCATCGACCCGGAATACGACGTCGAGGCGGCGCCGAAGCCGAAGGTCAAGCCCAAGCCTGAGAAAAGCTCCGATCTGGTGTTCCTCGACCTCGGCGAGGATGTGGGCGTAGCGGCTCCGCCGCCTGCGCCTCCGGCTGCTCCGCCACGTCCGGCGATGCGTCCCGCCCCGCCTCCGCCCAGGCCGGCGCCGCCACCGCGGCCGCCCGCGCCGGGACCCGAGCTGGAGCCGCTAGTTCTCGAGCCGACCTCGCTCGCCGAGGAGGTGCCCGCCCCGCCCCCTGTGCGCAAGCCGGAGCCGGAGGTGGAGCCGCTGATGTTCGAGCCCACATCGCTCTCGGAGGCGGCGCCGGTAGCGGAGGCGGAGCCCGAACCAGAAGAGCTGCCGGTAGAGCGGGCCTCCATCGAGTTCGACGCGACCGGCGTGCGGTCCGGCACCATGGAGGGGCTCAGCGGGACTGGTATCGAGGCGCCGCCCCCAGGGTCACAGCTGTCCGAGCTCGAGCCGACGGTGTTCGAGGCGGGCCCCGGTGAAGAGGAACGCGCCGGTCCCGAACTCCCGCTGATCGAGCCGGAGTTTGTCGAGGAGCTACCCGTCGAGGCCGCGGCTGCGCCGCCGGAACACGAGCCGGTCATGATTGGCGCTGATGTCGGTATCGAGGTGCCCGAGCTCGATCTGGGGATGCCGGAACCGGTCACTGCCGAACCGGAGCTCGAGATCAGCGTGCCGCCAATCGAGTTCGACATCGAGATCCCCGAGGCGGCGCTGGTCACGGGACCACCGGATGTCGCGAGCCTGGAGTCGGCGGTCGCGGCGGACCCGGACGATCCGCTCAAACACCACCAGCTCGCCGAAGCCCTGATCGAGACCGGGCAGCGCGAGCGGGGGATGGAAGAGCTGAACATCGCCCTTCAGGGCTACGAGGCCGCCGACGACTGGCGCCGCGCCGAAGATCTCGCGGACGAGATTCTGCGCTTCGAACCCAACAGCGTTCAGCTGTACCAGAAGCGGGTGGAGTACGCATTTCGCCGGGGGGACAAGGCGCATCTGGTGGACGCCTACCTGGAACTGTCGGACGCGCTGTTCCGCTCGGGCGCCATGGAGCGGGCCGGGGCCGTGTACAAGCGCGTGTTGGAACTGGACCCGACGAATGACCGCGCGCGGGCCGCCCTCCTGGCCCTGGAGCCACCGCCGCCGCCCAGCGCTGCCCCAAAGAAGCCGGCGCCCGTGCCGGCGACCGGGGACTTTGTCGACCTCGGAGCGCTGATCCTGGAGGATGAGGGCCCGGTGTGGGCGAAGGGCGACGCCCGGATGCGCATCCAGGACGAGGAGCCCACCGGAGACGAGCAGCGCGACTTTGACGAGATGCTCGCCCAGTTCAAGAAGGGCATCGAGGCGAGCCTGGGCGTGGAAGACGTGCAAGCCCACTACGATCTGGGCATCGCGTTCAAGGAGATGGGCCTGCTAGACGAGGCCATCGCGGAGTTCCAGAAGGCGCTGCGCGGGGCTGAAGGCCGGCTGCGGACGTCGGAAGCGCTGGGAACCTGCTTCTTCGAGAAGGGACAATTCAGCGTGGCCGCGACGGTCATGCGGCGTGCCGTGGAGAGCGACCCCGGCGGCGACGACGAGAAGATCGGGTTGCTCTACTGGGTGGGGCGGGCCGAAGAGGAGCTGGGGCACCCGTCCGAGGCGCTGGGCTTCTACCAGCGCGTATTCGCGGTGGACATTGGATTCCAGGATGTGCGCAGCCGCGTGAAGAGTCTCTCGCAGGCCGCCAGGTAGTCGCGGTGCCGCCTCAGGTCGCCTCGATCAGCCTGTCGGTCCTTCAGGCTCCGGTTCGGAACGAGTTGGACGGCGTACACGACGAGTTGCGCCGCATCATCCTGTCAGACTTCCCTCCCATCGCCGAGGCGAACGCTCACCTGCTGCACATGCGCGGCAAGATGTTCCGCCCGACGCTGCTGCTGCTGGCGGCACGATGCACGGGGACGGGGGCGCTCACGCCGCGCCACGTCACGCTCGGGGCCGTCGTTGAACTGATCCACCTCGCCACGCTCGTGCACGATGACTCGGTGGATCATTCGGTGCTGCGGCGCGGGCAGCCCACGCTCAACGCCATGTTCAGTCACCAGGTCGCCGTGATCATGGGCGACTACCTCTATTCCCGGGCCATCATCGAGCTAGTGGGCATGGACGATCCCGGACCGCTGCGCGTCATGGCGCAGGTGACGAACGAGATGACGGTGGGAGAGATGCGGCAGCTCGCGGCGCACGACGTGCTGGACTACACGCGCGCAGACTACGACCGCCTGATTCGATCCAAGACCGCCTCATTGATGGCCGCGGCCTGCGAGATCGGCGCGCTACAAGGGAGCCGGGAGGAGCGTGAGCACCTGCGGCGCTACGGGCAGTTCCTTGGCATGGCGTTCCAGGTCACGGACGATCTCTTGGACTACACGGAGACGGAGGCCGTGACCGGCAAGCCGACCGGGCTCGACCTGCGGGAGCACAAGATCACGCTGCCGCTGATCGCCGCGCTGCCGCGGATGACGCACGAGGAGCGGCAGGTGGTCGCGGACCTCATGCGGGATCCCGAACCCGGTGACGACCTGATTGCCGCCGTGATCCGATTGGTCGAAGCGCGCGGTGGAATCGCGGCGGCGCAGGAGCGGGCTGCCCAGCTGGCGCACCTCGCCGAGGACGAGCTCACCCTCATCGGCCCCGGGCCGGCGCGGGATGCTCTGCGGGACTGCGTGGTCTACGCCATCGAGCGCCGGAACTGACGCATGGCCATCGGCCCACGCAGCCCGCTGTTCTACCTCGGAGTGCTCGGCACCGGATTCGTGCTGGGCGGATTCCTCTCGGCTCTACTCGAGCGGTTCCTGTCCCAGAGCCCGGCGGGGCGGTTCTTTACGACGACGGTGGCCCCGGCGGTCGGCCCGGTGAGCCTGGATCTGATTATCTTTAGTGTGACCCTGGGCCCACTGGTCCTGCGCGTGTCCCTGCTGGGCATCCTGGGAGTAGTCATCGCGTATCTGGTCGCGCGCTCGCTTTTCTAGGGGGACCTCATGCCGTTTAACCTGGGCATGTCCGAACTGCTGGTCATTCTCGCTCTGGTGCTGCTGGTTTTCGGGGCCAAGCGGCTGCCGGAAATCGGGGCGTCGATGGGCAAGGGAATTCGCGAGTTCAAGCGGAGCCTGAAGGACGTGCAGAACAGCATCGAAGGGCAGAATGACATCGCGCCGCCCACGCACCGGCTGGAGAACACGGGTGCCGCCGAGACCGGCGAGCCCAAGAAACTGAGCGAGTAGCGGTTAGCTCGCTCGTCGTTGGTTTGCCGGCACGCCCGGCAGCGACTGCGCCCGCTCCTCCGCCTCGCGCTGCGCCCGCTCGAGATCCTTCCGCCGATCCTGCACATCCGCCGCCGCCCGGAGTGAGCCGAGCACCAGGCGCACGCGTGCCTGGCGCGCCACCTGCAGCGCCTGAGCGCGCTGCGTAGCCAGCTGCGCCACAAACGCGGTACTGTCGGCCTGGCGGCGCAAGGCGGGCTGCATGAAGTACACGCCCTCCTCGCCGCTCAAAGGCCCACCGATCTCGCCCACCGCGAGGCCGAACGCCGCCCCGACGATCACCGGCTCGTTCTGCACGGCCGGGCCCGGATTGGCGCGCGTGAACGGACCAACGGTGGTCACGGTGGCGCGGAATCTTGCGGCCAGCTGATCCAAGGACACGGCCCCCGATGCCAGGTCCGCCGCGCTGCGCTCGGCCAGCTGTCGCACGGCCTCTCGTTTCTTCTCGGTGAGAATGCGGCGACGCACCATCTCCCGGATCTCGGGTAACGGCGGCACACCGCCCGGCGTGAGCGAATCGAGCCGGAAGACGAACGAGGCCCGGTCCGCGTCGATCAGCGGGGACGTCTCGCCCACCTCCGCTTCGAACGCCCAGATCCCGGCGTCCGGCACCACGTGGGGCAGGGCCTGCACGCGCGACCCCTCGACGACCGGCAAGGCGACCTTGATCGGGAGGCCCAGCACCGCCGCCGCGGAGTCCAGCGCCGTGGGGTCGTCCAGTTGGTCTGCGGCCCTGCGGTCCAGCGTGTCGATCTGCGCGTCGAGGCTGTCGAGGTGCGCGCCGGCCGGCGTGATCCCGATGAGAATGTGCCGCGCGCGGTAGGTGTCGCCGGACTTGGATTCCAGCTTGATGAGATGATAGCCAAAGGGCGATCGCACCGGTTGCGACAACTCGCCCGGCCGGAGCGCGAGCGCCGCGCGCTCGAACTCGGGCACGAATCGCCCGCGCGTTGTCTCGCCCAGGTCTCCGCCTTGGGCGGCGCTCACCGTGTCCGACGACTCGCGGCTCGCCACCGCGGCGAAGTCCGCTCCGCTCGCCAGCTCCTGCCGCACGGCCCGCGCCCGCGCGAGCGCCGCAGCGCTGTCGGCCGCATTCGCCTCTCGCGACACCTCGACGTAGCTCAGATAGGCCACCGCGCGGCGCTCGAATTCTTCCCGATGCCGATCGTAATAGGTCTCGATCTCCGCGTCGCTCACCAGCACTTCTGAGTCGGCGACCGCCAGGTCGGGGAAGACCTGGAGCAGCCGCAGCGTGACGGAATCGTGCTGGTCCCGATAGGCCTGCCACAGCTTGACGTCGGACAGGTAGACGTCGGCCACCAGCTGATCGAACAGCTTGGCCCGAGGGATCTCCTGGCGGTACCGGGCCTCGAGGGCCGCGAGCAACTGGGGGTCCGTCCCGGAGGTCAGATACCGTCGATACTTGGCGAGATCGAACTGGCCGTCGGTCTGGAACTGCTCGGCGCTCATGATCTCGGG
>JACQHC010000090.1 GCA_016199245.1 Gemmatimonadota bacterium | reverse complement strand
GTGCGGCAGGCCTGCAGGTACGCGAGGGCGTACTCGTTGTGCTCCTCGATGCCGGTGGCGACCGCGAAGATGTTGGGATCGAGGATGATATCCTCGGGCGGGAAGTCCACGTCTTCCGTGAGGATCCGATAGGCCTCCGTGAGGACCTCGACCTTTCGCTCGACCGTGTCCGCCTGGCCGCGCTGGTCGAAGGCCATTACGACGACGGCCGCGCCGTACTGCCGCACCTTGCGGGCGCGCTCGATGAACGCCTCGACGCCGTCCTTGAGGCTGATCGAGTTGACCACGCCTTTGCCCTGAGCGCACTTGAGCCCCGCCTCGATGACCTCCCATTTGGACGAGTCGATCATGATCGGCACGCGGGCGATGTCCGGCTCGGACGCGATCAGCCGGAGGAACGTCTGCATGGCGGCCGTGGAGTCCAGCAGCCCTTCGTCCATGTTCACGTCGAGCAACTGCGCTCCGTTCTCAACCTGATCGCGCGCGACCGACAGTGCTTCCTCGAACGCCGCGTCGCGGATGAGCCGCGCGAAGCGAGCGGAGCCGGTCACGTTGGTGCGCTCGCCGACGTTGACGAACAGCGTCTCCGGGCGGATGACGAGCGGCTCGAGCCCGGCGAGCCGCGTGTGTACGGGGAGGTCCGGGACGTGGCGCGGCGGGCAATCGCGTACCGCCTCCGCGATGCGCCGGATGTGAGCGGGCGTCGTGCCGCAGCATCCGCCCACGATGTTCACGAGCCCCGATCGCGCGAACTCGCCCACCGTGTCCGCCATGGTGTCGGGCGTGTCGTCGTAGCCGCCGAACGCGTTCGGCAACCCCGCGTTGGGGTGGCAGCTGGTGTACACGCCCGCAGTGCGCGACAGCTCGGCGAGGTGCGGTCGCAGGTCCTTGGCACCCAGCGCGCAGTTGAGCCCGATGCTGAACACGCCCGCGTGACTCACGGAGTACCAGAACGCCTCGGGCGTCTGGCCCGACAACGTGCGGCCGCTGGCATCGGTGATGGTCCCCGACACCATGACCGGCACGTCGACCCGCCGTTCACGGAACACATCCTGGATCGCAAACAGCGCGGCTTTGGCGTTCAGGGTGTCGAACACCGTTTCGACCATCAGGAGGTCCACGTCCCCATCGAGCAGTCCAGAAACCTGCTCTCGGTAGGCTGCCGCCAGCTCGTCGAACGTGACGTTGCGCGCCCCGGGGTCGTTCACGTCGGGCGAAATGGAGGCCGTGCGGTTGGTCGGTCCCAGGACTCCGGCCACGAATCGGGGTTGATCCGGCGTGCGCGCCGAGTACTCGCCGGCCGCGTCGCGGGCCAGCCGGGCCGAGGCGACGTTCAGGTCGTGCACGGCGGCCTCGAGGCCGTAATCGGCTTGCGAAATCCTGGTTGCGGTGAACGTGTTCGTTTCGACGATGTCCGCGCCGGCCTCGAGGTACGCGTGGTGAATGGCGCCGATCACGTCCGGCCGGGTGAGCGACAACACATCCCCGTCGCCCTTGAGCGGTCTTGCGTGACTGGCGAAGCGTTCGCCGCGGAAGTCCGCTTCGGTGAGCCCGTACGACTGGATCATCGTCCCCATTGCCCCGTCGAGGACGAGAATGCGGCGCCGGATCGCGTCGCGCAGGAGCGTCAGGCGATCAGAGCGATTCACCGGAGGAGAGCAAACTGTCGATTGTCAATCGACAATTGACAATCGACAATTGAGGATCAGATCGGTGTGGCGCGACGTGTCGATGCATCGGAAACAAAACTCCCCGGTCGCTAAAGGAGCGCCGGGGGCCGGGCTTTTTAGCGACTTGTTTAACGTGGCTGCAATAGCCGCAAATCACCACGACTTCAATTGTGCCAAGCAATCTAGACCGCGACCGCCGAAAGCGGAAGAGCTCGGGCCGCCGGGGGCTCAGGGCTCGGACTCCAGCCGGGCGAGGGCGCGGTCACGATCGTACCCGGTCACGCGAACCCGTTTGCGTCGTCCGGCGGCCCCACTGACGATCTCGATCGCCGACCGTGACACGTCGAGCCGATCGGCCAAAAAGCGGATCAGCTCCACGTTGGCCGCTCCATCCACCGGCGGAGCCGCGATACGGATCTTGATGGCGTCCCCGTGCCGTCCGGCGACCTCGGTGCGGCTGGCGTTGGGTTGGACGTGGAAGAGAATGGCCGGATCGGCGGATCGGCGGTTGGGCGGTCGGTCGTCTCCTGCGTTTGCTCCGACGGTCGTGCGCTTCTCCATCGTGCTGCCCCCTCGCGGCCTTCGCAGAGTTACCACCCGCCTAACCGTCCATCCGCCCATCCGCCGCTCACAACACCCGCATCAGCCACGCAAGCACGATCTGGATAACGAACCAGGCGACGATGGGCGTGATGTCGATCATGCCGAACGTGGGCACGATCCTTCGAAGCGGCTCGATGATCCAGTCCGTCAGCCCATACACCGGCCGCATCCACCGGCTGTAACGGAACGCACCGAACCAGGAAGCGATGACGCGCACCAGGATCGCGAGCAGAAGCAGCTGGCCGGCGTAGTAGACCAGCAGCCGGACGATGCCGCGCGTCCCGCCGCGACTCGCCGACGCCACGCGCGCAGCCTGAAACACCAGCCATTCGACCAGTGTGATCGTCAGGATGCCGCCGAGCAACGCGAACGCGAGGAGCCACCACGGTGCCGCCTGCGGGTTGCCGCCCCGGCGAACCAGCCAGCGCTCGATGGGAGCGATCAGCGGGTCGGTCACGTCGCGCAGCGTGCGCCCGGCGCCGCTGAACGGGTTGATGCGCCGGGTACGCACCGCCCACGCGCCCGCAGCGATGAGAGCGCAGACGAGGAACGCGACGAAGACCGCGTATCGCAGCGCCGCGATGGGCACTAGGCCAACACGTCCGAGACCAGGCGGTCTTGTTCGGCGCGGTGAGCGGCGGGGTAGCCCTCAGCCGGGCTCGAGCGCTCCGGACGGGCCACATGCCGGACTCCCACGTCTGTGGGGGCCAGCGCATTGAGCTGAGGCACGACCCATTTCCTCGCGCCCATGTTACTCGGCTCCTCCTGGAGCCACGTGATCTCGCGCAGGGCGGGGTACGCTCCAATGAGCGCTCTCACATCCGCTTGGGGGAACGGGTACAGTAGCTCGATCCGCCCGATGGCGACGTGACGCGCCTCCGCCCGCCGCGGCGCGAGCGTGACGTCGTAGAACACCTTGCCGGAACACAGCACGAGGCGCGCGACGCCTGAGCGGTCGGTGGGGGCCGCCGGATCATCCAGCACGGGACGGAAGCGCCCACTCGAGAGGTCCTGAAAACTCGATGTGGCCTGGGGCAGGCGGAGCAGGCTCTTGGGTGTCATCAAGACGAGCGGGCGGCGCTCCGGATGCCTGGCCTGCCTGCGCAGCAAGTGGAAGTACTGGGCGGGCGTGGAACAGTTGGCGACGCGGATGTTCCCGTCGGCGCCGAGCGCGAGATAGCGCTCCAGCCGCGCGCTGGAATGCTCGGGCCCCTGCCCCTCGTAGCCGTGCGGGAGCAACAGCGTCAGCCGGGATGTCAGCCCCCACTTCGCGAGCCCCGCGATGATGAACTGGTCAACGATGACTTCGGCTGCGTTCGCGAAGTCACCGAACTGCGCCTCCCACAGCACCAGGGCTTCGGGCGCGGCTGCGGCGTAGCCGTACTCGAAGCCGAGCACGGCGTATTCCGACAGCGGGCTGTTGTGCAGCTCGAAGGACGCCCGCGCGCCCGGCAGGTGCTGGCTGGGGGCGTACCGCCGGCCCGTGGCGGCATCGTGCAGGACCAGGTGCCGCTGGCTGAATGTGCCGCGCTCGCTATCCTGTCCCGTGAGCCGAATGGGCACGCCCTCGACCAACAGCGAGGCAAACGCCAGCGCTTCGGCGTGGCCCCAGTCAATGCCGCCGGCCGACCCCAGCGCGTCTCGCCGGCGCTCGAGTTGTTTGGCCAACTTGGAGTTGATCGTGAAGCCGTCTGGCAGGTGCAAGAGTCCCTGGTTTAGCTCTTGCAGCACCGACTCCGCCACGGCCGTGTCCGGCTCGGCGACGGGGGCCCAGACGCTCGAGAGTCGCACCGGCTCCGCTCCGCCGCCCGCCGCGGCGAGCTCGTCGCGCAGCTTCTGCTGCGTGGCGACGAGCGTGTCGAACGCCTCACCTTCCATCCGCACCGCGTCGTCGTCACGCAACAGGCCCTGGGCGACGAGCGTGTCAGCGTAGAGCTTGCGCACCGTGGGGTGGTCGTCGATGCGCTCGTACATCAACGGTTGTGTGTACCGCGGCTCATCCCCTTCGTTGTGCCCGTGCCGCCGGTAGCCCACGAGATCGATCACGCAGTCCCCGTGAAACCGCTGCCGGTACATCGTGGCGAGCCGCACCGCGGCGACGCACGCTTCGGGATCATCGGCGTTGACGTGGATGATGGGAACGTCGAAGCCCTTGGCGAGATCGCTCGCGTAGTCCGTAGAGCGGCCGTCCCTGGGGTCGGTCGTGAAGCCGACCTGGTTGTTTGTGATGACGTGCAGCGTGCCGCCGGTGTCGAATCCTCCGAGCCGCGCGAGGTTGAAGGTCTCCGCCACGACTCCCTGCGCGGCGAACGCGGCGTCGCCGTGAACCAGGACGGGCAGCACCAGGCCTGAGTCGTGATGCGCCGTGGGGAAGTCGCGCCGCGTCTGATCCGCGCGCGCGCGTCCCTCAACCACCGGGTTCACCGCTTCCAGATGGCTCGGGTTTGCCTGAAGCACCACCGCAATTTCGCCGCCGCCTGCCGTGGCGAACCGACCCTCGGCGCCGTGGTGGTATTTCACATCGCCCGTTCCACCCCGCGGGGTCAGCGTCTCCTCGACCTGGCGGCCGCCTTCGAACTCGGCCAGCAACGTCTCGTACGGACGGCCCAGGACGTGCGTCAGCACGTTCAGCCGTCCACGGTGCGCCATGCCGATCACCACTTCGTTGGCGCCGTGGTCGGCCGCCATGTTGCACGCCCAATGGAGCATCGGGACCAGCATGTCGAGCCCCTCGATGCCGAACCGCTTGTGGCCGAGGTACGCCTTGTGCAGGAACCGCTCGAGCGCGTCGACCTTCGTCAGGAGCTCCAGCAGGCGCCGCTGCTCGGTGGGCGTGAGCGGGGTGCGGTGCTGGCCCGATTCGATGACCTGCCGCAGCCACACGCGCTGCTCGTGGCTCGCGATGTGCTCGATCTCATAGGCGATCGTGCCGCAGTACGTCTCGCGCAGCCGCGGCAGCGCCTCCGCCAGGGATTCCCCGGGGACGGAAACGCGCAGCACGCGGGCGGGGATGCGCGCCAACATCTCTGGTGTGAGCTCCGGCGGCCCCGGGTCCACAGCGGGGTCTCCGACGGGCGGCGTGCCGAGCGGATCGAGGTGCGCGCAGAGATAGCCGTGCGTGCGGTGGGCGCGGACGAGGGACATGGCTGCGGCGACGTAGTGGAGAAGCTCCGTCGCGACGCCGGCCGGCGGCACGGTGGCGGCATGAACGGCAGAGGCGGGATGAGCGGCATGCCACGGGGCAGGCCCAGCGGTCGATGCTGAATGCTGCGGTCCTATGCCGCTCATGCCGCCTATGCCGCCCATGCCACCTTCTGCTCCCCTCACCCCCATCGCCTCTGCAATCTCCTGGTAAAACCCCCGCTCCCCCTGCAACAGCGCGTCCACCAGCTGCAGGAACATCCCGGACTCCGCGCCCTGGATGATGCGGTGGTCATACGTGCTGGTGATCGTCATTACTCGCGCGCCGGCGCGCTCCTGAATGGCGCCGGTGGCGATGATCGAGCCCTGCCCCTTCATGAGACGAGGTACGGAGGCCACGGTGCCGATCGTGCCGGGATTGGTGAGCGTGATCGTGCCGCCCTGATAGGCGTCGGGCAGCAGCTTGCCGTCGCGCGCCCCCGCCACCAGACGCTCGTACTCGGCGTGAAACCCGCCGAAGGACATCCGGTCGGCCTGCTTGATGACCGGCACCAGTAGCCCGCGGCTGCCGTCCTTGCGTTGCACGTCCACTGCGAGACCCAGGTTCACTCCACCGGCATGCAGGCGGTGAGGAGCGCCGTCCACGTCGACGACGGCGCGAGCCATGGCCGGGAACTCCTCTATGGCGCCCACGATGGCCCAGCCAACGAGGTGCGTGAACGACAGCTTGAGGTTGCGGGCTTTGAGCTGTTCGTTGAAGGCGGCGCGGACGTCGGTGAGCCGCGTGACGTCGATTTCGCGGAACGACGTGGCTGTGGGGAGCGCCAGCGAGGACTCCATATTCTGCAAGAGGCGCAGCGCTGGACCAGTGATCGGCTCGAGAGAAGCGGCAGAGGCGGCAGCAGCGGCAGAAGTGACAGGGGGCGCACCTTCGGCTGCCGCTCCTGCCGCTCCTGCCGCTCCTGCCGCTCCTGCCGCTCCTGCCACCTGCCCCGGCTGCACGCCCTGCAGCCCGTTCTCGAACAACGCGCGCCAGTCGGGCGGAACGGACGCGGGATCCTTCAGGAAATCTTCGTAGAGCGCCTGCGCGAAGCCCGAATTGACGGTCTCGAAGATATTTTCAAACACGGAGGGAGTGCCGGTGTAGGTCGGTGTGGGCCATCGTGCTGTCGCAAAATAGTCCGGGCCACTGTGCAAGTCGAGCTTTCGTCGGGGGGTACAGGCCATGGGAACGTCGGCGGAAGTTGAGGATTTCAAGCGGCAGTTCGCGTCCATCGTGGCGGACGTGCGGGCGCTCGTGGAGCCGCTGAGCGAAGATGCGTTGAACCGACAGCCGGAGCCGGGGCGGTGGTCGGCCGCCCAATGCCTCGAGCACCTCAACATCACGGCTCGGGCGATGCTCCCGGGCCTGAAACACGCGGCGGACGTGGTGCGGTCGAAGGGTCTGCCGGGCTCCGGACACACGAAGCACGGTGTCCTGATGGGCTGGCTGATTCGAGGAATGGAACCGCCGCCCAAACGGCGATACCAGACCGGTCGCGGGTTCGTTCCGCCAAGCGGTTTGTCCAAGACTCAGGTGTTGAATGACTTCATCGCGCTACACGCCGAGCTGGACAAAGTGCTCGAGCAAGTCAACGGCCTGGATCTGAACACGGCAAAGATGCAGTCGCCGTTCTTCAAGTGGCTGCGTTACAAGGTGGGATCCGCGTTCGCCCTGCACGCCGCGCACGATCGGCGGCATCTGTGGCAGGCGAAGGAGGCGGTGAAAGCGGCATAGGCGGCATGCGCGGCATGCGCGGCGTGCCTCCCGCGTCGCATGCCGCCCATCCCGCTCATGCCGCCCATGCCGCCATATTATCGCCTGTGCCCCTCTCGCACTTCCACCCGGCCGTCTCGCGCTGGTTCGCCGGTCGCTTTGCCGAGCCCACGGCGCCACAACGCCGCGGCTGGGAGGCCATTCGGTCTGGTCGGCACACGTTGATCGCCGCGCCCACGGGATCGGGCAAGACCCTGGCCGCGTTTCTCTCCGCGCTCGACGACCTGCTCCGTGAGGGGCTGGACGGTGATCTCCCGGACGAGACGCGCGTGGTGTACGTCTCGCCGCTCAAGGCGCTGAGCGCGGACGTCCATCTGAACCTCGCCGTACCTCGGCGGGAGATCCGCGAGACGGCGCAGTCCCTTGGGCTCGCGCCGGCCCGGATCACCGCCGCGGTCCGCACGGGGGATACGCCGGCATCCGAGCGCGTGGCGATGCTGAAGACCCCGCCGCATATCCTCGTGACCACGCCGGAGTCGCTCTACCTCTTGCTCACGGCCGCGCGCAGCCGGGAGATGCTGCGGTCCGTCCGTACCGTCATCGTGGACGAGATTCACGCGGTGATCGGCTCGCGGCGCGGGTCGCACCTCGCGCTCACGCTCGAGCGGTTGCAGCACGTGGTGCGGCGGCCGCTGCAGCGGATCGGGTTGTCCGCCACGCAGAAACCGATCGACGAGGTGGCGCGCTTCCTCGCGGGGACGGCAGGGCTCGAACCGGGCGGGGCGGTGAACTGCGCGGTCGTCGACGAGGGTCACCGCCGCGCGCTCGACCTGGGGCTGGAGATCCCGGATGCGCCGCTCGACGCGGTCATGTCGGGCGAGACGTGGGAGCACCTCTACGATCGGCTGGCGCAGCTCGTCGCCGGGCACCGGACCACGCTCGTGTTCGTCAACACCCGCCGGCTGGCGGAGCGTGTCGCGCGCCATCTCTGCGAGCGCGTGGGCGAAGAGCACGTCACCGCCCATCACGGGAGTCTCTCCCGGGACGCGCGACTGGACGCCGAGACTCGGCTGAAAGAGGGGCGGCTGCGTGCGTTGGTCGCCACGGCGTCCCTCGAGCTGGGGATTGACATCGGCGCCGTGGACCTGGTCTGCCAGATCGGCTCCACGCGCCAGATCTCGACCTTTCTGCAGCGCGTGGGGCGCTCGGGGCACACCGTGAGCGGCACGCCGCGCGGCCGCCTGTTCCCGTTGTCGCGCGACGATCTCGTCGAGTGCGCGGCCTTGATCCGGGCAGTGAGGCGGGGGGAGCTCGATCGCCTGATCATGCCGCAGCAGCCCCTGGATGTGCTGGCGCAGCAGGTCACGGCGGAGGCCGCGTGCGAAGACTGGCCGGAGGATCAACTCTTCGAGTTGGCGCGGCGCGCCTACCCGTACCGGGATCTCTCGCGTTCCGCCTTCGATGAGGTCGTGCACATGGTGGCCCACGGGTTCACCACGCGACGCGGGCGGCGGGGCGCGCTGGTGCACCGCGACGGTGTGAACCGGCGACTCCGTGGTCGTCGCGGAGCGCGCCTGGCGGCCATCACGTCGGGCGGCGCGATCCCGGACAATGCGGATTACCGCGTGGTGCTCGAGCCGGACGAGCTGTACCTCGGCACGGTGAACGAGGATTTCGCGGTCGAAAGCATGGCGGGCGACGTCTTTCAGCTTGGCAACCGGTCGTGGCGCATATTGCGCATTCAGCAGGGCACGGTCCGCGTAGCGGACGCGAGCGGCGAAGCGCCCTCCATTCCGTTCTGGCTTGGCGAGGCGCCGGCGCGCACGGCCGAACTGTCCCGCGAGGTGTCCGAGCTGCGACGGGACATCGGCGAGCGGCTGGACGATCCGGACACGGCGGTTCGCTGGCTCGTGGCGGAACTTGGGCTCTCCGAAGCGGCGGCGCGCCAGCTCGTCGAGTACCTCGGCGCCACGCGGAAACTCCTGGGAGTGATCCCCACGCAGAACGTCATCGTCGCGGAGCGGTTTTTCGACGAGGCCGGCGGCATGCAGCTCGTGGTTCACGCACCGTACGGCAGCCGGATCAATCGCGCGTGGGGCCTGGCGCTGCGCAAGCGATTCTGCCGGCAATTCAACTTCGAGCTCCAGGCCGCGGCGACCGAGGACGGCATCCTGCTGTCGCTCGGGCCGCAGCATTCGTTCCCGTTGGGAGACGTGTTCCGCTACCTGCATCCGAGCTCCGTGCGGGACATTCTGGTGCAGGCGCTGCTCGACGCCCCCATGTTCCAGCTCCGGTGGCGCTGGAACGCCACGATCTCGCTCGCCCTGCCGCGCCACCGCGGGGGTCGTAAGGTCCCGCCGCAGATCCAGCGCATGGAGGCGGACGACCTGCTCGCCGCCGTGTTTCCCGATGCGGCGGCCTGCCTCGAGAACATCGCCGGTGACCGGGAGATCCCTGATCACCCGCTCGTGCGGCAAACGATCGCCGACGCGCTCCAGGAAGCGATGGACCTCGAGGGCCTGATCGCGCTGCTTCACAAGATCCACGATGGCGCAGTGCAATGTCTGGCCCGCGATCTCCCGGAGCCGTCGCCCCTCGCGCACGAGATCCTGAACGCCAGACCGTATTCGTTCCTGGACGACGCGCCGCTCGAGGAGCGGCGGGCCCAGGCCGTCTCCGCGCGGCGCGCCTTCGAGCCGACGACCGCATCCGAGCTCGGCGCGCTCGATCCCGCCGCGATCGCCCGCGTGGGGGAGGAGGCATGGCCTGAGGCGACGACCGCCGATGAGCTGCATGATGCCCTGATCGTGGCCGGATTCCTCACAGCGAGAGAGGGCGGCATGAGCGGCATGGGCGGCATGCTTGCCGAGCTGGAAGCCGGTCGACGAGCTGGGCGCGTCACGATCGCAGGTGATGGCGGTGACGCGGAGCTCTGGGTAGCGGCCGAGCGGTTGCCGGAGATCCTTGCGGTGCACCCGGGAGCCACAGTCCAGCCGGTTGGTCTCTCGGCGCCGGAGCCAGCGCCTTCGGCATCGCGCGACGACTCCATCCGAGAGCTACTGCGTAGCCGGCTGGAAATCGTTGGACCCACCACGGCCGCCGCTCTCGCGGACTCGCTTGCGGTGAGTCCCGGCGACGCGGACATCGCCCTCGCGGCGCTGGAGCGCGAGGGTATCGTACTGCGCGGCTGGTTTTCGGACATTGGGCATCGGACATCGCACATCGTGGAGTTTTGCGACCGCCGCCTGCTTGCCCGCATCCACCGCTACACCCTGAATCGCCTGCGGGCCGAGATCGAGCCGGTCAGCGCTGCGGACTTCATGCGGTTCTTGGCTGCGTGGCAGCGCATCACGCCCGACCACAGGGCCGCGGGCCTCGAAGGGTTAGCTGCTGTGATCCAACAGCTCGACGGCTACGAGCTCTCGGCAGGCGCCTGGGAGGCGGACGTGCTCGCGAGCCGCGTGGACGAATACGATCCGCAACTGCTCGACGCCCTGTGCCTCACGGGCCGTGTGGCATGGGGCCGGCTCTCGCCGCCCGCGGGTGTCGGGCCGGCGTCGGTTGGTCCCATCCGGTCGACGCCAATTGGCCTGTTCCAGCGGGAGCATCGCGACGCCTGGCTCGCCCTGTCGCCGGCGGTGCCCGAGACAACGCTGTCCGTGTACGCTCGGGCAGTGCGGGATGCGCTCGCGACGTCGGGGGCATCGTTCTTCCAGGAGCTGGTGTCGTGCACGCGGTTACTGGCGACCCAGGTGGAGCACGGGCTGAGCGAGCTCGTCGCGCTGGGGCTCGTAACGGCGGACAGCTTCGCCGGGTTACGCGCGCTGCTCGTGCCGTCAGAGAAACGCCGGCCGTTGAGCCCGGGCGCTCCGAGGAGACATCGGACGGTGACGTTCGGCGTGGAGACGGCGGGGAGGTGGGTGTTACTGCGGGCGGACCGGCGGACCGGCGGATCGGCGGACCGCACCGTTTCACTTGTGTCCCCCGGAGATCGCCCCGAAATGGAGGCGTTCGCCCGGTCGCTGCTCCGCCGCTACGGCGTGGTGTGCTACCGCGTGCTCGCGCGCGAATCACTCGCCCCGCCATGGCGCGATCTCGTGCCGGTGTACCGGCGACTGGAAGCGCGGGGAGAAATCCGGGGCGGCCGGTTCGTCGCCGGGATGGCGGGCGAGCAGTTCGCGTTACCGGAAGCGGTGACGGAACTTCGGGCCGTGCGCCGTTCGGCCGGAGACGGGCAGCTGGTGAGCATCAGTGCCGCCGACCCGCTGAATCTGACGGGGATCGTGACGCCGGGCGATCGCGTGAGCGCGCTCGCGTCAAACCGGGTGCTGTTCCGTGACGGGATTCCGGTTGCGGTGCGCGAAGCCCGCGAGACTCGGCTGTTGGTCGATGCGGATCCTACCACCGCGCACGAGTTGGAGCGGGCGCTGGTGCGGAAGCGAGTCAGTCCGGCGGTGCGGGCGTACCTCGGACAGGCTGGGTAGGACTCTCTGTCTCTGGAGGACTCCAATGGTCGCTGTTCCTTCCACCATGCTGCCGCTCGGTACGGGTTTGCCGGATTTCTCGCTGGTGAACGCCGTAGACGGTCGCCGCATCTCGCAGGCGGCCTTCAAGGACGACCGGGCACTGCTCGTGATGTTCATCTGCAATCACTGCCCGTATGTGCGGCATGTGCTCAAGGAGATCGGGCGGGTCGCCACGGAGTACCAGTCCAAGCGTGTCGGCATGGTCGCGATCAGCTCGAATGATGTCGCGGCATTTCCAGACGACGGGCCGGACGAGATGAAAGAGCTCGCCAGGGCCGAGGGTTGGGCATTTCCGTATCTCTACGACGAAACCCAGAGCGTCGCGAAGGCATTCAACGCCGCGTGCACGCCGGAGTTCTATCTGTTCGACAGGAACCGGACGCTCGTCTACCGCGGGCAGCTGGATGACAGCCGGCCCAAGAACACGGAGCCGGTGACGGGGAAGGACCTGCGAGCGGCACTGGACGCGCTACTCGGCGGCAGATCGATCTCGCCCGATCAGAAGCCCAGTGTGGGGTGCAACATCAAGTGGAAGCCGGGGAATGAGCCGGGTTGGTTCGCGGTAGGGGCGCGGTAGGTCTTACCCCACCTTCCGTGTTTTTCTTCGCATGAAGTCCATCAGGATGTACTGCCCCAGCGTCATCGTGCTCGTGAAGTAGGCCTTGCCGCGCGAGATCTCACACACCCGCTTCACGAACTCCACCAGCAGCCGCTCCCGCGCCAGCATGAACGTGTTGATCATGATCCCGGCGCGGCGACAGTGGGCGACCTCCCGGTAGGTCTCCTGCAGGATCCTGGGGTCGAGACCCATCGAGTTCACGTACACTCGGCCATCCGGAAGCGTGAGCGCCGACGGCTTGCCGTCCGTGATCATGATGATCTGCCGCATGTCCTTCTTCTGTGAGAGTAAGAGGCGGCGGGAGAGCTTCAAGCCTTCCGCGGTGTTCGTGTGGAACGGGCCCACCTGCGCGTGTGCCAGCCGCTCGATCGGAATCTCATCGGCGGAATCGTGAAATAGCACCACACGAAGCGAATCACCGGGAAACTGGGTCTTGATCAGGTGGGTCAGCGCCAGCGCCACCTTCTTGGCGGGGGTGAACCGGTCCTCGCCGTACAGCACCATGGAGTGCGAGCAGTCGAGCATCAGCACGGTCGCGGCGCTGGAGCGGTACTCCGACTGGAAGACCAGGAGGTCGGAGTAGTCGAGGTCAAGCAGTGGCGGATCGGCGGATCGACGGTTCGGCGGTTCGTCCGCTCCGGCTCCCGCCGATCCGCCGATCCGCCGATCCGCCGATCCGCCGACCCGCCCCATCGCCCGCCCCAACGTCCCCGGCACATCCAGGTTCATCGTATCCCCGAACTCGTACTCCTTGGACACGGCCTCGGCTTCCACTCCCGTCGCCAGGTGCGGCGTGTCGTGGCTGCCGAAGCTCGACTTCCCGATGCTGCCCAGGAGGTGACGCAGCGCCCGGTAGCCCAGGAAATCGAGTCCCTTTTCCGTGAGGTTGAACTGGACCTGCTGCGCCGCCGAGTGCGCCTGGCCGCCCGGGCCAAACACGGGTTGGTGTCCCTGCGGCACGCGGGGCGCCTGCTCGAGATTGAGATACCCCTCCTCGATCAGCTTCTTCACGATCTGATCGAGCAATTCGGCGAGCTGGCCCTGGATCTCCCGGTCGCGCGCCGCGTCGCCCGTGGACTCGCCCCGCAACACCTGGAGCATCTCGGGGTTGAGCTTCCCCGAGTCCATCAACGCCTGAAGAATCGCCTGGCGCAGCGCGTCCAGCGTGCGGTCCCCGCCCTCGTCGCCGAATTCGCCCCAGTATGGGTGCTGCATCGGCCCACCGGCGAAGCCCGATTGGAGTAGGAAATCGCTCAGCTGGTCGAGCAACTCCTGCAAGTTGATCGCGTCCAGCAGCTCGGGCAGGTACTTGGAGTAGGTGACGGAGCGCATAGTTTGGCCGCTAGCCTTGTACAAACACTTGCGCCCCGCGATTGTTTCCGCAATGACGGGCGGACTCCCTCCCCTCTCCCAGCCGCCCGGCGGTGCGGCGGACCGGCGGGTCGAAGCGGCTACGGAAGCGGAACCCGCCGAACCGCCGAACCGCCGAACCGCCGTGCCGCCGATTGGCCGATCCGCCATCGGCGCTCTTTTCCCCGCACTCAGTCACTCCAATTTCCGCCGCTTCTACGGCGGCCAGCTCGTGTCCCTGCTCGGCACCTGGATGGGCTCCACCGCGCAGGCCTGGCTGGTGTTGCTGCTCACGGACTCGCCGTTCTACGTTGGGCTCGTAGGAGCGCTGGGCTCGCTGCCCGTGCTGCTCGTGTCGCTGTACGCGGGTACGGTGGCCGACCGCATCTCCAAGCTGCGGCTGATCATGATCACGCAAGGGTCCGCCATGGTGCTGGCGCTCGCCCTCGCTGCCCTGACCTTCGCCGAGGTCGTGCAGGTTGGCCACATCATCGTGATCGCGACCCTGCTCGGCGTCGTGAGCGCGTTCGACATCCCGGCGCGGCAGTCGTTCTTCGTGGAGATGGTCGGGAAGCCGGACCTGCTCAACGCGATCGCGCTGAACTCGGCAGCGTTCAACGTCACGCGCGTCCTCGGGCCCGCCGTGGCGGGCGTGCTGATCGGGAAGATCGGCGTGGCGATGTGTTTCCTGCTGAACGGCCTGTCATTCCTGGCGGTACTCGCCGCGCTGTCTTCGATCGACAGTCCGCCGATCCGCCGGTCCGCCGGTCCGCCCTCAGCCCTCGCCCACATGCGTGAAGGGTTGCGCTACGTCCGCTCCGATTCTCGGATTCTGACGCTCACCTTGGTGCTCGCCGTGTTGAGCGTATTCGGCTTCCCGTATCTGGTGTTGCTCCCGGTCATGGTGCGGGACGTGCTGGGCCGCGGCGCCGTCGAGTTCGGGTGGATGAGCTCCGCCGTGGGCGTGGGCGCTCTGACGGGAGCATTGGTCCTCGCGGCGTTCGCGACCCGCATGCCCAAGGGCCGAGTGGTGAAATGGGCGTCAATCACGTTCGGCGTGATCGTCTCGGCGTTTGCGATGTCGCGCTCGCTCCCGCTCTCGCTGGCTCTGGTGGCGCTCACCGGGTTCACGATGATCACCAACACCGCGACGATCAACACGCTGCTCCAGTCGATTACGCCTGACGAGCTGCGCGGCCGCGTGATGTCGGTCTACACGCTCTCGTTCATCGGCATGGGCCCGATCGGCGCGCTCGGCGCGGGGTGGGCGGCCGAGCAGCTCGGCGCCCCGGCGGCGCTCGTACTAGGGGGCGGGGTTTGTCTCGTGGCGTCGCTGGTGGCGCACTCGAGGGTGCCGGCGGTGGGGAGAATGCCCTAGGCGGATCGGCGGTTGGGCGGATCGGCGGATCGCAAGGACATGGTACTACGCGCAAGGGAATGGTTACCGGGGGCTTGCACACTCGGGCGAGTCAACTTACTTGGCAGCTCTACCAATCCATGGGCCAGAGGCGGCATCGCTAGCGCGAACCGCCGAACCGGCGGACCGTCGATCCGCCTATCGCCACCCCTTCAACCTCACGGCCTCCGATATCATTGCCGCGCAACCATCGTAGCCGAACGCGGCCGAGTTGAGGACGAGATCATAATTGCCGGGGTCCTCCCACTTTCTGCCGTAGTTCGACTTCACGTACCGGCGGCGGTTCTCGTCGATCTCGGTCACCATGCGCTCGGCTTCGACCGGCCCGACCGCATGCCGCTCCGCGGCGCGGCGAATTCGCACGTCGAGCGGCGCCACAACGTACACATGGAGCGTGCCTTCGCGTTTCCCCAGGTACGCCTGCGCCCCTCGACCCACCAGGACCACGCGGTCATGTCGCGCAGCCTCCGCCATCACCGCTTCCGTGACGCGTACCAGCTGCTCTTCGGGCCCCGCCGGCCCCGACGTCGCCTCCCCTGCCGTGAGAAACAATTCCGGCGACGATCCCGCGAGCGCGCGCGCCAGCCGCTCCACGAAGCTCGGCACCCGTTCCTCGAGCCGCGCCACTTCCTCGGTGGGCATCCCCGCCAACTCCGCCACACGTCCGATGAACGCGTTGTCAATCAGGTCCCACCCGAGCCGCTTCGCAACCAGTGCCGCGATCTCGGCGCCGCCGGAGGCGTATTGGCGGGAGATGGTGAGGATGGGCACGGGACTAGGAAGATGGTCCGGCAGATCGGGGGATCGGCGGATCGTCGGATCGAGGGATCGTCCGCCGCGTCCCTGCACCGGGCGAGGCAATCCGAACCGCCGGGCCGCCGAACCGCCGAACCGCCGATCCGTCCGTCACGTGAACAACCCCGGCCCGGCCCCCGGCGCCCCCTTGCCAAAGGGCGGATTCCGCTCGGGCCGGATGCGCGTGTAGCCCAGCTCCTCGGAGCGGGAGATCCGCTTGTGCGCGACCAGCCCCTCCAGCACCAGCTCGCAGGCGGCGACCATTGTCGCCGGGTCCTTCTTCGGTGCGAGCCCGACCGTGTCCACCAGCGTGAGCAGGCCGGCCACGTTCGAGAACCCCTTGAGGCACGCGTCGGAACGCTCGTTGTCGGACACTTTCAACGCCCCGCCGTCGTCGAACCACGACACAATCGTGTCGCAGTCCGCCCCGCCCAGCAGGTCCTCGAACGTCTTGCCCGCGGCGCGACGAATCAGCTCCTTCGCGATGGTGTCCGCGCCCTGTAGCTCGCCCTCGTACTCGAGTTCGATCTTGCCCGTGATCGACGGCAGCGCGGCGTACACATCCGAGACCCGCGGCACCACGCGTTTCTCCCTGGTCCGAATCGCGCGGTGCTCCGCCGCGGACACCACCGTCTCCAGCGCGCTGATGGACAGCCGTTGACTCACCCCCGACCGGCGATCCACCCGCTTGTCCGCCCGGGCCGCGAACGCGACCTCTTCGATCAGCTGCCGGATGAACGGCGGGACGTCAATCGGACGCGCCTGCCGGTCCGTCCACGCTTCCTGTTCCGTAATCGCGACCGCGTGCTCCACGGTGGGCGGGTAATGAGTGTGAATCTCCGCCCCGATCCGGTCCTTGAGCGGCGTGATGATCTTGCCTCGCGCCGTGTAATCCTCCGGGTTGGCCGAGAACACCAATAACACATCGAGCGGCAGGCGGATCGGGTAGCCTTTGATCTGGACGTCGCCTTCCTGCATGATGTTGAACAACCCTACCTGAATCTTCCCCGCGAGGTCTGGCAGCTCGTTGATCGCGAAGATCCCCCGGTTCGATCGGGGCAGCAGGCCGTAATGAATCGTCAGCTCGTCGGACAGCAGATGTCCGCCGCGCACCGCCTTGATGGGATCCACGTCTCCGATGATGTCGGCGATCGTCACGTCCGGTGTGGCCAGCTTCTCGACGTAGCGTTGCTCCCGCGGCACCCAGTCGATCGCGGCCGCGTCACGGCACTCTTCGATCATCTGGCGCCCCGGCTTGGAGATCGGCCGGAATGGATTGTCGTTGACCTCGCTCCCGGCCAGGATGGGGATCTCGTCGTCCAGCAGCGACACCAGGGCCCGGAGGATTCGACTCTTTGCCTGCCCGCGCAGGCCCAGCAAGATGAAGTTGTGCCGCGAAAGAACGGCGTTGATGACCTGCGGAATGACCGTTTCCTCGAAGCCGTGAATGCCCGGGAACACCGTCTCACCGGCTTCGACCTTCCGAACCAGATTCTGGCGCATCTCGTCCTTCACCGACCGGAGGTGGAGAGCGGGATCTCCCCAGGCGCTCTGCTTCAGCTCACCGAGGGTACGGGGTCGTGCTTTCAACGGCACCTCCTCAGGTCGCCCCTCCTCGCCTCTCCTGGCCCCTCCTCACCCTTCCTCGCCAGCAAGTGACGAAGAGAGACGAGGAAGGGCGAGGAGGGACGAGGTGACTCATTACTTGGGAGATATACCCTCGCCTCCCACCGTCGTTCAACCCGCACGGACACCGAGCCGAAGCAGCTTGACTACCGCGACCCCGCGTGGTCGCAGTTCGATGACGACCGTTCCGTCCCGTGCGTCCAGCGGCGCGCGGTCGCGGCCCACGAGGTCCGACAGGCGGGCTTCGCCGAACGTGAGCACGCCGCTCTGCACGGTTACTGGACGCGCCACGCCGATGACCTCCTGGATGTACACCAGGACGGTGTGGTCGTCCTCGAGCTCGAGACCGATGATCGGTGCTCCGGGGTCGGACGTCTGGATCAGACTCCCAAAGGACGGCAGCGCCATTCGACCCAGGCCCGACACAGGAGCCGTGAGCAGCGGCTCCATGCTCCACCCATGCCGCCACGGCTCCTCCAGGAATCGCTCGCGACCGGCGACCTGAACCGCGAGGCGGTACCGGGCCGCCCTCGTGATCCCTTGCACGACCACGGTTCCCTCCTCGCCCACGGCGGCGACCGGCGTCTCGAGCCCGCCAAGCAGCAACGCACCCTGTTCCCCAGAGAGCCGTATCCACCGCAACCATGCCATGGCCACCGGAGCAATCGCCTGGTGCCGGCCGGCGGGGATCTCCCATTCCACGGTTGCCCCCTCGATCGCCGTGGCAAAGACGGTCTCCCTGGTCCACTCACCATCGCCCAACGATTCGTTCACGACGTCCACCCACGGGAGAGCGTCGTAGGCGGTCACGCTCGAGCGCACCAGTTGCCCACGCGGGCCCCGACGATCGACCACAACACGCGTCGCGACGCCGGGCAGCGCCAGCCGCTGAGCCCGCTCCACACGGGCCTCGGCGAAGCCGTTCAGGCCGGCGCCTCCGGCCCGCACCCATTCGGTGCCATCCGCTCGACCTCTCAGAGAGGCTATGGCGCCTGACTCGCCGTCGAGCCCCACGTGCAGCGCCGCTCCCGTCGCGACCAGCCCGCGGCCCTCGTCGCGCCACTCGACGGCGTCGCCGCGGACTCCGGGAATGAACGCGTATCCGTTCGCGGGCACGTCGGTCACCAGCCGTTCGACGCCGTCAGGGAAGCGCGCGAGATCGGTCCGCGTGAATGGGGACGGGTTGAACACCAGCGTTCCCGGCACCTGCGTCGCCAGGCGTTGTCCGATTCCGTCCAGGTCCCGTGCCGCGATTACCATGGCGTCGGCCAGGCACGCAACGATCGCGTCCGCGCGCCGGGACCGCTCGGCGAGCCGCGCTATCGCCGCCTCCATCACCAGTTCGTTGTCTCGAGCCCAGCCGCCGGACGTGACGGAGGCTGGAGCAACAGAAGGCGCCGCTCCGCTCGCGAGCGGGGCGAACGACTCCGGTGGGGGCGGTGAGCCGTCGAGCACGATGCGTGGGTAAGCGTAGCGCGCGTTCCATTCCACCGCCGTGCGCACCGCGAGCTCGCCGATCTCGTCAACGTTGGTGCCGATCACAAAAGCCGACAGTTCACTCGACGCACGCCGGCCCACCGACGGGGGCTCGAGCCTCGCCAGCCACTGCTCCACGGCGCGCGCCATGGCCGCTCCGCCCGTTGCCATCTGGAGGCTCCGCATGTCCCCCACGAGACCGCCAGACGCGACGTGCACCGTCGAGCCCTCGGGACCCGTCAGAACCCACGGGATGTCTACGCCCGCTCCCGCGATCACGGCGTGCCGGGTTCCCGCGCCGGCCAGCGCGAGTGGAATCGTGGGGACGTCAAATTGCGCCGGCTCGCCGACCGCCACCGCGGACGTGCGGATCCCGTAGCGCTGCTCGAGGTGGCGCGCCGCGCGACCCACCTGCAACAGGGGTAGATGATCCAACAATGCGGGCGCAGCCGAACCGACAGGGTTGCCGAAGATCGGCCGTTGGCGAAACAGCGCCGCCTCTACCGCACGTGGCATGGATGGCAGGGCGTCCAGCCGATCGACCAACGCGGCGGCATCCACGACGGTGAGAACGTGAACGATCCACCGGGGACCCGGTCGCAAGGCGTGAAAGTCCCATTGCGCCCGTGCACCCGGGACCGAAAGCTCGCTCACCAACCGCCGATCCACGATCAACGGCAGCCAGAGCTCACCGTAGAGCCGTCCGTCCCCCACTGGTAGCAGGCCGGCGGTGCCGAGCAGATTCCGCGACGCGTCGAACACGCGGAGCCGTCCTGCGGGCGCGCTGGTCCCGCGGATGTGAAATCGGACCAGGACGCGCTGCGCGTCTGGTGCCGAGTAGAACAGCGTGGTCTCCGCTTCCACGCGCGGGGCCGGCGGTCGGGGGCCCAGGGACTGGCGAGAGAGGGAGGCGCAGAACCCGGTGACGGCGGCGACGAAGCCGCGCCGGTCTATCGCCGGGGCCTGCACGAGAAGTCAGAGAAGCTCTGCGCAAGTCGCTGCGGTGGGTCCCGAACGCCGCGTCAGTGAGCGGCGCCCGGCGTGCCAGTTCGCAGCACTCGCGAACTGCAGGGGCCGGAGGGACCTACCGCACGACTTGTGCAGGGCTTCCCTGGGGGAGAGCAGGTCAGGCACGGGGCTCGAAGGGTAGCCCGACCACGTCGGCTGGCGCCCCCGCTGCGGTCACTGCTCTTGTTCGATCGAGCTCGCGGCGGAGCTTGGCGAGGCCTACCCATTCTCGCGTCGGCTCGATCCAGGCTGCGCTCGTGACCTGACCCAGCGGGTGCTCGTCCTGCCGTACGAGAGATTCGGCGGGATCGGGCGCTTCCTTCCACACGAGACCGGTGAGCCCTCGGTTCGCATGGCCCCTGAAGTGGAGCCGCGCAACGGTCTCCTGGCCCGTGTAACAGCCCTTCGTGTAGGAGACGCCGCCGATGTCGTCGAACCGGACCTCCTGCGGAAGCGTCTTCTCGTCGATTTCCGCGCCCAGGCGCGGCCAGCCGGCAAGCAGGCGCGAAAGGTCGAGCGCTTCCTCGCTGAGCTGGACGGCCCCGGCCTGCCCCAGCCGCCGGTCCAGGTTCGTGGCATCGTGCTGGCCGTGCAGCTCCAGCGCGAACGGCGCGCGCTCGAGCGTGGGGCGCGCGATGGTCCACGCTTCGTCCTCGCCTTCCATTGTCACCACGCGGCCGGGCTCGGGGAGTGGCAGACCCGCCGCTCCCGCGATGTCGAGGGCCCGGGGCCCCACGAGTCGCGTCACCCGGACCTCGCCCGTAACCTCCGCGTAGCGCGCCAGCCTCGGTGGAAGCGATCGCCCCAGCACCTCGAGCAGCGCAGCGCGACCGGCTGCCGGGGCGCACAGGCGGACCGCCCCGCCGCGCCGCATCGCCCACACGTCCGTGCGCATCATCCCCTTCGGCGTGAGGATTGCGCCGTACGTGAAGCTGCCTTCTCCGGGTGTGTCGATATCGCTCGTCACGAGCCCCTGAACGCACGCCACCGCGCCCGGACCGGTCACGTCGAACAGGGCGAGGTCCGGCCGCCCCACGCCCGCGCCGGACAACACACGCGCCACGTCCGCGGCGGACAGGCGCGTCTCGTCGAGCACGACGGGGATCGGAATGACGGGAGCAGTCATGGGCCCACTTGCTGATACACGCCCGCTGCCCCGTAGGATCGGTCCAGCAGCTCGACGGGATGGACCACCGGGATGCGCAGGCCTGCGGCGAGGAGTCCCGCGCCGATCTGCATGGCGCACCCCGGGTTGCCGGTGGCGAGGACGTCGGGACGCGCCCGCGCGATGGCCGCGACCTTCCGCGCAAGCACCTCCCGGCTCAACTCCGGCTGTGAGAGCGAGTAACTGCCCGCGCTGCCACAACACAGCTCACTTTCGTCCACCGGCACGCGACGAAGCCCGGGGACGGCGTCGAGTAGGGCGAGAGGTTGGCGCGCGATGCGCTGGGCGTGGAGGAGGTGGCACGGCGGATCGTACGCCACAGCCAGGTCCATGGCCGCTCCGGGTCGCGGCCCCGCCTCGGTCAACGCTTCACTCACGTCGCGTACCCGCGCGGCCATGGCGTGCGCGGCCGGCTCGAGAAGGTCGCCGGCAAGTAGGCGGCCGTATTCCTTGAGAGCTGCGCCGCAGCCGGCCGCGTTCACAATGATCTCGTCGGCTCGCGCGCGACCGAAGGCGAGCACATTGCGTCGCGCCAGCGCGCGAGCCGTATGCTCGAGTCCGGCGTGCGCGTGGAGCGCCCCGCAGCACCCCTGCCCTGGCGCGGGCACCAGCGCGTATCCGTTCGCCTCGAGCGTCCGCGCCGTCGCCTCGTGCACGTGGCCGAAGAGCCCGTCCATGATGCAACCGCGAAAAATGACGGCGGACCGGCGGATCGGCGGATCGGCGGTTACGGGTTTCGATGTCGGGGCGGACACTGGAGTCGCAGCATCAACGATCCGCTGATCCGCCGATCCGCCGAACCGCCGATCCGCCCATCCGCCCACCCGCCCCTTCGTCGCCGCCAGCATACCTGCCAGGAACCCGATGCGCGTGGAACCCAACGCCCGTGCGGCCACCGTTGCCAGCGGCCTGAACAGACGTGCCACGGTCAAGAGCGGGGTGCGAACTGCCGGCTCGGCCATCACGGCCACGACGAGGCGCACGGTCGCGGGGATCGGCCGGAAGTCCGCGAAGCGGCGCCGGGCCTCCTCGAGGGCGGGCGCATAGCTCACGCCGGAAGGACATACGGGCTCGCACGCCCGGCACCCCAGGCAGCGATCGAGGTGATGGATCAGCGCCGCGTCGTCCGCCGGTAGCTCCTCGCGTTCGAGCGCGCGCAGCAACACGATGCGGCCCCGGGGACCGTCCGCCTCGTCGCCGGTTACGAGAAAGGTGGGACAGCTCTGGAGACAGAACCCGCAGTGCACGCAGGGCGCCAGCCCGGCGAACGCGCTGGCGGTCATTCCGCGGCGCTGAGCGGAACGGCCAGGATTCCTGCGGGATCAAACGATTGGCGCAGATTCCCGACGAGCAATCCCACACCTTCTCGATAGGCGCCGAAAATGCCCATCCGCCCGCGAACGTCCGCGGGGCCGCGCTCGAGCGTCACCGGTAGCTCGCGTTGGGCTGCCGCGTGTCGGAACAGGCGCAGGCGGTCCACCACGGCCGTACCGTTCCACCTGAGCGCCCCGGCGCCCGGGCTGGCCGCGACCCACGTGTCGTCGAGATGATGGGCGAGCAGGTCGAGCGCGTCGTCGAGCGCCGCGGCGAGCACACCCACGCGCAGCGTCACCGGCCCCGCCGTGCACCCGGCGGCCAATCCCGTCCAGAACTCGCGGGCGGGCTCGACGCTGAGTTCTTCCAGCGGTCCGGTGACCGCGCCCGCTACGGCCCGCCCCAGTGCCTCCACCGCCTCCGCGTTCCCCACGAGCCGAACGGCGAGCGTCCACGAGGGCCGTCGGGCCGCCGACGGGGACAACACCTCGAGCGCCGCGGGCAGCAACCCCGCGTCGAGCACCGCGAGCGCGGCCTGCACGGCTTGATCCCGGTCGGCCGACAACACGAAAGTCCGATCGGCGCGGGGGACGGCCCGGAGTCGCAGATGAATGGTGGTGATCACCCCGAAGGCGCCGAA
The DNA here is from genome assembly GCA_016199245.1 of Gemmatimonadota bacterium. Lineage (GTDB taxonomy): Bacteria > Gemmatimonadota > Gemmatimonadetes > Gemmatimonadales > GWC2-71-9 > JACQHC01. The sequence goes on along the minus strand of JACQHC010000090.1, from coordinate 26,635 downwards.
ACTTCCGGACGCGAGCTTGGTGAGATCGAACCCGGCCACGTTCTTCACCACGCGGCCGCCCGCTCGCACCACGCGGCCTTCACCGGTGATTAGCGTCAGCCCGAGGATCTGTTCCCGGACGCCTCCAAGACCGGATCGCAGCGGGCCTGCGGTCCCCGTGGCCACGACGGAGCCGGCGGTGCGCCCGACGCCGGGAGGATCCACGGCCACCCACGCGCCGGCGTCGGCCAGTTCTCGCCGCAGGTCGTCCCACCGGACACCGGCCTCGACCGTGGCGACGAGATCGCCCGGTGCGACGCTCACGACGCGGGAGAGACCGGTCGTCGAGAGCACGAGGTCCGCGCCCGCCTCTGGCGTCACCCACGTCTGCGCGCCGGCGAGCGACACGCGCCATCCTTCGCTCGCCGCCGTCTGGAGGATGAGCGCGCACGCCTCTTCCGTTCGGGGCGCCACGCGAGGCGTGCCTGCGGTGTCGGTGTCCACGGCGGCGTCCGGGCCCACCATGGCGCGGACGCGCCGGAGCACGGTCAGACTCGTGCCAGCCATGCGACCAGCTGTTGCTCGGTCTCGTCCACGAACGCACGCGCCTCCGTCACGTACGGTGCCGCGGCGTCCGCGGTCCAGGGACTCGTGAGCACATCGCGGATGTCCATGACGGCGAGGGCCCCGAACCGCCCGGGGAAGGCCTCGCGCACGCGGCGCTGCATGTCCTCCGGCGGAACGGGTCGCAGCCACGGCGGCGCGTCAAACCAGACGCGGACGGTGGCAGCGGCAACCATCGCGGGGTAGGCGGCCTGGAGGGCGCGCCCGCCATCGCCCGCCTTGAGCTGTTGCTCCGCGACCTCCAGCCGCCGCCGGGCGTCAGCGATCTGGTCCTCGATGGTCGTACGCCAGCGCGTGGGGACGCGACTCATGCGGCCGCTCCCCGCCGCGCGCGCCATTGCCCGCGCCACTCACTGCACTGGTGTACCGGGACCACCTTGCCCGGGTTGGCCCGCTCCAGCGGATCGAACACCCGGCGCACGGCCCGCATGGCGCCCAGCGTGTCGGCATCGAACACGAGCGACATGTAGCGCAGCTTGTCGCTGCCCACGCCGTGCTCGCCGGTGATCGTCCCCCCCGCGTCGATGCACACGCGCATGATCGCCTCGGAGGCGCGCTCGACCCGCGCGAGATCGCCTGGCTGCCGCCGATCGAACGTGAGGTTCGGATGCAGGTTCCCGTCGCCGGCGTGAAACACGTTGCTGACCTCGAGCCCATGCTCGGCTGCGATGGTGCCGATCCGCTCGAGCACGTCGGGCAGGGCGCTCCGCGGCACCACGGCGTCCTGGACCAACAGGTCCGCATTCAGCCGTCCCAGCGCGCCGAACGCCTTCTTCCGCCCCTGCCACAGCCGAGCCCGCTCGGCCTCGTCTACGGCGACACGCACGGATCCAGCGCCCCGCGCTCGCACCAGCTGTTCGATACCTGCGCTCTCGGCAGCCACGGCGTCCTCGTCGGGGCCGTCTACTTCGACGATCAACACCGCCGCCGCGTGCACCGGGTAGCCGGCCGCATAAATCGACGCCTCGACCACCCGAATGCAATTGCGATCCATCATCTCGAGGGCGGCGGGTACGAATCCCGCGGCGATGATCGCCGACACGGCTTCGCCGGCGGCGCGGATGGAGGAGAAATCCGCGAGCAGCGTGCGCACCGCCCTTGGCAGCGGCAGGAGGCGCACCGTGATGCGCGTCGCGATCCCGAACATCCCTTCGCTGCCCACGAACAGCCCTACCAGGTCCGGCCCCCAGGGCTCGCCACACGCCGAGCCCAGCGTGACCGGGCGGCCGTCCGGCAGGACGACCTCCAGCTCGAGTACGTGGCTGGTCGTGGTGCCGTATTTCAGGCAGTGCGGTCCCCCGGCGTTCTCGGCGACGTTGCCGCCGATCGTGCACGCCGATTGGCTGGATGGATCCGGCGCGTAATGCAGGCCGTACGGTCGCGCGGCCTCGGACAGCCGGACGTTGACCACCCCGGGCTCGACCACGGCCCGCCGGTTCGGCGCGTCGATCGCGAGGATGCGGTTCAGGCGCGTGCACACGAGCACAATCTCATCCGCGTCGCCCACGCCGCCCCCGGATAGGCCCGTCCCCGCGCCTCGTGGAACGAACGGGATCTCGTGATGCGCAAGGACCCGCACCACTCCGATCAACTCTTCTCGGGACCCCGGCAACACGACGGCCCCCGGTCGCGAGAAACGCGTCGGCAACCCATCACTGGCGTAGACGTCGAGCTGCGCCGGCGCCAAGCGGACCCAGCGCGGACCGACCACGGCCGTAATCGCGTCGAGTGCCTGGGTTGTGAGCGCCATGGGCGGAAATATATGTTCCTCGTCCGATTACCGAGACGTTTCACCGCGGAGATCGCTGAGAGCGCAGAGGATGCAAGGATAATGGTTGGTGGCGGAAACCTCTGCGATCTCCGCAGGCTCTGCAGTAACGAATTACCAATCCCAAAAAAGAGAACCGGCGGACAATCCCGTATCGTCCGCCGGTCCGCCTTCCACCCTGTCGGTCGGGCCTATGCCGCGTGCCAGAACCCCATCAGTGCGCGGCCATCGGGGCTTTCCCGCAACTTCTCGAACGCTCGTTCGCGAATCTGCCGGATGCGCTCGCGGGTGACGCCCATGAGTGCGCCGATCTTCTCCAGCGTCATGCCTTCGGAGCCTTCCTCGAGCCCGTAGTAGAGGTACAGGATCTTCCGCTCACGCGACGTCAGGTGCTTGCGGAAGACGCGGTCAATGAATTCCCGCATCAGGTTCCCGTCGGTGCGCTCTTCGATCTCGCCGCCTTCCTGCCCGGCGAACCGCTCCCCGATCGTAGCTGCATCTTTGTCGGTCCGGTCGATCGGCGCGTCGAGCGAAACTTCGGAGGCCGTCATCCGACGGGCGCTCCGGATGTTTGCCTCGGAATCCCGCAGCGCCATGGCGACTTCGGCGTCGGTCGGTTCCCGCCCCAATTCCTGCGACAAGTACGTCTCGGTGCGGGACATGCGGATGAGTTGACTGTTCTGGTTCAACGGGATTCGCACGCTGCGAGTCTGCTCCGCCAGTGCCTTGAGCACCGCTTGGCGTACCCACCACACCGCGTACGAGATGAACTTCACTCCCTGGTCGGGATCGAACTTCTTGACCGCCTTGAGCAATCCCTCATTGCCAATCGCGACCAGCTCCGAAAGATCCAGGCCGTGCCCCTGATACTTCTTCACGTAGGAGATGACGAACCGGAGGTTGGCCGTCACCAGCCGCTCGGCAGCCCTGGGGTCGCCGCGCCGCGCCCGCCGGGCCAGACGGCGTTCCTCCTCGGGATCTTGAATCAGAGGGAGTTTCTGAATGTCCTGTAGATACTGGTCAAACGCGCCGGAGAGATTTGCCCGAAAGAAGGCCTTCGACTTGGTGCGCAGCCGCGTCATACACTCCCCTGCAGTGGGTTTGTCCCGAAACAGACGGAGGGGCGGGTGCTACACGTCTCCCGCCAAAATGACCGACGAAAAGCGGGCCGAATATAGGATTCACATCTCCGACCGTCAAGCAATCAAAATTATCAACATCACAAATTCTTTGCCGCTATATGCTTGCCGAGTTTGTCCACTTTGCCACATTCAGCAGCCAACATGTTGAAGATTTTTCAACGAGCGTAACCCACTTAGCTGCAATCAGTTACAATTGTGTGGATATGTTGACGATGATGAGAACGTGTTCGTCACTGCGTGGAAACACGTCGAAACAAGTCGCGCAGGTGATGTTCGTTCACGGTCACTGTCCAGCTGCCGTCGCTTGAGCGCGCGGAATCCCCGATCTGCCGAATGAATGCAAACCTGACAGCCTCCCTGCGGTTCTTCTTGTCGTGCGTCACGGCGTCCGCGGCTCGGTTGACGTCCAGAGCGGCCCCGGTGTTTGTCGGGAGGCCGAAGCTCGTGAGCGCGTCCGCGATTGCCGATGCCGTGCCGGGCTCGGTGACGCCCAGCCGCTCTCCGAGATCGGCCTCCGCCACCATCCCAATGGCGACGGCCTCTCCGTGGATCAGCTCGTAACCGCTCACCGATTCGAGCGCGTGCGCTACCGTGTGGCCGAAGTTCAGTCGCGCGCGGGCCCCGCGCTCCCGTTCGTCCACGGCCACGACCGCGGCTTTGATCTCGACGCTGCGCCGCACCAGGTCGAGGAGCGCCGCGCGGTCCCGCAGCATGATGGCGCCCGAGGCCGCTGCGGTCGCCGCGAAGTAGTCCGCGTCCGCGATCGCGCCGTGCTTGAGCGCTTCCGCCACGCCGGATGCGATGTGGAGCGGGGGCAGTGTCGCCAGCGTATCCACGTCGGCCACGACCGCGCGTGGTTGGTGGAATGCGCCCACGAGGTTCTTTCCGTGCGGTGTGTCCACGCCGGTCTTCCCGCCGATAGACGAATCGATCATGGCGAGGAGGGACGTCGGCGCCTGCACGTACGGGATGCCGCGGAGGTACGTGGCCGCGACGAACCCGGCCAGGTCGCCGACCACTCCGCCGCCCAGGGCGATGACGGCCCCATCGCGACCGAGCCCCCCGGCCAGCAGCTTGTCCGTCAGGGCGCTCCAGGTGTCCCGCGTCTTGTTCCACTCGCCGGCCGGGAACGACACGAGAAACGCCTCGGCGCGTTCCTTCAGGCGGCCGAGCAGACGTTCGCCGTGCAGCGGTGCCACGGCCGAGTCCGAGACGATCGCATAGCGCGCGGCAGGACAGCGCGCCGCGAGCACGTCCGGGAGCTCGGCGAGTAGCCCGGGGCCAATGAGGATGTCGTACGAAGCCGGGCCGAGCGGAAGGTGTACGGCGTGGGCGTGTGGTGGCGGGGACACGGCTACAGGCTGACCTCGCCCGTGATGACGGTGACCGCTTCGCCCCCCACGCGAACCTCGGCCGGCGCTCCGCCGGGGTCGGTGCCGACCTCCACGTGAATCAGGCTGGGCCGGCCGATCTCCAGCCCCTGCTCCATGGTGATCTGGGCGACGCCGTTGACGGGCGTCACGAGGCCGTGACGCACGAGATACGCCCCCAGGGCACCGGCGGCGCTTCCCGTGGCGGGATCCTCGGTGACTCCGAGCCCGGGCGCGAACATGCGGCAGTGAATTGAGGCGCCCGGCGTTTCTGCTTCCCTGGCAAAGCACATGGCGCAATCGGTGCCGAGCGTTCGCAGCAGTTGCGTGAGCGCCGCGCCGGCGCCGCCACTGGGGAGCGCCTTGAGGGAGGCGAGGCTGTTGATCGGCACCATGAGTTGTGGGAGCGCCGTGGAGACGACCTGCGGCGGCGGGGTTCGGGTCACGGTCCGGCCGTCGCCGCCCAGCGCTGCGCCGAGTGCGTCCACGGAACCGAGTGTGGGGCCGAAGACCGGTCGTGCCTGCGTCATCACGGCCCGGGTTACGGTCCTGGAGGCCACGTGCAGGTCCACTGGCAGCACGCCCGCGCCCGTCTCCTGCGTCACGCGGAGCACGCCGGATGCGGGCAGGGTGATCTCCCCCGTCTCGGCCAGCATCCACCAGGTTCCGATCGTGGGGTGGCCGGCGAGTGGGATTTCGGCGGTCGGCGTGAAAAACCGTACCCGTCGCGTGGCGGCAGTCGCCGGTGTGACGAACGTGGTCTCCGACAGGTTCATCTCGCGCGCCAGCGCCTGCATCGTGGTGGCGTCGAGGCCGGTGGCGTGCGGGAACACCGCCAGCGGATTCCCCGCCAGCGGCGTGCGCGTGAACACGTCCAGCTGGTGAAACCGATAGCGCGGCATCTACCAGGGTCGCTCGGGAGCGCCCGCGCGGTGGTTGGCCAGCCGGGCGAGCGTAAACAACAAATCGGACAGCCGGTTGAGGTAGGCGAGGATCACGGGCGACACGTCCTGGGCGCGGCTCAGCGCCACGGTGCTGCGCTCGGCGCGGCGGCACACGGTGCGCGCGACGTGGAGCAACGCGCCCTTCATGTTGCCACCCGGGATGATGAACGTGGAGAGTGCCGGTAGCTCGGAGTCGGCGCGGTCGATCGCGGCTTCGAGCGCCGTCACGCGCTGCTCGGTAACTTCGGCCTTGGCCAGAAGCTTCGCGACTTTGCCCGGCTGCGGGGCCGCCAGGCGGCCACCGATCGCGAACAGGTCGCGTTGCACGGCCTCGAGCAGGTCGCGCTCGAGCGCGACGGGCTCGCACGCGAGCACCGCGCCCAGCGCGGCGTTCAACTCATCCACGTCGCCATACGCCGCGACGCGCGGGTCGTCCTTGGCTACCCGCCCACCGCCCAGCAAGGCTGTCTGGCCGCCGTCGCCCGTGCGAGTATAAATCTTGGGCACGCAGCCCAAGCTAGTTACCAGTGACGGATCGGGGAATGCGCTCGCCCTGACGGTACTGCGTGTCGCGAACCCTGCGAGATATCGTTCATGCCCCACCGCAGAGCACGCGGAGATCGCCGAGGTTGGGATTGACGGTACGCTCTGCGTGCTCTGCGACCTCCGCGGGAGGCACGTCACTCTCACTCCAGTCGAGGCGCTCGTGACGGTTCCAGGCTCGCCAGATCGCCCGCTGCGGGTCGCCGTGGTCGGCGCCGGCCCCGCCGGGTTCTTCGTGGCGCAGCACCTGACGCAGCGAACGGACGTCACCGTGTCCGTCGACCTGTTCGAGCGGCTTCCCATGCCGTTCGGCCTGGTGCGCTACGGCGTGGCGCCCGACCACGAGGAGATCAAGCGCGTGTCGCGATCGTTCGAGAAGACCGCCGCGAAACCGAATGTGCGCTTGTTCGCCAACGTGGAGTTCGGGACCCACGTGACGCTGGACGACCTCCGGCGGCACTACCACGAGGTCTGCTTCACGACGGGGGCCCAGACCGATCGGCGGCTCGGTATCCCCGGTGAGGACCTGGCCGGGAGCCATCCGGCCACGGAATTCGTGGCCTGGTACAACGCGCACCCCGACTACCGGCATCTAACCTTCGATTTTTCCGCTGAGCGCGCCGCGGTCATTGGCGTGGGCAACGTGGCGGTGGACGTGGCGCGCATCCTCGTGCGCTCACCCGACGACCTCGCGTCCACGGACATCGCGGACTACGCGCTGGACGCGTTGCGCGAGAGCCGCGTGCGGGAAGTCGTCATGCTGGGCCGGCGTGGCGCGCTTCAGGCGGCGTTCACGAACGCGGAGCTCAAGGAGCTTGGCGAGCTCGCCGGCGTGGACGTCGTGGTCCGCGCCGACGAGATCGAGTTGGACCCGGCGAGCCGGGCCGAGCTCGAGCGCGCCGACGACCGCGCTCTCGAACGCAAGGTCGAGATCCTCCGGGAGTTCGCCGCCCGGACGCCCGCTGGGCAACCGCGGCGCTTGACCCTGCGGTTCCTCGTGTCCCCCGTGGAGCTCCGCGCCGGCAGCGACGGGCGCGTCGCCGCGATGCGCATCGTGCGCAACGTGCTTCATCCCGACGATCGGGGAACGCTCCAGGCTCACCCGACCGGAGCGGTAGAGGACCTATCCGTGGGCCTCGTGTTCCGGTCCGTCGGGTATCGCGGCGTGTCCCTGCCCGGCCTGCCCTTCGACGAGCGCCGCGGCACCGTGCCGAACGCGGCGGGTCGCGTGCTCGATCCCGTGACCGGGACTCATCTCGCCGGGGTGTACGTAAGCGGGTGGCTGAAACGGGGTCCCTCCGGCGTGATCGGCACGAACAAACCGGACGCCGCCGAGACGGTGAAAGCGATGCTGGACGATGCCGCGGGCTCCGCGTGCCCCTCCCCCGAAGCGCCTGACCCCGCCGCGGTCGAGCGATTGATCCACGCGCGCCGGCCGTCGTTCGTGAGCTACGGCGACTGGCGAAAGATCGACGAGATCGAGACCGGCCGCGGCCGGACCGCCGGTCGCCCGCGGGTGAAGTTGACCTCCGCCGAGGAGGCGGAGGCCGCCTTGCGCGGAGCGGGCAGCGGGTCCTAGCTCGCAGGGCGCCGATTAGCTTAGAGTCCAGGTAAGAGCTTCAAACTACGGGGGTTACCTGAGGCGGTCCGCGACGTGGGCGAGGACGCTCGGTTTTCTCATTGCGTCCTTCGTGGTCCTGCCGCTGGCGGCGTGGGCGCAGGACCGCGCTCCTGCCGACGAGCCGGGCGTGGTCGTCCGCGAACTCTCGTTCGAGGGAAACCAGTTCTTCGACGACTACACACTGCGGAACTCCATCGCGACCACGCGGTCGGGATTCCTTGCCCGCGTCAGCGTGGTGCGCGAGATCGGGGCGGGTGAGAGGCGCTATCTCGACGAGAACGAGTTCCGGCGCGACGTGCTCCGCGTGCTGCTGCTCTACCGGATCCACGGGTTTCCGGAGGCCCACGTGGACACCGTCGTGCGGCGCTCCGCGGAGGGAGCGTTCATCCGGTTCCTCATCTCGGAAGGCCGCCCGATCCGCGTCCGCTCGATCACCATCGACGGCGCCAGCGGTATCGTCAGCACCGCCGACTTGTTGCATGATCTGCCGCTGGCCGTCGGCGATCCGTTCAGCCGCCCGCGGTTTCAGGCCGCCGCGGACACGGTGCGTTCCGTGCTGCGCGAGCGGGGATACCCCTTCGTGGAGGTGTTTCGCAGCTACGAAGTCGTCGCCGACAGCCTGGTAGCCGACCTCGCGTTCGACGTCGTGCCCGGAGCGCGTGCGATTATCGACACGATCATGGTCGAGGGCACGCAGCGCATCGGTGCGGAAGCGGTGACGCGGATGCTGTCCGTTGCCCCGGGACGGCCCTACCGCCAGAGCGACCTGTACAGCAGCCAGCGAGACCTGTACGGCCTGGGCGTGTTCAACTTCGTCAACATCGCTCTCGTCGACACCGTGCCCGGTGGTCCGTCGGACACGACGGTGGGCGTGCGCGTGCAGGTTGCCGAAGCCAGGTTCCGACGCCTCCGCGCGGGCGCGGGCTACGGGACGGTGGACTGTTTCCGGGCGCTCGCCGCGTGGACGCACAGCAACGCGTTCGGCGGCGGGCGGGCGCTGGACGTCTCGGGGCGCGTGTCCAAGCTCGGGACGGGTGCGCCATTCAAGGCGGGTCTCGAGAACAATCTCTGCGGGGAGATCGGGAAGGACCCGGACACCAACCGGCTGAAGCTCAACTACAATCTCACCGTGACCCTGCGGGAGCCGCATTTTTTCGACCGCCGCACGCGGGCCGCGCTGTCCGTCAGCGCGGAACGGCACAGCGAGCTCCGGGCGTTCGTGCGGGAGGTCGTGGGCGGCCACGTGGCCATCACGCGGCGGACCCGGTGGGAAATTCCGCTCACGCTGACGTACGCGCTGTCGTACGGGCGCACGGTCGCTGAGCCCGCCAAGTTCTGCGTGTATCTCAACGTGTGTCGCATCGAGGACACGCGGTTCTTCACGGACCCGGCCACGCAGTCCACGTTGACGCTCGGAGCAGTGCGGGATCGAGCGAATTCTGTGCTGGACCCCAGCCGGGGTTCGACGCTCACCGCTGAAATGCGGCATTCCTCGCGCGCAATCGGGTCCAGCGCGTTGAGCCAGTTCACCAAGGGCGTGGTGGAATTCGCTTCGTATCATGCACTGGGAAGGCGCACGACCTTCGCCTGGCGTGTGCGGGTGGGCGCCATGACGTCGCCGCGGGTCCCGTTGGCCAAGGACTCGCCAGTGAGCGACACGGTCGAGTTCGCCCCGCCGGCCGAGCGGTTCTACGGGGGAGGACCGACCAGCGTGCGCGGGTACGCCCAAAACACGCTGGGGCCGGTCGTGTACGTCGTAGACACGTTGCGAGGGGACTCGGTCGAGGTCCCCGATCCACTCCGACCGGGTGCGGTGGTCCGGGTTTGGGCGCCCGACACCCTGACCTCGCCCACCGGCGGAAACCGGATGCTCATCGCCAATGCCGAGCTAAGGTTCCCGTTTCTTACAATCTGGGGGCGCTCGGTGGCCGCGGCGGCGTTCGTGGACGTGGGGCAGGTGTTCGAGGCCGGCCCAGATCCCGTTGGTGTTTCGCAACTCCGGATTACACCCGGTTTCGGTCTGCGGACCAGTAGCCCTCTCGGGCCACTCCGGCTGGACGTGGCCTATAATCCGAACGCGCCGACGCAGGGGACGCTGTACCTGCAATCCGAGACATCGTTGGTAGAGCTGGGGCCCTATCCGGCGGACCCCAAGCCCCCCGACGGGTTCTTCAGGCGCCTCAAGTTCCATTTCGCGGTGGGGCAGCCGTTCTGACCGCCCGGCGGTGGCTCCTGCTTGGCACGCTCGGCGTGCTGGCGCTTGGCGGCGTGGCGTTCGGTGTCGCCGCCGCTGCGCTCCGTACCGGCGCCGGGCGCTCCGTGCTGGTACGGGCCGCGATTGACTGGGCAAACCGGGCGCTCGATGGGCAGGTGACGGTAGGATCCGTTGGTGGGTCGCTGCTCGGGGGGCTCGACGCCCGGGAAGTCCAGGTCTGGGATCCTGACGGGCAACTGCTTGCGCGCTTCGACCGGCTCCAGGTGCGCTACGGGCTGCGCGACCTGCTCGAGCGCCGGATCGTGCTTGGCCAGCTCATCCTGACGGCCCCTTCGGTCAACCTCGTCTCGGGGCCCGACGGCACATTCAACTACGAGCGCGTGTTGCGCCTCAATGCGCCCGGTGACGGCGGGTCGCCGCCGCTGATCGCGTTCCGGGACGTAGTGATCGAGGATGGACTGGTGGTGATTCAGTCGCGCGCAACCGTTGGCAGCGGTGACGAGTCGGATCGTGAGTGGAGGCTCGAGGGACTGAACGCGCGGCTCTCGTACGCAAGGATCACGTCGCCACTGCCCGGTGAGAGGCCGCTGCACTTCGAAATCGACCGCCTCGCGGCGCTGGTATCCGACCCTGCAATCGAGCTGGTGGAGGCCCGCGGCGTCCTGGACATCCGTGGCGATTCGCTCGTGCTGGACCTGGAGGAAGTGCGGCTGCCGCGGTCGGCCGTCGGCGTCAGCGGCTCGATCAGCTGGGATACCGGGTCGCTCCGATACGACCTCGCGGTGCGGGCGAAGCGCGTCCTGCTCGAGGACATCCGCTGGATCGACGAGCAGTTCCCGGCGGGTCTCGCGGCGGCGGGCGATGCGACCGTCCGCTCGCGCGGCACCGATGTACTCGCGTTCACCAGCGACGACCTCCGACTCGTCGGGGCCGGAGGCCCCGGGGGGCGACTGCGTGGCCGCGTCGCACTGACCTTCGGGCCCGGCGATCGCTGGGCGCTGAACCGCACAGAAGTGGAGCTGGACGATTTCGACGCCGAGTACTGGCGGCCGATGCTGGATACGCTTCCGATCGCCGGGCGAGTGTCAGGGTTCTTCCGCGGCGACGGGCCGCGGGACTCCCTCCAAGTTGGGCTGCGCTGGACGTTCCGGGACTCGTTGGTGCCGGGCTGGCCGGTGTCGACGCTGGAGGCGGACGGTCAGGTCGCCATCGGCGTGCCGGGAGAATTCGTGTTTCACGACTTCGTCGTACGCGCGGCCGGGCTCGACATGGGCACCGTGCGCCGCCTCGTTCCGCTCACATTGGTGGGCCGGCTGGACGGGGCGGGTACGCTGAACGGGCCGTGGCGCGAGGCGGAGTTCAGCGGAACGCTGCGCCATCGCGACGAGCCCCTGGCGCCCACCTCCGTGCACGGCGTGCTGCGCGTGGATGCCCGGCGGGACACGGTCGGATTGTGGGCGAACTGGGTGGCGGATTCGCTGTCCCTCGACGGGCTGCGCTCGAGCTATCCGCGACTGCGCCTTGGTGGGACGTTCGGCGGGGACATTCGGTTCGGCGGACACCTCGACTCGCTCCGGGTGCAGGCCGACCTCGCCGGCCCCGCCGGCTCGATCCATGCGACGGGCGATCTCGTGCTCCTCGCGCCGCCGTGGGCAGCCCGGCGTCTCGAGGCGCGGTTTACGGGGCTCGATCTCGCAACGCTCGAACCATCCTGGCCCCCAACGTCCATGCACGGCTGGATGGAGACCTCGGGCTGGCTCGACTCAGGAGTGGCGCCGCGCGGGGAGATCGCGCTGCGTCTCGATTCGTCACGCGTGGCGGGCACGGTCGTCGATTCCGCGTGGATCCGGCTTGCCACGCGTGACAGCGTGCTGCACGCCGACACGGCGACCGTGTGGGGGCCGGGGCTGGTGGCTCGCGGAAGCGGCGATCTCGGACTGGGCGGATCGCGCGGCGGCAGCCTGGCGCTGACGTTGCGAAGCGATAGCACCGAGGTGCTCGAGCCGTTGGTTCGCTGGCTGAGCACGGGGGGGAACGACGCGTCGCCCGATTCCGTGACCGGCGGCGGCGTAGAAATCGCAGCCACGGTCTCGGGGTCCCTGGCCCGCGCCTCGGTGAGTTGGAGCGGCAGCGTCGCCCGTGCGCGCTGGGGGGATTGGTACGTGCGTCGTGCGACGGCGGCCGGCGTACTGGATTCCACGGCGACCGGCGATGTGCGGCTGGACGTGGAGGCGGACTCCGCGCGGTGGGGCAATCTCAGCTTCTCGGGAATCGAGGTGAGAGTCCGTGGACCGCGCGACTCCCTCGGGTGGTTCGCGCGCGCCCGCCTGGGGCGGGACGGTTCATGGCTCGCTGGGGGCCGCTGGCGCCGAGAGGTCGGCCTGACGCTCGCGGTCGTGGACTCAATGGGCGTCTTGCTGCCCAGCGACGCCTGGTTCCTGTCCCGTGACGCGACCGTCGAGCTCACGGACAGCGCGGCCAATTTCAGCCGCATGGAGCTGAGGAGCGCGGGCGGCCGCTCTGCCCTGACGGTGGAAGGCAGTTTCCCGCGCCGGGGGATCGGCCGCCTGCGGGCCGGCATCGAGGGCCTTCCGCTCGAGGACCTGTGGGCGCTGTTGCAGAGGGAAGGAACGGCGAGCGGTGAGTTGAGTGGCTCCCTCGAGCTCCTCGGGAGCGCGGCCGACCCGGAGATCCGCGGGACGATCGCCCTCACCAACGGCGTGTTCGGAGAGTTCCGGTCGCCCTATGTCGCGGGGACGGTGGAATACCGGGACCGGCTACTCGCGGGTGAGTTCGGCCTGTGGCGCGCTGGTCAGCAAATCCTCGAGGTGAGCGCACAGCTCCCGCTCGACCTCGCGCTGCAATCGGTCGGTGAGCGCCGGCTGCCGCAACCTCTCGTGGTGCGGGCTGTCGCCGACGGCGTGGACCTCGCGTTCATCGAGACGATGATCCCCGTGGCGCGGCGCACGGGAGGGCGCCTGTTCGCGGACGTGAGCATCGAGGGTACGTGGGCCCGGCCGCAACTGGCGGGAACGGTGACCGTCAGCGACGGGTCCGTGACCTTCCCGGCCCTGGGGGTCCGGCACGAGCAGATGAACGGACGGCTCTCGCTGTCCCGTGACACGGTCCGGGTCGAGCGCCTGTCCATGCGAAGCGGCGACGGCACGCTCGCTGTCACCGGGTACATGCGCCTCGAGGAGCTGACACGTCCCAGCCTCGCTCTGCGACTCACGGCCGATCAGTTCCGAGCGATCGATGCTCGCGACGTGGTTTCGGCTACCGTTTCCGGTGAATTCGCGCTGGATGGTCCCGTGTTCGGCGCCACCTTGAGCGGCCGCGGAACCATCGGGCAGGGGATCCTGTATTTCGCCGACCTGATCACCAAGGAGGTCGTGAATCTCGAGGATCCCCGGTACGAGGCAGACCTGGCGGACATCCTCTTTCAATCGGGCGTTCAGCGGCAGGTGTTGCGCGAGGAATTCCAGAACCGCTTCCTGGATCGGCTGCGCATCGACAACCTGGCGCTGGAAATGGGCTCGGAAGTGTGGATGCGCTCGAGCGAGGCCAACTTCCAGCTGGCCGGGCGCGTCATCATGGGGAAGGAAGGGGATCGGTATCGCCTGGACGGGACGCTCGAGACGCCGAGAGGGACCTATCGGCTGCCGCTCACCACGGTGGTATTTCGGGAATTCGCGGTGACGCGCGGGCAATTGCAGTACTTTGGCACCCCGGACCTAAACGCCACGCTGGACATCGAGGCCCGGCACGTGGTCCGTCGGCCGACGGAGAACGTGACCGTGGTGGTGCAGATTGGCGGGACCGTGTATGCGCCGAGCCTGCGGTTCTCCAGCGACATCCGGCCGCCCATCTCGGAAACGGAGATCGTCTCGTACCTCTTGTTCGGTGCGCCGAGCTTCGAGGCGTTCGCCGCCGGCGGCGGGCAAGGGCGGCAGGAGCTGTTGGGCTCGACCGCGTCCCGTGTGCTGGCGGGGCAGCTGGAGCGCTCATTGATCGACGATTTCGGACTCCCCCTCGACTACTTGCAGATACGGCCGGGGGAAGCGTCACCGCTGTCAGGGATCGAAGTCGCCCTGGGTAAACATCTCACGCTCCTCGGCGTGTCCACGTTCCTCACGTTGAGTCCGCGCGTGTGTCAGAACCAGTCGGTGATCGACGTGCGGGAACTCGGCGTGAGCATGGAGTTCCGTCTCAGCCGGCAGTGGCTCCTGGCGGGGAGTCGGGACCCCGTCGGCGCGTGTGCCGTCGGTTCCCAGATCAGCGGCGCGTCCCGGTACCAGCTCGGTGTCGATCTCCTCTGGGAGCATGGGCGCTGATGGCGCGCGCGCTCCTCATCACGAATCCGGCGGCGGCTCGCACCGAGCCGGGCGCCATCCGCGCGGTGTGCGCGGTTCTCAGGAAGCGTGGGCTCGACGTCGATGTTGCCGGGACCACCAGCCACGGTGACGCCGCCGGGCTGGCTCGGCAGGGCGCGGATGACGGCGTGGATTTGGTGGTGGTGTACGGCGGAGATGGCACCGCCATGCAGGTGGTGCGCGGCATCGTGGGGCGCGACATCCCGATCGGTCTGATCCCCGGTGGCACGGGTAACATCCTGGCCGGCAACCTGCGTATCCCGATGTCTCCCCGGCGCGCGGCGGAAGTGGTGGCCCGCGGAGCACCCCGGCGGATCGACCTCGGTCGCGTGGATCGTGCGGATGGCCCGCACTACTTCGCGGTCAACTGCGGGGCGGGGTTCGATGCCGACCTGATGCACGCGACATCAGCCGCCGCCAAGCGCCGCTGGGGATTCGCCGCGTATGTCACTGAGGCCTTGCGCGGCCTGGGCGACATCACTTCGGTGCCCCATCGCATCACCGTGGACGATCAGGTGCTGGAAGCGAACGCGGCAACGGTCATGATCGCCAACTGCGCGGAGCTGATCCCGCCGTACGTGCGGCTCAAGCGGGACATCGCCTTCGATGACGGCCAGCTGGACGTGATCATCCTCGAGGCGTCGGGTGTTGTCAGCAGCGTCGCCGTGTTCGCGCGCCTGGTCCTCGGCGTGGAGGGTGGAGAAACCATTCGGTATGCCCGCGGCCGGCGCATCACCGTGGACGCGGCGGTCCCCAGGGCCGTGCAGCTGGACGGCGAGCCCACGGGCACCACGCCGTTCACGGCGGAGGTTCTCCCGGGGGCGATGCGCGTGGTTGCGCCCGCGGATTGAGTACGGCAGGGTAGTGGCTGCCGCGCCGGGGTGTAGTTTCCACACGGAATCGTCGGAGGAGAGCGCCGTGCCCAAGGAAGTGGATGCCATGATCTGCCGCGCGTGCGGCAACGAGGAGCGCGCGTCGGAAGGCTACCCCTGCGCTGAGTGCGGCACGTTCATCTGTGTCATCTGCTCGATGCGGGGCGTGACGCTGTGCAAGGCGTGCGCCGAGAAGGCCGGCCAATCCACCCCGCCGACCGCCTGACGTTGCTGCTGGCAGGACGACCCCGATGAGCCTGCGGCGGTCCGTCAC
The DNA here is from genome assembly GCA_016199245.1 of Gemmatimonadota bacterium. Classification (GTDB taxonomy): domain Bacteria; phylum Gemmatimonadota; class Gemmatimonadetes; order Gemmatimonadales; family GWC2-71-9; genus JACQHC01. The sequence continues at coordinate 10,910 of JACQHC010000090.1, read as the reverse complement.
CGCCGTCGAGGGAATCCTCGTCGGCCATGCGACGGACGCGGACGCCGCGACCGGCTGCACGGTCGTGCTGGGGCCCCCTGAGGGAATGGCGGCCGCCGCCTACGTACGCGGCCGCGCGACCGGGACCCGCGAGCTCGACGCGATCGCGCCGGGGCACCTGGTCCCGGCGATCAACGCGATCCTGCTCACTGGCGGATCCGCGTTCGGGCTCGGAGCTGCCGATGGCGTGATGCGCTGGCTGGCAGAGCGGGGCCGGGGGTTCAATGTCAGAGTTGGCGTCGTCCCGATCGTGCCGGCGGCCGTGGTCTTCGACCTTTCGCCACTTGGCTCGCCGGACCGGTGGCCTGGCCCGGACGACGGATACCGTGCCTGCGAGGCCGCGGGTCCGGACGTGGCCGAAGGTTCCGCGGGCGCGGGCACCGGAGCGACCGTGGGAAAGGCACTCGGCGCCGCGGGCGCCATGAAGGGCGGAGTCGGGACGTGGGCCGAGTCGGCCGACGACGTCACCGTCGGTGTGCTCGCCGTGGTCAACGCGTTCGGCGACGTGCGGGATGGCAGCGGCGCCATCATCGCCGGCGCGCGGCGGGAGGGCCGGTTCGTCGACGCGCACGCGTATCTGGCCGCGGGCGGGGTGCCGGGCGGAGCGTTCGCTCGGGCCGGCGCCAACACGACACTGATCGTGGTCGCCACGGACGCCGGCCTGGACCGGTTGGCACTGCGCGAAGTCGCGCGAATGGCGACGGATGCGCTTGCCCAGCGGATCACGCCGGTTGGGACGCAGTACGACGGCGACGTCGTGTTCGCGGTGTCGTGCGGCAAGCGGGACGCACGTCCAATGGTGGTGGAGCTGCTTGCCCAATCGGCGACCGCGTCCGCCGTGGAGCGCGCCGTGCGGCTGGCGAAGGGGACAAGAGCGGTGCCGGGGATGGCGGATTAGCGATATTCGATGCGCGATGTCCGATGTTCGAACATCGGATATCGAACGTCGAGCATCGGACGACGTATCTTTCATCTCATGCGAAAACTCGTCCTGTTCGACATCGACGGTACGCTCCTCTGGACCGACGGCGCGGGCCGTCGCGCCATCCGGCAGGCGCTGCTCGATGAGATGGGCACCGCCGGCCCGATCGAGGCCTACCGTTTCGGCGGGAAGACCGATCCACAAATCGTCAGGGAGCTGATGACCGCAGCCGATCATCCGCACGCCACGAGTCCGGAGCATTTGGACCTGGTGTGCCGCCGCTATCTCACCCTGCTCGCCGCTGAGCTGGAGCGAAACGCCGGTGCCACGCGTCTGCTCGCGGGAGTGGCCGCGCTGCTCGACGCACTGGAATCCCGCGGCGACGCGGTGATCGGGTTGCTCACGGGGAATCTGGAGGTCGGGGCCGCGCTGAAGCTCCGCGCGGCGGGGCTTGATCCGGCGCGATTTCGCGTCGGGGCGTTCGGGTCGGACGCGGCCGACCGGCCAGACCTGCCTCCCATCGCCGTGCGGCGGGCGCGAGACACCATCGGTTGTGACGTCGCGGGCCACGATGTGGTCATCATCGGCGACACGCCGGCGGACATGACCTGCGGCCGGTCCATCGGAGCCCGGGCCATCGGCGTGGCCACGGGCTTCTTTTCCATCGGGGCGTTGCTCGAAGCCGGAGCGTACGCCGCCTTCGCGTCGCTGGCAGACGTCGGGGCCGTGCTCGGAGCGATCTATGATCACACCGAAGCTGCTGCTCCCGCTGCGCATTCCTGAAATCGGCCCCGCGCTCGGGAAACTCGTGGCCGGGACCGGGCGCCGCCCCGGCGGCCTCGCCCTCGACGGGGAACGCCTGCACCTGGTGACGAAGATCATCGACGCCGCCGGCGAGGCGCGGCGGCTGGCCGCGCAGGACAACCGCGCCGCCGCCGCGACGGCGCTGGGCCGCGACGTGTGGCTGTCCGCTTGGGAGGAGTCCGTGCAGGCGATCGGGGATCGGTTGCTGGCCCGCGCCGGTGAGCGCCTGGCGGCCGAAGCCGCCGCCGTTCGGCTGCCGCGGCGACGGCGGCGACGGCTCACCGTGAGTGAAGCGGACCGCCGCACCGTTGCCGCGCGGCTCGGGGCTTCCGGCTCCCGGCTCGTGCCGGCGCTGGACCGCGTCGATGAGCTGTCGCCGGCCGCCATCGAGGCGACGCCCGCCGAGCGGGACGCCCTCGAAGCGTGGCAGGAAGCGGTGAAGGCGGCAGCCCGGCGGTTGGAAGAAGCCTGGCTCGTGCTGGAGGAGGCCGTCGAGCACGAAGCCGGGCATTGGGATCGCGTCGCCGAGGCGTTGGGCGCATGGCGCCGCCCGATGTGGCCGGTCGCGGTTTTCACGATCGTGGCGTTGGCCTTCGCTGTGTGGCTCGGGTTGATCCTGGGAGGCTTTGTCGCGGCGCCGCCCTGGCTGCTGCCGGCCCTCCGGTGGTTTCCAGCGTAGTGGTTCCCCTCGGCGTCGGGATCGATCTCGTTGACGTGGCCCGCGTGGAGCGGATGCTGGAGGGCCTGGGGCCGCGGGTCATGGACCGGCTGCTGACGGACGCGGAGCGGGCCTACTGCCTCTCCATGGCCGTCCCGGCGCGGCATGTCGCCGCCCGCATCGCTGCGAAAGAGGCCGCGTTCAAGGCGCTGCAACCTGAGGACCAACGCATCGCGATCGGGTGGCGCGAGATCGAGGTCGAGCGGAACGACGAGGGTCGGCCGTCGCTCCGGTTGTCGGGCCGCGCCCAAGAGCGCGCCGAGGGCCTCGGCGTGCGGCGCGTCATGGTTTCGCTGTCCCACTCCGACCTTCAAGCGGCCGCCGTCGTGATGCTGCTCGGATGATCGCGACCCTGCCGTTTCGCTGCGAGCAACCTTACACTTCGCCTCCCGCAAGTGGTGGGTAGATCCTCGGTGGTGTTCCGCGCGCCCGTGCGCACGGCCTTCGCGTTCGCAATCTGTGTCCGGATCGCCGCCGTCCCTCTCGCCGCGCAGTCGGACGAGGTGGCGGCCGCGCGGCGGATCGCCGACATCGCCGCCGTGGCGCTGGACGAATACGCGCTGGGCGTGGCGGACGGGCGCGTGGTCAACCTCCCTGAATACGAGGAGGCGGTGCTCTTCCTCGGCGAGGCGCGCCGTGCGGCAGTGGGGCTTCGCCCACCCGTGGCCGGAGCGACAGCCGCCGCGTTGGACGCGATCCTTGGCGGAGTGCGGGAATACCGGCCGGCCGGGGAGTTGCGCGTCCTGGTGGATTCGCTGCGGATGAGCCTCTCGGCCGCGGTCGGGATCCCGCTCGATCCATCGCCTCGGGGCGTGCCGTCACTTGCCGCAGGCGCCGCCGTCTATCGGGATCGGTGCGCCACGTGTCATGGACCGAGTGGTCGCGGTGACGGACCCCAGGCCCCAGGACTCGACCCGCCGCCGGGGGATCTCACGAATCCGGCGCTGCGCGCCACCAGCCCGCTCGAGTTCTTCCGCAAGATCAACGTCGGTGTCGCCGGAACGGCCATGCCGGCCTTTCAGGGCGCGCTGGACGAAGACGACCGCTGGACCGTCGCGCTGTATGCCGCCTCCCTGCGCGCCGGCGAGGCGGATCGTCGAGCGGGCGCCGACGTGGTGCGACGACTGTGCCCGGACTGCCTTCCGCTGGTGAGCAGCTTCGCCGAGACCGCAGCGCTGAGCGATGACTCTCTAGCCGCGCTGCTCGCGGGGCGGCTGGGCTCGGCGCCGGACGACGCTGTCACGCAGGCCGCCGTCGCGTACGCGCGCACCGCGGGCGCGGCCGAGGCGCTCGGACTCGATCGCCGGCTCGAAGTGGCCAGGGTGGTGACTCGGGCGCGGGATGGGCTCGCCGCCGCGCGTGCCACGGCGCTCTCGGGTGATCGGGAAGGCGCGGGGCGGCAGGCGCTGGACGCATACCTGGTGTTTGAGCGGATCGAGGCCACGGTGCGCGCGCGGGACCCCGGGGCCGCGAGGGCCGTCGAGGAGAGTTTCGCGGCCGTCCGGGCAGCAATAGCCGACGGCGACGTTCCCCTTGTCGAGGCCTCCGTGCGCGACGCCGACTCCGCGCTGGTACGGGCAGCCTCCGGGTTTGCCGAGGAGTCGGCACCGGGGCTGCTGTTCGCACAATCCCTGCTCATCATGGTGCGGGAAGGATTCGAAGCCATTCTCGTGGTTGGCGCGCTGATGGCTTTCGTGACGCGAGCTGGCGTGCCGGAACGGCGCAAGGACCTCGGGCTCGGCGTGCTCGGCGCCGTGGTGGCGAGCCTCATCACGGCAGGTGCGTTCGCGACGATATCCCGGAGCGCCGTGGCGTCGCAGGAAGCCCTGGAGGGCGCCACGATGCTCCTCGCCGCGCTGGTGCTCTTCTGGGTGTCGTACTGGCTGGTGTCGAAGGTGGAGATGAAGAAGTGGCAGGCGTTCGTTGCCTCGAGAATGGACAAGGCGCTCACGAGCCGGCGCGCGCTGGCACTCGCCGCGGTGGCGTTCCTCGCCGTGTACCGCGAGGGATTCGAGACGGTCCTGTTCTACGCCGCGCTATTCGCAACGGCCGACGGTACGGCAACGTCGGCCGCCAGCATTGGGGGAGGCATCGTCCTCGGGGCAGTTGTGCTGGGGATCGTGTACTACGTGATGCAGCGATACGGAAGCCGCCTGCCTCTCAAGCCGTTCTTCGCCGTGACGAGCGCGTTGCTGTATCTCATGGCCTTCACGTTCGCCGGCCAGGGCGTTGCCGAGTTGCAGGAGGCGGGCTACCTCCCCATGACGCCACTGGCCTGGATGCCGCGAGTCCCGGCGCTGGGCATTTTCCCGACGATCCAGACTTTCCTGGCGCAGTCGCTGCTCGCGGCTGCTCTGGCGCTCGCCCTGGCGTGGGTCTTCTGGCTGGAGCCGAGACAATCCCGCGGCGTCACTGCCTGAAGGACCGCGGAAGCTCTGCGCAAGTCGCGGCAGTGGGTCCCGAGGGCTGCGTCAGTGAGCGGCACCCGGCGTACCAGCTCGCCGCACTCGCGAACTGCAGCAGACGGAGGGACCTACCGCCCGACTTGTGCAGAGCGTGCTTAAGTCTTCGGCCGCGGTTGGAGAATCACGGCTTGGTTAGAGACCGTAAAGCCATCTTTGCGATACCACCGGAACATCAACGCGATACCTATGATAAATATTGTTGTACTAACAAGTTGTGCGAGCGTGAGAGGACCGAAAAACCGATCGTCCTTGGCCCGCACGAACTCGATCAGGAACCGCTCCGTCCCGGCCAGCGCCAGGTACAGCCCGAACAACCAACCCGCTGCATGCTCGTGGGCCCGTAGTCGCCACAGAAGCCAAAACGCCAACATCATCAGCCCGGTCTCGTAGAGCTGCGTGGGATGCACCGCGAGCACGTCGGTGGGAGACGTGCCGGCGGGAAACGTCAGGCCGAAGTCGCGCGTCAGATTGGCCACGGTGGAGGGAGGCCAGCCGGCGGGGAACTGCATGCCCCACGGCAGGCCGGTTGGAAGGCCGTAGTCATCCTGCACCAGAAAGCAGCCGACGCGTCCAACGGCGTACCCCACCGCCAGGGCCGGCGTCCCGATCTCCATGGTGAACCGCATCGGAACGCGGCGGCGCCACCCATTGAACAGGACAGCGGCCACTCCCCCGGTGAAGCCTCCGTACCACACGAGCCCGCCGCGTGAAAGCAGGCTCCCGGCATCCCGGTACAGCAACGCGTAGTACAGCTTGCCGCCGATGATCCCGCCGATCACGGCGGCGACCACGATGTCCGCCGCGTAGTCCTCGCTCAGGCCGCGCCGGCGGAGCTCGCGCTGAATCACCCACCCACCCACGAGAAAGGCGACCATCATCATGATGCCGTAGCCGGTGACCGTGATCGGCCCGAGCCGGATGATCAGCGGATAGACGGTCACGGGATCAGCGGACCGGCTGGGACCGGGGCTCGGAAACGTCGAGGCCGGGCCACGGGAGCATGGGGTCGGCTTCTAGGAACAGGCTGCTCGACTCGCCGCGCGCAAGCCGGAACCATCCCGCGCGAGCGATCATGGCTGCGTTGTCCGCGTTGAGCCGCGGTTGCGCCACGGCGAGGCGGGCGCGGCCCGCGAGCGCGGCCGCGAGCGCTTGTCGTAAGGCCCCGCTGCAGGCGACGCCGCCGCCAGCGACGACCGCGGGGTAGCCCGTGAGCTGGGCGGCGGCCACGGTCTTGTGCGCCAGCACCTCGATAGCAGCGGCCTGGAACGAGGCGGCCAGATCACGCCGCTCGCGCTCTCCGAGCACCGGCGTCCGACGCACCTCGTGCAGCACGGCGGTCTTGAGGCCGCTGAACGAGAAATCGAGACCGTCCTGGAGCATCGGTCGGGGGAAGCCGTACCGATCCGTTCCCTCGCGCGCCAGGCGCTCGATGTGCGGCCCTCCGGGGAACGCGAGGCCGAGCAGGCTCGCGACCTTGTCGAACGCCTCTCCCGCCGCGTCGTCGCGCGTCTCTCCCAACAGCTTGTACTGCCCCCAGTCCGGGACGTCGAGCAGCACGGTGTGGCCGCCGGAGACGACCAACGCCACGAAGGGCGGCTTGAGGTCGGGGTCTTCCAGCGCGGGAGCGAACACGTGGCCCTCAAGGTGATGCACGCCGATGAGCGATCGGCCGCCGGCTGCGGCGAGGGCCTTCGCGTAGCACACGCCCACCAGCAGCGCGCCGACGAGCCCCGGGCCGGCCGTCACGGCGACGGCGTCTACGGCCCCGAGGGGAAGGCCGGCCTCCTCGAGCGCGCGCTTGACCACCGCGTCCAGCGTCCGGAGGTGAGCCCGGCTCGCCAACTCCGGAACGACCCCGCCGAATACGCGATGGATGTCTTGCGACAGGATCACCAGGCTCGCGAGTTCGGGCCGGCCGCCCTCCCTCACGAGGACGGCGGCGGAGGTCTCGTCGCACGATGTCTCGATACCCAGCAGAACGTCCGTCATGGGTTCGTGGAATCGTCCGGGGTTCCGGGCCGCCGGAACCTGATCTGAATCCGCCGCGGCTCGACTTCGCGGGCAGCCACCTCGGCGTCAGTGAGTATCACCAGGTCCGCCGTGGACAGGTCCAGCGTGACCGTCGGCCCCGCAACCGTATCCGGGATGATCCGCGTGATCCTGGGCGGGGAGCCGAGCAGTTTGAAGATCTCCCGCCCCGCCCCGCTGTAGAGCGCCCGGACGCGTGGCAAGGGCTCGACGATCTCCGCCCCGCCGGGCGGCTCGATCATCAGCGTCACGGGAACCATCAGCGTCGTCGGTTCTTGGGCCTGGACCATCGCCCACACGAGCACCGCCAGGACGAGCGCGGTGAGCTTGATGGGCCAATCGGAAAGGAAACGTCGCAGCCTGTGGCTCATCCGCCGCCCGGGGCCGCGCCGGTCGCCTCCGATGCCTCACCCGCGAGCAGCCGCTTGATGAGTGCCTTCTGGGCCGGGTGGTCCCATTCCGTGGCCCCGATGATCTTCTTGACGATCACGCCGTGCCGGTCAATCACGAAGCTCTCGGGCACGCCGGTGGTCTGATACAGTCGCTCGATGCGTCCGGAGGGGTCGTGCCAGATGGCAAAGCTGAGCTGCCGCTCGGTGACCCATTGCTGCACCACTTCGGGGCTGGCGTCGTCAATGCTCACGGCTACCACGCGGAGGCCGGCGGGCCCCAGCTCCTCGAACAGCCGCTGCATGGACGGCATTTCCTTCTCGCAGGGCAGGCACCACGTGGCCCAGATGTTGAGCAGCACCACGTCTCCCCGCAGGGCCGTCAGGCTCGACTCCCGGCCTGAGGCGAGGTCCACGGCGGCGAATTCCGGGGCGGCGCTACCGACGCCCACGGGCGCGATATCGCCGGTGAATGCCAGCCCGGTCACCAGCAGGGCGGTCAACGCGCCGATCACGCCGGCGACCGCGAACCATTGAGCGCGTGAAGACATGATGCTACGGCCGGGGGTGTGCCAGCCGCCGCAACTCGCGAATGGCTGCCGCCGGATCAGGAGCGCCGAACACCGCCGAGCCCGCGACGAACGTGTCGGCGCCCGCGGCCGCCGCCGCCGCGATGGTGTCTCGCCCGATCCCTCCATCCACTTCGAGATGGGCCTTGCTCCCGCGCGCGTCGAGCAGCGCCCGCACGCGCCGGATCTTGTCGGTCACAGCCGAAATATACGCCTGACCCGGGAACCCGGGATTGACGCTCATGACCAGCACGAGGTCGACCTCGCCCACCAGGTCCTCAACGGCGGCGAGCGGAGTTCCGGGGTTGAGCGCGATGCCGGCCAGCATGCCGCGTTCCCTCACCGCGCTCACGTGTCGCTGGCCGTGGATCGTTGCCTCGGGATGGAAGGTGAGAACGTTCGCGCCCGCCTCCGCGAACGGTTCGATGTATCGCTCGGGTTCCACGACCATCAAGTGCACGTCGAGCGGCAGCCGGGTCACTCGTCGCACCGCCGCCACGATGCCCGGTCCGAACGTGAGGTTGGGAACGAACCGCCCATCCATCACGTCCACGTGGATCCAGTCGGCGCCGCCCGCCTCCGCGGCGGCGATGGCGTCCTTCAACCGGATCAGGTCGGCGCTCAGGATGCTGGGCGCAATGCGCACTCGCCCGGTCATGGGCCTCCTCGTCTCGCCAGTACCACGTGGACCGCCGTCCCCGGCGCGGCGAGCGTCCCGGCCGCCGGTCGTTGCTCGATGATCGTCTCGGGACGGGCCGCCCCCGCGGTTCGCTGAAAATAGGTGCCCAACGCCAGTCCCGACTCTTCCAGTACCAGTCGTGCCTCCTCGAGCTTGAGCCCGTTCAAGTCCGGTACGGTGATCGTGGGAGCACCCGCGCTCACGACGAGCGTGACCCCGCGCCCCCCTCCCGTGGTCACGGCGGTGCCGGCCGGTGGCCGCGTGTTGACCACCACGCCCGGCGGGGCCGCGGTCTGCGCCGTGTCCACATCCGACACGCGGAGGCCGGCGGACTCGATCAGGAGCCGCGCGACCGCGGCGTTGTGCCCCGACACGTCCGGCACCGGAATGCGCGGTGGCCCAACGCTCACCGAAAGGGCCACGCTGGCCCCTTGCGGCACCATCATGTCCGGCGGTGGATCCTGCCACGCCACCGTCCCGGCCGGGTAGCTGGGGTGTCGAACCCGCTCAGCTTCCTCAGGCTTCAGCTGCGCCTGTGTCAGCGCCTCGCGCGCCGCCTCCGCGGTCAGGCCGATGACCCGCGGCACGCGCTGGCTCGCTGCGAAGATCGGGGCGGGGAATAGCAGGATCGCCGCAACCGCGTAGCCAGCCAGCCCCGTCCCCGCAAAGACGGCCAGCGCCACGACCGCCCGACGCTGGCGGAGGATACGCGCCAGTGGCCGCGTGAGGGCACCCCAGTCAATCCCCGGCGGGAGATGGCGGCGAACGCGCATCACGTATGGCGCAACACGGCCAGGTAACCGCCGTCGGCGCCCGTGTCAGGCGGGAACACGAACATGTCCGCCTGGTCCCTGCGAAACCGCGTCTGCTCCTCGAGAAACCGGTTCACCTGGCCTTCGTTCTCCTCGAATTCCAGGGAGCACGTCGTATACACCAACAACCCTCCGGGCGCCAGCACGGCCGCCACGGCATCGAGCAGCGCCTGCTGAACTCCTACCAGGTGCGCCAGTCGCCGAGGGGTGAGCCTCCAGCGGGCGTCGGGATGCTGGGCCACGGTCCCGGTCGCCGAGCAGGGCGCGTCGAGCCACACGGCGTTCACGCCGCCGGGTCGAAGCGGTGGCTGTCGCGCATCCGCGGCGAGTACGGGGACCACAGGCGCCGTGCGCCGCAGCGTATCACACAGTCGCCGGATGCGCTCGTGGCCACGGTCGGAGGCCACCACGCGGAACGTCCGGGCAAGCACGGCCGTTTTCCCACCGGGGGCGGCGCAGGCGTCCCACACCCGGCTCCCCGGCGGCAGCGCCGCTCGTTTGAGCATCTGGGCCTGTGCCGGCCCCTGGACGACGAACGCTCCCTCCGCGAATCCCGGCACGTAGCGCGGATGCCGGGCGCGGACGAGTAGCCCATCGGTCTCCGCGCACAACTCGATCTCGAGGCCGGCCGCGCGCGCGGCTGCGGCGATCTCCTCTCGCGTCCACCTGACCGGCCGGAGATGGAGCGGCGGCCGGCGGCCGTGGTGTGACAGCAGGCGCTCGGTTGCCTCGCGACCGAAGCGGTGCAACCACCGCGCGACCAGCCAGTCAGGGTGCGAGTGTTGCGCCGCGAGTCGTTGGGCGACGGTCCCACCGTGTCGCTCGGCGACCTCCGCCGATTCGTTGCCGCCGGCGGGCCGCCTCCGCAGCATCTCTCGGAGCACGGCATTGACGAAGGCCCCGCTTCGATGGCCGCGCCGAGACTTCGCCAGCTCGACGGCCGTGGCCACCGCGGCATGCGGGGGCACCCGGTTCAACGCGGTCAACTGATAGGCGCCGATGCGGAGCACGTTCCGGAGGTCTTCGGGTATGCAGCGCCAGCGATCGGTCACGAACCGCCGGACGCGCGCATCCAGCATGCGCCGCCCTCGGAGCACACCGGCCGCGATTTCCTGCGCCAGGCGCGCGTCGGCCGCGCTCAGCGACGCGACGGCGCGGTCCCGGGCGACGTCGAACAGCTCGCCGGCCCGGGTCGCCCGCAAGATCTCGAGAGCCGCTGCCCGCGCCGCGGTGCCGGGCGCCGCCACCTCAGTCGAGCAATCCCGCCGTGGGACTCGACGGGACCGCAACCTCCCGCCTGACCATCCGGCCGGCGAGAAACGCGGCCCGGCCGGCATCAACGGCCAGCCGCATCGCTCTCGCCATCAGCACGGGGTCCCGGGCCTCCGCCAGCGCCGTGTTCATCAGGATGCCGTCCACGCCTTGTTCCATGGTGACGCACGCGTCGGAAGCCGTTCCCACGCCGGCATCCACGATGACCGGCAC
>JACQHC010000084.1 GCA_016199245.1 Gemmatimonadota bacterium | reverse complement strand
GGTTGGCCCCGGACGAGATCCCCACGGCGAGCCCGAGGTCGCGCGCGAGCTTCTGCGCCATCAGAATGGCATCGCCGTCCTCCACCGCGATGACGGAATCGAGAAAGCCCAGGTCCACAATCGGCGGAATGAACTCGTCCGACACACCCTGAATCCGGTGCCGGCCCACCTTGTACCCGGTGGACAGCGTCGGCGAGCTCGCGGGTTCCAGCGGATGCAATCGCACCTCGGGACGAACGGAACGGAGGAACCGGCCCGCACCCATCAGGGTTCCTCCGGTTCCGACCCCGGCGATCAGGGCGTCGGGCGTCACGCCGTGGGCCTGGAGCTGCCACCAGATCTCGGGGCCGGTCGTCGCCTCATGCGCCGCGCAGTTGTCCTCGTTCTCGAACTGCCGGGGCAGGAACGCGTCCGGCGTGCGCGCGGCCAGCGCCACGGCCTGCTCGATGCTGCCGCGAAACCCACCGTCCTCGGCGCTCACCAGATGGACCTCGGCGCCGTAGGACCGGATCAGGTTCTTTCGCTCCTCGCTCATCCAGTCGGGCATGAAGATGGCCACGCGGTGACCCAGCGCCCGGCCGACGCCGGCGAACGCGATCCCGGTGTTCCCGCTCGTCGCCTCAACGATGAGTGCCCCCGGCAGGAGCGTCGCTTTCGCGTAGCCCTGTCGCAGGATGTGCAGGGCCATGCGGTCCTTCACGCTGCCCGTCATGTTCAGATGCTCGGCCTTGGCGTACACCACGCGCCTCGTCCCCCGGAAGTCGACCTCGAGGACAAGGAGGGGCGTATTGCCGATGAGACTCTTCAGGCCGAGGAGCCGGCGTTCGACCGCGGTCAGGGACATGAACGGCTCGGGGAGGGTCCTGCCCAAGCTACCTGAGGGATTATGAAGATCCGGTGAAGCGCAGCACCTCCCGTAGCTCACGCGGGTCCGGTCGGATTCTGGTCACGACGGGCTCCCGCTCCAGGCACATCGCCAGCCGCTCGGGCACGTGAACCGGCCGGCCGATCACCGGCTCGACGATCTCCCCGAACTTGGCGGGATGCGCCGTCGCGAGGAGCACGCCTGTGGCGCCCGGTCGCTCGGCCAGCGCGCGTTGCAGCCCCAGGTAGCCCACCGCCGAATGCGGGTCCAGCACACAGCCGAAGCGTTGCTCCACGTCGGCGATGCACGCGCGGGTGTCCTCGTCCGTATGCGCGCTCCCCACGACGTCTTCCCGCATGCGTGCCGCGTCCCCGCCGTACAGCACCTCCATGCGGGCGAAGTTACTGGGATGGCCGACGTCCATCGCGCTGGAGATGGTGGGCTGCGGCGCGCGTGGCTCGAAGCGACCGGTCCGCAGGTAGGCCGGCACGACATCGTTGGCGTTCGTGGCGGCGACGAACCGGGCCACCGGCAGCCCGAGCCGCTTGGCCAGGAGGCCCGCGGTGAGATTCCCGAAGTTCCCCGACGGAACCGAGACCACCAGATCGTTTTCCACGCGCGGGAGGTCCGTCCAGGCAAAAAAGTAATAGGTGATCTGGGGTAGCAGCCGGCCGATGTTGATCGAATTGGCCGAAGTGAGCCGGTGAGCGCGCGCGAGATCAGCGTCCCGCAGAGCGCCTTTCACCAGTCGCTGGCAGTCGTCGAACGCGCCGGTCACAGCGACCGCGTGCACATTGCCGCCCAGGGTCGAGAACTGCCGCTCCTGGATCCGGCTCACCTTGCCGTCCGGGTAGAGCACCACCACCTGCGTGCGCGGCACGCCGTGGAACGCGTGCGCCACGGCCCCGCCCGTATCGCCGGATGTCGCCACCAGCACGGTGAGCGTGTCACCGCTCGTGCCGTCGAGCGCGCCGAGCAGCCGGGCCATGAAGCGGGCGCCGAAGTCCTTGAACGCGAGCGTCGGGCCGTGAAACAGCTCGAGGACGAACGTCCGCTCGCCCAGCGGCACGAGTGGAACCGGGAAGTTGAACGCGTCCTCGACGACGCGCTGGAGCACATCGCCAGGCAAGGCACCGCCCAGCACCTGACGCGTGACGGCGAGCGCCACGTCACTAAACGGACGGCGGCGAAGCGCATTTAGCGCGTCCGCCGCCATCGGCTGAAGGGCTTCAGGAATGTAGAGTCCGCCGTCCGGGGCGAGGCCACTGAGGAGAGCAGTCTCGAGGTTCGCCGGCGGCGCCTTCCCACCAGTACTCACAAATCTCAAGGCGCTGGTCCCCCTTACCCCTTACTCCTCACCCCTCACGCCTTTGGGGCTCACCGCCTCTCCCATTCCTCCCGACTCAGCAGCTTCACCGCAGGCAGCTTGCGCCGCTCCAGCTCCGCGTTCACGGCGGCCGGCTCCGTCGCGGTCAGCGTGGCAAACCGCGCAGCGGCGGCTTCCAGCTCTCCGGTGAGCACGTCGGCCGCCTCGAGCTGCGACTCGGTGGGCCGGCCCTCATAGCCGTTTACCGTCCCGTAGAGCGAGACCAGCTTCTCCCGCAGCTTCTCCTCGCCGGCCATCCTACCTGCCTCGCTGGTGGAAACGAGTACCGTGCGGAATGCTTCCAGCTGATCGGCGTGGCGCGAGAGCCGCCGGGCGAGGGCGTCGCCGGGTCTCAGGCTGTCGGCCCGGGCGCGCGCCTGATTCCTGAGGTCGAGCGTGGCATCCACCACGTACGCCAGGCGTTGCACCATGTCGTACAGCCGCATTACGGCTCGATCCTGTGCCGCGCGGTCCTCGGCGCTGTGCAGAGAGCGGGGATCGGGCGCCAGCGCCACGCTCGTCTCCAGCGTGTCCGCGCCCTTCACCAGCCTCACGCGGTACGTGCCTTCGGGCACGCGCGGGCCCATGAGCGACCCGGGCTGAGCGACGAGCGACGTGGCCGGCGGAACGCGCGGCGCCTTGAGCCGCATGGGCCACGCCACGCGATTCACGCCGCGCCGCCGGCCGGCTGGCTGGGTGGCCGTGAGCCGGCCCGACGCGTCGAAGATCTCCAGCCGGAAATCGCCGAACATGTGGCGGCGCTTGAGGTAGTACACGATGCTCGCCGCCTCCTCCGGATTGCGCCCCACGAACTCGTCGTCGCCGGCGAACCCCTGCAGCGCCGCCGGGATCACCATGACCGCGGGCCGCGACGGCAGGACCGCGACGTCCCGCTCGAGCGCTTCGGCCGTAAGCGCGCGGACCGGCGTGAGATCGTCCAGGATGTAGATGCCGCGCCCGTGCGTCGCGATGATCAGATCATGTTCCCGCGGGTGAAGGGCGAGGTCACGCACCGCGACTCTGGGGAGATTCCCCGTGAACCGCGCCCATTGCCGGCCACCATCCAGCGACAGGAACAACCCCAACTCCGTGCCCACGAACAGCAGGTTAGGGT
>JACQHC010000083.1 GCA_016199245.1 Gemmatimonadota bacterium | reverse complement strand
TGATTCAGCAGTACATCGATGAGCAGCAAGGCGAGCAGATCGCGGATGACAGTCGATTTCCAATCGACACCCCATGAACCCCTCGCCTTCTAGGCGAGGGTCGTTCAGTCCAGCCCCCGCAGCCGCTTGATCTCCTCCAGCGCTTCGATGTCCGCGGCATCCTGCAAGCGGCCGGTTCGCTTGGAGGCGATGAGGTGATCAATCGAGGCGGCGGGGATCGGCACGCCCTCGACCTCGAACACGGTGGCTTCGGCCCGGGCCTCCGGGTAGTGAACGTTCCAGGCCACGGTGAGAATGTCCACGCGCGGCCAGTCCCCGATGATGGTCACGGGTTTCTTGACGATCTCTTCCGCGAACCATTCGCGAGCCAGAGCGAACCCCACCTCTGAAAGAGCACTGAGCACACGCCGGGCGTTCTCCTCCGTTCGCTCGATCAGAATGTCAATGTCGCGGGTGGCCCGCGTGAGGCCCCACAGCTGGACCGCGGCGGCGCCCACCAGAACGTAGTGAGCTCCTCGCTCGTTCAGCTTGGCACAGACCTGCGCCAGGTCGGTTTCGAAGCGGCTCACAGGAGTCCCTCCCGCCGCTTCCAGTCGAGATAGTCCTCGTAGCGGTCGAACGTGAGGATCCGGTCCGCCACGCGTCGCGTGCCCCGGGGGACTGCGCGGGCGGTGCGTTCCGCCGCCCGCACGCGCTCGGTAGGGGTGAGCGCCAGGTCAGCGTGTAGCTGGGCCAGGCGAGACGGGCCTAGGCCCGGCGAAATGCCGTACGGCGCCTGCGACTCTCGAACCGCCGCCGTCGCGGCGCTGGGAGCGCTGTCGGTAACGCCCGGGCCTTCCAGGTACCGCCGCGCCGCGTCCCCTATCACCCAGCTGCGCGATCGGTCCAGCTCTCGGGCCCGCCGATCCATGGCCTTGACCAGCTCACGGGCGATGGTGATGGAAATGCGAATGAGGGTCATTGCTTATGATGTATGATTAGATATTACTTTATGCTACTACAACGTGACCGTACAATCAACCGTTGGGCGGCGCGCGGAGTGGGACATCGGGTTCGACTGACCGGGGGCGCCGGTGTACCCTACGCTCATGACTGTCAACCGTCCGAAGCCTGGCGCATACGGTTTGAGCCGGGCCTGGTTCTCCGCCCTCGCCGCTTTTGTCACAGCCCTCGGTTCGTGGACGGCGCCACGCCTGGCGTTGGCGCAAGCCGATGCAGGGCCCACCACGGTAATCCTGGTCCGCCACGCCGAGAAATCCCGCCCGCTGGGTGACCATCCACTGAGCCGCGAAGGCTTTGCCCGTGCGCGCGAGCTTGCCCGCGTGCTCGGCGAGGCCGGGGTGGACGCGATCTACGCCACGCAGTACCTCCGGACGCAGCAAACGGTGAAGCCTCTCGCGGATCTCCGCAGCCTGCCCGTCACCAACCTGCAGACGACCGAGAATTACATCACCGAGCTGCTCGACCGGATCCGTGTGGACCACCCCGGCCAGACCGTGCTCGTCGTGAGTCATCGCAAGACGCTGCCCGTCATTATCGAGGGACTCGGCGCCCAACCGGTGCCGGAGATTACCGAAGAGCAATACGATCGGCTCTATGTGGTCACCGTCTCGCCGAGCGGAACGACGTTGATGTCGCTACGATACGGCCGGCAAACGCCCTGAGAGCGCAGGGCCAGCGTAGGAGACACCGTGGGCTATCGCCGCTTTGTGGATCGCCAGGGTCACGCATGGGAAGTCCGCGCCCACAGCCGGTCGGAGTGGGAGTTCTCGCCGGTCGGCGACAACCCGCAGCCGCCTCGCACCGGCGCCGCTCCTGGGTATGAGAGCGATCCCTTCGAAATGAGCGTGGAGGAGCTGGAGCGGTTGCTCTCAGTCGCGCAGCCGGCGCGACCGCGCGGGAAGCCTTCCCCGTTCAAGGACTAGCGGCCGGGCTGTGACCGGCGTCACACAGGCGCCCGTCGCGTTCGGCCTGTTGGAGGTGGCCTTGCGCGCCGGTCAAGCCGCTCGCATTGTTGAATCCCCCGTTTCTCCATCGGTACGAGCCGGAGGTTCAATGCGTCGTCTTTACACGCGCGCCCGAGCTGCGCTTGGCGCCGCGCTTCTCGCGGCGGTGGCATACGGTTGCGCGAGTGACAGTCCAGACATCACGGGCGCGGCGGAGCTGTCGCTCGGTCAGCAACAGGGCCTGGAGCGGGCCATGCAGGTGCAGGAGCGGCACACTCCGGCCGTCATGGCCGACGCCGACGTGGTGGGCACGGCAGTCGGGCTCGACGTCGCCGGCAACCCTGTGATCAAGGTCTACCTGGCGCGCGGCGAAGCCCGGGGGCTGCCGGGTCAGCTCGAGGGCTTCCGCCTAGTCCCAGAGGTCACGGGTCCGATCTACGCGCTGAGCTCCATGGCGCAGGGGGCCCAGGCTCGCCCGCGGGCACCGCCAGTGGATCGAACCGCCAGATTCCCGCGCCCCGTACCGATCGGCGTGTCAACGGGTCATCCGGACATCACGGCCGGGACGATCGGAGCACGCGTCACGGACGGCACGAATTTCTTCGCGCTGTCCAACAATCACGTGTACGCCAACACCAACGCCGCCCCGCTCGGTGATAACGTGCTCCAGCCCGGCCCGTACGACGGCGGTCAGGATCCCGCGGATGCGATCGGGACGCTCGACGATTTCGAGCCGATCATGTTCAGCGGTGGCGCCAACAACGTGATCGACGCGGCGATTGCGCGCTCCAGCACGTCGCTGCTCGGCAACGCCACACCGGCCGACGGATACGGCACGCCGCGGGCGACGACCGTTGGGGCCGTCCCGGGGTTGCGCGTGATGAAGTACGGCCGCACCACAGGACAGACCAAGGGTCGTGTGGACGCGGTGAACGCGACCGTGAACGTGAATTACGGCACCCCGGGCGTCGCGCGGTTCGTGGGTCAGGTGGTCATCGTGGGCGGCGGCTTCTCGGCCGGCGGCGATTCCGGGTCCCTGATCGTGGTGCAGAGCGGGACCGACGCCCGGAGACCGGTGGCGCTGCTCTTCGCCGGTGGCGGCGGGTACACCATTGCAAACCCAATCAATGCAGTTCTGACACGTTTCGGCGTCACCGTGGACGGCAATTAGCCAGTCGGTAGCGATGCGATGACGGCGGCGGCGTGGCGGTCGGTTCGCGCCGCCGTTTTCATTGGCGTCATGGTGGCGTGCGAGGCCACCGACGAAGCTCCGGAGAAGCAGGCGATGTCGATCGAACAGGCTCAGGCTCAACTGACCGAGAGCGTGATGCGCCTGCCCGGGGTCACGGGAGTCGCCATTGGCCTGTGCGATGACAAGCCGTGTATCAAGGTGTACGTGGTGAAACGGACGCGGGCGCTCGCGGCGCAGATCCCGCCGGCGTTCGAGGGCTACCTTGTAGATGTCGTTGAGTCCGGGGAGATCAAGCCCCTCTGACTACCCCCCTCACGCCTTCCGGTGTCGCGCCTCCCGAAAACTCACCAGCTTCCGCTGTTGCTCGTCCCACAACGCGAGCCTGAGGCACTTGAGGCCGTCCCATAGCGTGATCCTGGTCACGTGTTGGAACACCGGCTCCTTGGCGTAACACTCCGGCAGACGGTAGTTGGGGATGCTCGCGTTCACGTGGTGGATGTGATGAAAGCCGATGTTGGCCGTGAACCACTGGAGGACCTTCGGCAGGGCGAGCAGCGAGCTGCCCTGTAGCCCCGCCGCGTGGAAATCCCACTCGGGGTGGTTACGCCAGTAGGTGTCCTCGAACTGGTGCTGGACGTAGAACAGGAACACGCCGATGCTCCCCGCGATCAGCGTGATGGGGAGTTGCACCATGAGGAACGACGTCAGCCCGATCGTGCTCCAGGCGGCGAGCACGACCGTGAGCAGCGCGAGATTGGTGAGCAGCACGCTCGTCCATTCGCGCTTCCAGGCCAGGGGGGCATCGAGCGGGAGTCGGTGCTTCAAGACGAACTGGTAGGCGGGGCCGAGCCCGAGCAGCACGACCGGATTGCGGTACAGGCGATACGCCAACCTGCCAAGTCGCGAACGACTGAAGTACTCGTGCACCGTCAACGTGTCGATGTCACCGAACCCGCGGTAGTCGAGGTCGCCCGAGGTCTTGTGATGGATGGCGTGGGTGCGCCGCCAGTAGCCGTAGGGCATGAGCGTCACGACGCCGATCGCGAACCCCACAAGATCGTTAGCCCACCGGGGGCGAAAGAAGGAACCGTGCCCGCAGTCGTGCTGGATGATGAACAGCCGGATGGTGAGGCCCCCTGTCGGAATGGCGACGAGCAGGCCGGCCCACAGGCCAACGCGCATCGCCAGCAGGACAGCGATCCACCCGGCGGTGAACAACCCGGCCGTGGTTAACAGCTGAAACAGGCTGCGACGGAGCGAGGGTGTGCGGTAACGGTTCAGGATCGCCATCAGCGTGCGTGCGTCCGGGATCGGCGGTAGTGACTGCGTCAAGCGTACCTCTTGAACGTGTGGGGACCGCTGTAAGATACCCGACTGGGAGCTTGGTCTCTAGCGCGGCGTTGGTTTACCCTGATTTACGGGCCACGGCCGCGATGAACTCCCCGGGGATGTCGTACCGACCATCCGGCTTGCCGAACGTCTCGATGGAGGCCAGGTACTCCGCGTGCGCCGCGTCTCGCACCTGGTCGCCGAAGCGCGAGTAGGCCAACGCCACCGGGCCGCCGGCAAATGCGGCGCCCACGGCATCATCCGCCGATTCGTAGCGCAACGTCGTGGAGATCCGCTCGCTCATCACGTCTGTGCACCCGGCCGCCTCCAGCGTGAGCCGCAGCGCCTCGCCGGTGCCGAGCTGGAAGAACAGCGGGCAGACTTCGGACTCCACGCGCCGATCCACGATGGGAAAGATCTCCGCCCAGCCGCACTTGCTCCGGGCTCCCCAGACCGCGACTGCCAGCCGCCCGCCGGGCTTCAGCACCCGCAGCATTTCCCGAACGGACTTCTGCGGGTCGGGGAAATACATCAGGCCGAGGGCGCAGAGTGCGACGTCGAACCGCGCGTCGGGAAGGCGGAGGTCTTCGGCGTCCATCCGCTTGGCGGTGACGTTCGGTGCCCCGCGCTCCCGGGCCGATTCGCGCAGGCGCGTGACCATGGAGTCGGAGATATCCGTGCCAACAACCGCCCCGCCCGGCCCGACGGCCTCGGCCGCCCTGAAGGTGACCAGTCCCGTTCCGCAGGCCACATCCAGCACGCGCTCGCCGGGTTGAAGCCGTGCCAGACGGAGCATCAGCGTCTGGGCCGGCTCGAGCTGGCGCGACCAGTACTGCTCGTAGTACGCGGCGGCCTTGTCCCAGCCGTACCGCTGAACGCGGCGCTGGAGCCGCGGGTCCACGCCCTAGCCCCGAGGAGCCGTGACCTGCACGTCGCGGCGGACCGGAATTGCCCGCGTGAAGTCGTCGAGCCAGGAGCTGTGGCGGTCGCCGATGTCGATCACGCGCTGGACGTCGGCCTCCGGAGCCGAGCTTTCCACGCGCACGACGTAGCGCACCGCGAGATACCCCGGCGGGACGTCATCCGACGCGCCAAGCTCGCCCCGCACGTCGGAGTCCGCCTGTACCTCGACCTCGAGGGCGTCAATTGGGACGCCGAGCCGGGCGGCCCACATCGCGTAGCCGATGGCCAGACAGGAGCCCAGCGCGGCGCGACCGTATACGCCTGGGTTCGGGCCCGCGTTCGAGCCGCCGTACTTCTGGGACATCCCCACGGTGAACCGCCAGGCGCCCTCTTCGACGTCGCACGCAAGCCCGGGCCGGAGCCGCGCTCGCGTCACGGCGGTGCCCTGCCCCATGGCCGGTCGCAGCGAGACGGCCTTCACGTTGCGCTCGAGCGCGGCCTTGATGGCCTTGAGATCATCCATTGGAATAGGTCCTCATGAGGGTTACCCCAGCCCCGTCTTCGCCGCTTCCCACAGCTTGTACAGACGGTCGAACCCGTCCTGGAGGATGTCCATCTGTTGCGGGCTGGGTGTTGCGCGCAGAGCCGTGAGCAATTCCTCGCACAGCTTCGGCATCTCGCGCCGCCCCTTCTTGGCGGACTGCTCGCGGACGTCTTCGAGGATCTGCTGCACGCGGCCGCGCGTGGCCGCGTCGTCCGGGACCTGCCAGAGATAAGTCGCGGCGTCCTTGCCCTCAACGATGAGCTTGCCCAGCGCGTCGAGCAGGGGCTGGCTACTGCGGCGCTGGCCGGATGATTCGTCTGGTGGCGTCATGACACGAACCTAGCGGCGGTCGTTCGCGGGTTCAAACCGGCGCCGGCTTTCAGCGGTTGGGTCGCCGCCGGTCCGGTCAATCGAGCCTCATTCGTCGCAGCCACGGCGCGAACCGGGGATCGTTCCTCAGCGGATCCAGCACGGGTTGGACCTTGAGATACGCCATCCAGCCGCGGCGCTCCCGATAGCATTGTTCCAGCGCATGGAATGTGGCGTCGGCGTCGCTGAGCCCCGCGTGAATCGTTGCGAACGCGACGGGGGAGACGTACCTCGTCTCGGCTTCGCGGCGGAGAGTCTCGAGCGCCTCTCGCGCCGCGGTAGTGCGACCGCGGCGCGCGTCGAGGTGCGCCAGGCCGGCCACGGCGTAATCGGCGTGCCCGGACAACGGAATCGCCTCGCGAAACGCCGCCTCGGCTTGCGTGTCATTGCCGAGGAGCAGGTGCACCAGGCCCAGAATCCGGAACGTCTCGCCGGACGTGGGATCCATGGTTGCCGCGCGCCGCAGGTGATCGAGCGCCTGATCGGCGCGCCGGGCGTAGTACAACGCCCATCCCACACTGCGGCGGATGGACGCGGACATCGGGTCCAGGTCCGCCGCCAGCAGGACTTCTCCCACCGCCTCGTCGAACCGGCCGTGCGCGGCATGCAGGAATGCGTACCACTGATGAGCCGTGGCATAACTCGGGTTCAACTCGATGGCCCGGCGGAACTCGCTGCCCGCGGCTTCCCAGTCCCAATCGTAGATGAACGTGACCCAGCCGAGCGAGGTGTGTGCCTCTGCCAGCGTCTCGTCCAACTCGAGCGCCCGGCGCGCCTGCTGCTTGGCGCGCTCCATCCCTTCCGCTACGGGCGCGCTGCGGTAGTCCAGCTCGAGCGCGTACGAATCCGCGAGTCCGGTGAAGGCGGGCGCGTAGGACGGATCGGCTGCAATCGTCTCTTCGAAGTAACGAATCGCTTCGGCGACGCCCTCGCGGTTCCGCCGATTCCAGTGATGCCGGCCGCGCAGGTAAAGGTGGTACGCCCGCTCGTTCTGGGTGTAGCGCGGCGGCGCCACGGGTCCCGTGTCGGCGAGAAGCACCTTCTTCAGGGTACTCACCATTGTCTGCGCAATCTCGTCCTGAATGGCGAACACGTCTTTTAGTTCGCGGTCGAAGCGGTGGGAGCAGAGCAGGGTGCCGTCGGCTGTGCTCGACAGTTGTGCCGTGACGCGCAAGCGGCTGCCGGCCTTCCGCACGGTGCCCTCGAGGACGGCCGAGGCGTTGAGTTGCGCCCCGATGGAGCGGACGTCCAGTTGCTTCCCCTTGAACGCGAACGCCGAGGTGCGGGAGGTAACCTGCAGCCCCTCGAGCCGGGCGAGGGCATTGATCAGCTCATCGGTGATCCCGTCGCTCAGGTATTCGGCGTCCGGATCGGGACTCGCGTTCACGAACGGGAGCACGGCGATCATCTGTCGTCGGGCGGTCGCGGAGGCGGCCGGCGTCGCCGCCAGGCCCGACTCGAGCGCGGCGGCGAAGTCGAGCGCCGTGGCGTAGCGATGGGCCGGATCCTTGGCGAGCGCGCGTGCGACGGCCTCGGCAACGCCACCTGGGACGTCGGCCCGCAGCATCCGAACGGCTGGTGGCGTCTTGACCGCCTGCTGGGCCATCACGGAGACGGACGTCTCGCCCGAGAACGGTGGGTGCCCGCACAGCATCTCGAACAACATGCATCCCAGGCTGTAGATGTCGCTCCGTTGGTCCACGGAGCCGTCGCCCGTCGCCTGCTCCGGGCTCATGTAGGCGGGCGTGCCGATCGCCATGCCCCGCAGCGTCAGCTCATCGCAACAGGCCGTCAGCGCCTTTGCGACCCCGAAGTCGGCTACCAACGGTTGGCCGTCGTGGAGCAGGATGTTCTCAGGCTTGAGGTCCCGGTGTACCACACCGTGCCGGTGCGCGTAGTCGATCGCCGCCGCCACGGTGCGCGCGATGCGCACCGGCCCCGCGACGGGCAGGCGCTGCTCCTCGCGCAGCCGCTGCCTGAGCGATGCTCCGACCAGGGGCATGACGTAGTACAACAAGCCGTCGCATTCCCCTGAGTCATGGAGCGGCAGGATGTGCGGATGCGTGAGGCCCGCCGACATGCGGATCTCGCGGAGGAACCGGTCCGGTTCGGCGCCGGGCCCCTGGAGTTCTGGCCGTAGCACCTTGAGCGCAACCTGACGGTCGTGGCGGAGCTCACGCGCGAGGTACACGACAGCCATACCACCGCGCCCTAGCTCGCGCTCAATCGTGTAACGGCCGGCGAGGCCCGCATTGAGGCGGGCGGATAGGTCGGTCACACCGGAATAATAGCGCGCCGCGGAGGCCTGGCTCGGCCTGGCGGCTACGGTGCCTGCGGGCATATTAACGACGCTCGTCCCAACCCGGTTATCCCATGGAAACGCGCACCAGGCTTGGGAGGTTCCTGCACGATGACACAGACCATCACACTCAACGTGAACGGCCAGGCGCTGAAGGCGCAGGCAGAGCCGCGCACGTTGCTCGTCCACATGTTGCGGGACGAGCTGAATCTCACTGGCACCCAGGTCGGGTGCGATACCAGTCAATGTGGCGCCTGTACGGTGCTGCTGGACGGACGCGCGGTGAAGAGCTGCTCCGTGCTCGCCGTGCAGGCAGAAGGTCACAAGATCACTACCATTGAGGGCCTGGCGAGGGACGGCACGCTTCACCCGGTACAACAGGCCTTCTGGGAAAAGCACGGGCTGCAATGCGGCTTCTGCACACCGGGGTTTGTGATGACGACCGTGGAGCTATTGCGGGACAACCCCGATCCGACCGAGGACGAGATCCGGCACGCCCTGGAGGGCAACGTGTGCCGGTGCACGGGCTACCAGAACATCGTGGCCGCTGTCCGGTCCGCTGCCTCCGCCCTGCGCGGGAGCCGGCGGCCCGGCGCCGCGGTCTCTGGGGGGTGAGCCATGGCGACCCTGTTCGGATCCGGCATCAAACGGCGTGAGGACCCCCGCCTGCTGACCGGCCGTGGGACCTACACCGACGACGTGAAGCTGCCGGGGATGCTGTACGCCGCCTTCGTCCGGAGCCCCTTCGCGCACGCTCGCGTCAGGAGCGTCGAGACGAAGCGCGCAAAGAAGGTCGCCGGCGTGGTCGCGGTGTACACGGGCCAGGACACAAAGGACCGCGTGAACCCGGTGCCGTGCGCCTGGAACGTGCCCAACTGCGATCTCAGGACCCCGCCGCATCCGCTGCTGGCCTACGAGAAGGTCCGCTATGTGGGTGACGCGGTCGCGATGGTCGTCGCGGAATCTCGCGCGGCGGCCCGGGACGGGGTGGACCTGGTGGACGTGGACTACGAGCCGCTTGATGCCGTGGTGAACCCCGAGAAGGCCACGGGAAAAGAGGCCCCCCAGCTTCACGCCGACGTGCCCGGCAACGTCGCGTTCACGTGGAAGGTGTCAGGAGGGGACCCGGCGAAGACGTTCGCCGAGGCGGCCGTGAAGGTCGAGCTGCGACTGCTTCAGCCGCGCCTCCAGCCCACCGCCCTGGAGCCGCGCGCCGCAGTCGCGACCTGGAACGATGCGATGGGTCAGCTCACCCTTTGGGTCACGAGCCAGAACCCCCACATCCATCGGTTCCTCTGCTCGGTCATGCTCAAGGTACCCGAGCACAAGATCCGGGTGGTGGCGCCCGACGTGGGCGGCGGCTTCGGCAGCAAGATCCCCGGCTACGCCGACGAAGCCCTGGTGTGCTTCGCCGCGATGGACCTGAAGCGGCCGGTCAAGTGGACCGAGGATCGCTCCGAGAACTACAAGGTCACGATCCACGGGCGGGACCATGTGGAATACGTGGAGTTGTGCGGGACGAAGGACGGGACAATCACGGGTCTTAGGACACGGGTGTACGCGGGACTTGGCGCGTATGCGTCCACGGCGGCGCCCGGGATTCCGACGATTCTCCACGGGCTCATGTACTCGGGGCCGTATACGATCCCGAACATCGAGGGCACCGTGTACGGCGTGTACACGACCACGACGCCGGTCGATGCGTACCGCGGGGCCGGCCGTCCCGAGGCAACGTACCTGATCGAGCGGCTGGTGGAGGTCTACGCGCGGAAGATCAAGATGGACCCGGTGGTAGTGCGGCGGAAGAACTTGATTCCCAAGGACAAGTTCCCCTACACGGTCGCCACGGGCATCACGTACGACTCGGGCGACTATCAGGGCGCGCTGGACAAGGCGCTCGGGATGCTCGACTACAAGGCCTTCCGCGCCGAGCAGGCCAAGGCTCGGAAGCAGGGGCGTTATCTCGGAGTGGGCGTCACGACGTACTGCGAGATTTGCGGGCTCGGGCCGTCACAGGTGGCCGGCGCGGTGGGCTTCGGCGGCGGGCTGTACGACTCGGCCGTGGTCCGCGTGTATCCCACGGGCGTCGTGCGCGTATACATCGGGGGCAAGCCGCACGGGCAGGGTGAGGAGACCACGTTCGCCCAGATCGTGGCCGACGAGTTCGGGATCCCCATTGAAAACATCGAAATCGTAGCGGGCGATACCGAGGCCACACCGCAGGGGTGGGGAACCTATGGGAGCAGGACCACGGCGGTGGGCGGCCCCGCCGTGAAGCTCGCGGCCGACCGGGTGAAGGAAAAGGCGAAGAAGCTCGCGGCTCATCTGCTCGAGGCGAGCGAAGCGGACCTGGAGTGGAAGGACGGCAAGTTCGTCGTCCGGGGCTCGCCCGATCAGGCCAAGACCTTCGGGGACCTCGCGCTCATGGCCAACGTTGCGTGGAATATGCCACCGGGGGTGGAGCCGGGCCTCGAGGCCTCGGCGTTCTACGACCCGTCGAATTTCGTCTTTCCGTTTGGAACGCACATCTGCACGGTGGAGGTGGACGTGGAGACCGGGCGGGTGAAGATCCTGCGCTATATCGCCGTGGACGACTGTGGCCCGCAGATCAACCCGATGCTGGTCGAGGGGCAGGTACACGGCGGCGTGGTACAGGGCCTCGGCGAAGCGCTCCAGGAAATCGCCGTGTACGACGAGGACGGCCAGCTGCTCACCGGAACGATGATGGATTACGCGGTGCCGCGCGCGTCGCAGATGCCGAAGATCGAGACGGCCTCCACCGTGACGCCGTCGCCGGTGAACCCGCTCGGCGTAAAGGGGATCGGCGAGACCGGCACGATCGCCTCGGTACCGACGGTGGTGAATGCCGTATGCGACGCGCTCGCCCCCCTCGGCATCACCCACATCGACAAGCCGCTCACTCCCGCCACGGTGTGGGCGGCGATTCAGCAGGCGAAAGGAGGCGCGAGGTGATTCCGGCCGCATTCGAATACACGCGCGCCCGGTCCCTCGCCGACGCGCTGAAGGCCGCGGGCACGCGGGGAACCAAGGTGATCGCCGGTGGGCAGTCGTTGGTGCCACTCCTCCGGTTCCGGCTCGCCCAGCCGAGCGTCGTGGTGGACATCGGGCACCTGCCACAGCTCCAGGGGATCAAGCGGGCCAAACAGGGCACGGTGATCGGGGCCGCGACAACCTACCGGGATCTGCTCGATTCGAAGCTGCTGCACAACACCCATCCAATCATCGCCGAGACCACGGCGGGCATCGGGGACCGGCAGGTGAGGAACCGCGGTACCATCGGTGGCGGGCTGGCACACGCCGATCCCGCGTCCGACATGCCTGCCGTCGTGCTCGCGCTCGACGCGGTGCTCACGCTCCAGTCGAGGCGAGGCAAGCGGTCGGTGCCCGCGCGGAAGTTCTTCAAGGGGCCGTTCGCAACCGCGATGAAGAAGGACGAGCTGCTCACGGAGATCCTGTTGCCGTTCCTGCCGCAAGGTGCCGGCACAGCGTACGAGAGCTTCGAGCAGGCGGCGTCGGGGTACGCGCTGGTGGGCGTGGCAGCCGTGGTCGCGGTCTCAGGCGGGGCGGTGACGCACGCGGCGGTGGGGATCACCGGCCTCGCCGATACCCCGTTCTTCGCGGCGTCCGCCGCCAAGCTCATCGGCCGGACGCCGAACAAAGAGATTCTCCGCGCGGCGGCTGCGGCGGCGGTCGAGGGCGTCTCCGCAAACGAGGACATCCACGCGTCGGCCGAGTACCGGCTACATCTGGCGAGGGTGGCCGTGCGGAAGGCGCTGACCACGGCGGCCGGCAGGGCCGGCTGAACCCCGGGGGTTACAGGATGGCGGCAGCGGACAACCGCCGGGACCGCGCAGTGAGATGAGTGGTCGCATTCCGGCATCTGCACTCCGCAATCCGCGATCTCCGTAACGTGCGGCTGGAGTTGTCCGGCGCGCCCGAGATCGCCGCGCCGCGCGAGCGGGTGTGGGAGCGGCTGCTGGACGCCGAGTTCGTGGGGAAGTGCGCGCCGGGGGTGAGGTCCGTGAAGGTGGTGGACGACACCCACTACAAAGTCACCGCCGGATTGGGCGTCGGGGCGGTGAAGCTCACCTTCGTGCTTGATGTCGAGCTGTCCGATCTCGACCCTCCGATTAGCGCCAAGATGGCCGCGCGCGGGCGAGCGGCCGGGTCGGAGGTGCGGGTGGAGTCGTCAGTCGCGCTCGAGACCCCGGCGGCGAACCGCACGCGGCTATCGTGGACTGTGGCGGCGGACGTGCATGGGACGGTGGTGAGCGTGGGTGCGCGGCTGCTCAAGGGGACGGCCGGGAAGCTCGCCGACGGGTTTTGGAAGAAGTTCGCAAAGGCGGTTGGGCGAGAGCGGCGCTGATTTGCGTGTCCGAGCGCAGCGCTCACGTGTTCCTTCCCCAGGCCGTAGATTTGTCCTGCCATGGCGACGCTTTCCATCGACTCCCTCCGGGCCGCGTTTGAAGCGGAGCGCTACATCGCCGATCGCGATCTGGCGACGGCGGTCTACCTGTCTCTTACGCTCGACCGCCCCCTGCTGCTCGAAGGCGAAGCCGGCGTTGGGAAGACCGAGGTGGCCCGCACGCTCGCCGCCGTGCTTAAGGCCGAATTGATCCGTCTGCAGTGCTACGAGGGCCTGGACGTCAACACCGCCGTTTACGAGTGGGACTATCCGCGCCAGATGATGGAGATTCGCCTGCTCGAGGCGCGGGGCGAAGCCAAGACGGCGGCGACGAAGGACATCTTCAGCGAGGAGTTCCTCATCCGCCGGCCGTTGCTCAAGGCCCTGGCCAACTCACGTCCAGAGCCGCCGGTGCTGCTGATCGACGAGGTGGACCGCGCGGACGAGGAATTCGAGGCGTACCTGCTGGAGGTACTCAGTGACTTCGCGGTGACCGTGCCGGAGATCGGCACGATCAAGGCCGAACGGCCGCCACGGGTGATCATCACGAGCAACCGCACGCGCGAGGTCCACGATGCCCTGAAACGCCGTTGCCTGTATCACTGGATCGACTACCCGACGAGCGAGCGCGAGCTCGAGATTCTCGCGCGACGCCTGCCGGGCGTGCCGGAGAGCCTGGCGCGCGAAATCGTGGCATTCGTCCAACGGCTACGCCAGGCGGATCTCACCAAGGTGCCGGGCGTGGCCGAGACGATCGACTGGGCCGCCGCGCTCGTGGCGCTCGGCAGCAAACGGCTCGAGGCCGACCAGGTGGAACGCACGCTCGGCGCGCTGCTCAAGTACCAGGAAGACGTGAGCGCGATGCGCTCGGGCGGCGCGAGGAAGCTGCTGGATGAGATTCACGCGGCCTGATGTGACGGTCGCGCCGTCCGGCGATGCGCTCGTCGCAAACGTGGTGGCGTTCGGCCGGCTGCTGCGCCAGGCGGGGATGGCCGTGGACCCGGAGCAGACGCGGCAGTTTGTCCGCGTATTACCGCTGCTCGGCTTCGACGCTCGATCAGATGTGAAGGCTGCGGGTCGGGCGATCTTCGTGCGGCGGCGCGAGGAGCGCGGAGTCTATGACGCCGCGTTCGACCTGTTCTGGCGACGCAGCACCGTGTCGGGTCGGCCCTCGTCCGCGCTCCCACGCGTGCGTCAGGCCAGTGAGCCACCACACGCCACGGCGTGGCCCGCGGAGAGCGGCACGCAGGAGGTCACCGACGTCGTGGACGGCTCAGCACCGCGGACTGCGAGCGCCAACGAGCGCCTGCGCGCGGCGGACTTCGCGGATCTTACGCCCGAAGAATCGCGTGACGCAGTGGCGATGCTCCAGACGCTACGGCCACGCTTGCCCCTGAGGCCCTCGCGCCGGCCACGGATCGATAATTCGGGCTCGCGGCTCGCCGCCCGGCGCATGCTGCGCCGGACGCTGGGAAGCGGCGGCGAGGCGACGTACTGGTACTGGCTCCGGCGGCGGGAGCGTCCGCGGCCCGTCGTATTGATCCTCGACGTGAGCGGGTCCATGGAGCGGTACAGTCGCTTCCTGCTGCGATTCGCGCACGCGTTCGGGCAGGCTGGGGCGCCGCTCGAGGTGTTCGCGTTCAGCACCCGCCTCACGCGCATCACGCGAGCGCTGCGCCACCGTCACCCGGACACGGCGTTGCGGCGCGCGGCCACCGCGGTAGCGGACTGGAGCTCGGGTACACGGATCGGGTCGAGTCTCGGGGAGTTGAACCGCTGGTGGGTGCGCCGTACGGTGCGGAGCGGTGCGGTCGTGCTGCTGGTGTCTGACGGGTGGGAGCGCGACGATCCGGCGCTGCTCGCACGCGAGATGGCGACGCTCCGGCGCTCGTGTCACCGGCTCATCTGGCTGGATCCGCTCGCCAGCCGACCTGGCTTCGAGCCGGCAACGCAGGGCCTGCGAGCGGCGCTCCCGTACGTGGATGACTTCGTACCCTGCGCCAGCGTGGCGTCGCTCGAAGCGCTGGCGCGTCGACTGGGCAGGTTGTCATGAAACACTGGCTGGAAACCCGTCAGGT
Source organism: Gemmatimonadota bacterium (assembly GCA_016199245.1). GTDB lineage: Bacteria > Gemmatimonadota > Gemmatimonadetes > Gemmatimonadales > GWC2-71-9 > JACQHC01. The sequence continues at coordinate 18,407 of JACQHC010000083.1, read as the reverse complement.
CCTGGATCGGCTTGCCGAGCTGAGCACGGCTGGCAGACGCGCGGCGCTTGCTACTGTGATCAACGTGAAGGGGTCGGCCTACCGGCACGAGGGTGCCAAGATGCTCGTGGCAGAGGACGGCTCGAGCGTTGGAAACGTGAGCGGCGGCTGCCTGGAGCAGGACGTGCGCGAGGTCGCCCTGCGCGTGATTCGCAGCGGGACGAGCGAACTGCGGAGTTACTGCTCGGGATCTGACGAGGTGGAGGCGTGGGATCTGGGCCTCGGCTGCGACGGGCAGGTGGACGTGTTCGTGGAGCCCGTGAGCGCCGCGCGGTCCGACGAGCGGGGACTGCTCGACGGTCGCCGCGCCTTCGCTGCGTGCAGTGTGATCAAAGGACCGGACGCGCTTGCGGAACGGCGGATGGTCGTCACGGCCGCTGCGGTGAACGGCTCGCTGGAGGCCGGGCTCGACGGACGCGTCGTTGGGCGAGCGCGAGAGCGGCTGCACACGGGCGAGCCGGGCGTGGACCAGGTGGCCGGCTATACGGTGTTCATCGACGTGCTCCAGCCGCCGCCGCAGCTCGCCCTGTTCGGGGCCGGCGATGATGCGATCCCGCTCGCGCGGTTCGCCGCCGCCGCGGGATTCCGCGTCATTGTCGTGGACTACCGTCACGGGTATCTCACGCGGGAGCGGTTCCCCCACGCCGCAGCGCTGGTGGCGACGGATGCGAGCGGGGGGCTTGGTGAGGTGGGACTCGACGACGATTCGTTCGCCGTCGTGATGACGCACAACTATGCGCACGACCAGGCGTACGTCGCGGCGCTACTCAAGACCCCCGCCCCCTACGTCGGCATGCTGGGTCCTCGCGCCCGGCGGAAGCGCATCGTGCAAAGTCTGGAGATCACCGGCGCTGTGCCGCGCGATCATGCCGAGCGCCTCTTCGGACCCGTGGGGCTGGACATCGGAACTGACGGCGCGGAGCAAGTGGCGCTCAGCGTGATCGCAGAAGTGCTCGCGATCCGTTCAGGAAGGGCGGCGCGCTCGCTGCGGGATCGGTCCGCCCCCATCCACGCCGAGACCTGAGTCCGTGGGCGTGGCCGGCGTCGTGCTTGCCGCCGGCGCTTCCCGGCGCATGGGCCGGAACAAGATGCTGCTTGCCCTCGATGGCGAGCCGCTCGTGCGGCGCGCCGCGAGGCACGCGCTCGCTGCGGGGCTCTCACCCGTCGTAGTGGTCCTGGGCCACGAAGCAGCGCAGGTGAGGGAAGCGCTGGCCGATCTCGACGTGGTGTTCGCGGAGAATCCGGACTTCCAGGGGCCGACCTCCACATCGCTCCAGAAGGGAATCGAGCGCGTGCCGCGGGAGGCCCGCGGGGCGGTGGTGCTGCTGGGCGACATGGTGAAGGTGACCGACCACATGTTGACCGCGCTGGCGATCACGGCGCGCCGCACTGTTGCGCCGCTCGTCGCGTCCCGATACGGCGACGTCGTCGCGCCGCCATTCTACTTCGACCGCCGACTGTTCAGCGAGCTAGCGGCGTGGACCGGGGAAGGTGCGGGACCAGGGCTGGTCGAGCGGCATCCGGGCGACGTCGTGTACGTGGATTGGCCCGAGGACTGCCTCGCGGACGTTGACACGCCGGAGGATCTCGAGCGCCTCAGCGGCTGACCAGGACAACAGCGCCGTAAACTGCTCGAGCAGCGTTGGATCTTACGGTCGGCCGACCGCAGCCGACGGATGCTCCCGCAGATACCGCCGCACATCCCCCACGTCGAACCGCCCGTTCTTGTTCCCCACCGCGTCGAGATACGCCCGTTCCTCGGAGCTGGGCAGGCGGGTCGGATCACCCACCAGCGCGCCAATCAGGACGTCCGCGGCCACGACCGTGGTTGACAGCCGCACGCGCGCCGAGTCCGGCGCGAGCGTGATCGAATACAACGCGACCGGAGACGCACTCCCCGAGTTGAGCCGCGTAGACGGAGTTCCCGCGTTGGTCACGCGCTGCGCCGCATCGTTGCCGAACACGTCCCCCGCCTCGCCGCGGTTGCCGCCTTCGGTCGCTGTCCGCAGGAGCCCGTTGTTTCCGTCCGCTTCCAACAGCGCCACGCGGTAGAGCCTCGGCGCGTTCGCCGGCCGGGAGATGGGCCGGTCCAGGTCAACGTGGTAGGCGAGCACGCCGGGCAGCGGCAGATCCTGGTCGAACCCAGTCCGCGTGCGATACTCGATCAGGAGATACTCGCGCGCTGAGAGCGGTACGTTGAGCACTTTCCCGCTCGCGACCACGGGGGGCAGCACGAACTCGGCATCCCGCACCGAACCCACCACCAGCTCCACGTCCAGCCACCCCAGCTGTGCCTTCTCCCACGGCCCCATGTGCGGCGGTCGATTGGCCACTGTCCGCGCCGCTGCGTTCCCGCAGCCCCACCCACCGCCAGCCATGAGGGACCAGCATCCCAGCACCCACACGCGCTGCTCGGGGTTGGAGCCGCCGGAGGCGTCGTACAAATCGGGAAGGCCGAGCACGTGTCCCAACTCGTGCGCGATCACCGTGGCGGTCAGCAGTGAGGCGCCGTCGCACTGCACCGTGCTCTGGATGATGTAGTCGTTGACCTGCACGAAGCCGCCGCCCGCTTGTGGGTCGTTGGTCTGGTAGGCCGATCCCACGCGCGCCGAGAGTCGTGAGCGGTGCGGCCACGGCCCTGCGCCACCACACGAGGCCGCGTTCTCCAGATACTGAAACGCGAGCGCATCCACCACGCCGTCGTCATCTCCGCTGTTGGGAACGCCATCCGGCCCGTCGCTATCGAACGCGCCGAAGTCCGTGGTTCCGTCGGCGGCCGCAAGCGCCTGGATCAAGTACGGTCCGAGCGACGCACCCAGCCCCTGCGAGGTCCCAACCGCCTCCGCGAGCGTGAGCGTCGATCGCGTCCACGGCAGCACGCGGCCCGCGATCTGCAGCCGACCGCGCGACAGCTCGGCGTAGGCTGCCGTTAGCGTGCCGTACGGCGCTGGCCCGTCAAACAAGACGCGCTGCACGTCCGCGATGGCGATGGGCGGCTCCGGCGAGTCCTTGAACAGCGCTTGGACGATCACGAGCGGCAGCGTTCCCGCGACCGCCACGCCCGCCTCCCGGGCAGCGACGGATCGCGCGATCCAGCCGTTGGCGAACGAGTAGAAATCGGGTTGCCGGGCGACCTGGACGTAGTACTCGGCCGGCAGGCGACGGCCGGTCATGTGCGCGGCCAGTTCGACATCCTGCGCCACGACGGTCTGCCACGGGACGCTCAGCGCCGCCAGCGCTAGGCCGATGTGTGAAGCAGCAGGACCGATCAGCTGGCGCGTCATCTTGGTGCGGCTCGCCCTGCTGTGACCCGCGCCCGGTACCCGCCGAGCGAGCGGAGGTTATCCGCGCTGTCCGCCACCTGGAGCACGGCGGCGCCGGGATACGTGAGACCGGTGAGCCGCATGGTGAACTCGATCGGGCCGGCGGAGTCCAGCAGGATCACGACGCGCGTGGTATCACCGGAGACGTACGTGAACGACTGGCCGGCAACGGCGGCTACCTCTCCAAGACCCGGGCCCACCACTTCGATCACAGCGGCGCCCTCGTTGCCGTTGGGCGATTCGAGCTGCACGAGAAGGTCTCGCCGGGGCTCAACGACGTCACCCCAGCAGCCGGCGACGGTGGCCAAGGCGGTCATACTCAGCACCGTGCGCCGTATCGGGGAGAGGAGTCCCGTGCGCATGAGTAGAGATTCTACGGGCCGATGAGCGCAACCGTCCAGTCTGTCAGCGACCCCTTGTGCGACTGGCCACCGACCGCCACCGTTGCGCCACGAACTCATGATGCAGGAACTGGTCGTCCTGGTCGACGCCGAGGATCACGAGGTCGGCACGGCCGAGAAGCTCGCGGTGCATCGTAACGGGCGGCTGCACCGCGCCTTCTCGGTATTCCTCGAGGACGCGCACAACCGGCTGCTGCTCCAGCGGCGCTCATCCGGCAAGTACCACTCGGCCGGGCTCTGGTCCAACACCTGTTGCGGGCATCCGCGCCCCGGCGAGAGCACGGCGGGCGCCGCGCGACGCCGCTTGCGCGAGGAGATGGGGGTAGAGGTCGATCTCGCGCCGGTGTTCACTTTTACATACCGGGCCGAACTGGGGGGCGGACTCGTCGAACACGAGCTGGATCATGTGTTCGTGGGGCGGTTCGACGGCACACCTCAGCCCGATCCGCAGGAGGTGTCGGAGTGGCACTGGGTGACAGTGGCTGACCTGGTAGCAGATCTGTATGCCCGTCCCGAGCGGTACAGCGCTTGGCTGAAGCCGGTGGTTGAGGGCATGACGACGAGACGACGGGGGACGACGTAGAGCGACAGGGGACGACAGTCGAAACAACCGTCCGAGGCGTGCGTAGTGGGATGAAGCAGGCTCTCTTCTGAAAGAGGTCATCCTATGTTGCGTCCGCTCGTGACTCTTGCCGCCCTGGGCGTGGCCGGAGTCGTAGTGTGGAAGTTGTTGTGGGGTCTGGTGTTACCGTTCATCGCCATCGCCCTCGGCGCGGTGTTCCTCGTCCTGAAGATCGCCCTTGTGGCGCTGTTGTTGTACGTCGCGTACCGGCTGTTCCAAAAGCTGATCGAGCGGCGCCCGGAAACCACGAGCTAAGCCTCGGTCGCCCGAGTAGCCGGCGGGGATCCGGCAGACACCTCTATAGGATCCTATAGGATCGCACGCCGCCTGGCCCCGCGTTCGCCAGCGATCCCCGCGGGGCGCCAGTCAGGCCAAGCTTGCCGGATGAGCGGAGCGGAGAGCATTCTTCGCTTCCGCTGACCCCAGTGAGGTCCGCAGTGTCCCGCCACGCGCTTCTACTTACGGGGCTGTGCCTGTTCGCCTCTTCCCCGGCGACGGGTCAGACCCGCCCGCTGTCCCTCGAGGACTACTACCGGGTCGAGACCGCCGGCAGTCCCGCGATGTCGCCCGACGGCAAACGGGTCGCATTCGTGCGCACCTACATCGTCGAGGCGGAGAACCAGCGGCGCAGCGAAATCTGGGTCGCGCCATCGGACGGCTCGAGCCCGGGGACACGCCTCACGCATCCCTCGTTCAGTTCTTCGTCTCCGCGATGGAGCCCGGATGGCCGGCTGCTCGCCTTCACCTCGCAGCGGCGCGTGCCGGGCGACACCGAGCCCAGGGCGTCCGTCTGGTTCCTGCGCATGGACCAGCCAGGCGAGGCGTTCCAGATCCCCGGTGTCGAAGGCACGCCGGTGTTCAGCCCGGACAACCAGTGGATCGCGTTCACCAAGTCCTCGCCGCCGGACCGCGGCGCGGCGCCAGCACCGGCGACGGATTTCGAGCGGCGCCTGGCCGAGCGGTTCACGGGCCGGACGTACGACTGGATGAACTATCGGTTCGATGGGCGTGGGTATCTCAAGGACCCGCGGGACCCGCTCGTAACGCCGCCGGAAGAGCTCTACGTCGTGCCGCTGAATGGCGGGACCCCGCGACAATTGACCACACTGGGCGTGAACGTGCAGGAGATCGCGTGGCGGCCCGATAGCCGGGCTCTGGTGATCGTGGCAAACGCGCACCAGCGGGATGAATACACCTACGAGCGCGCCGACCTGTGGGTCGTGGATCTCACGGGCGGCGTTACGCGCCTCACGGGCGACGGCTACGACCATGACGGGCCCGCCTGGTCGCCGGACGGCAGGTGGCTCGTGTTCCGCCGCCAAATGGGGCTGAGCATGGTGATCGCGGTGGGCCAAAGTCACGGGGCGCCGGTGGACCTGTTCCGCATGCCCGCGGCGGGCGGACCAATGGAGAACCTCACGGGGCAATGGGACCTGCTTCCCGGATCACCGCGAGTCGGTGCGGACGGACGCTTCGCGTACTTCGGCGGCGGCATGGGAGGCGCGGATCACCTGTTCCGTGTATCACTCGCCGGCGGCTCAGTCGAGCAGGTCACACGGGGGGAGCGGCGACTCTCCGGATTCACGTTCTCGACCGACTTCACGCGGATGGCGTATGGCCTGACGGATCCTACGCATCCCGCGGAAATCTACTCCGCCCGTTTGGACGGATCGGACGAGCGACGGCTCTCCGGCTTGAACGACGCGCTGCTGTCGGAGGCGTTGGTTCGGCCCGCCGGACGCGTGTCCTACAAGAGCGCGGACGGCACGGACGTCGAAGGCTGGGTGATACTGCCACAAGTGGCGGGCAACGCACGCGTCCCGCTGATCCTGGCCATTCACGGCGGCCCGCACGGCGCCTATGGCTACGACTTCTCGTTCCAATTCCAGCTGTGGGCTGCCCGAGGTTATGGCGTGCTGTACACGAACCCTCGTGGCTCCACCGGCTACGGGGAGAGGTTCCTGTGGGGCACGTGGGGTGGTTGGGGCCTCAAGGATTCGGAAGACGTTTTGGCCGGCGTGGATCACGTCGTCGCGCGGTTTCCCGTGGACGCGGAGCGGCTCGCGGTCACGGGCTACTCGTATGGTGGGTTCCTCACGAATTGGCTGATCACCCATTCCAACCGGTTCGCGGCCGCGGTCTCGGGAGCCGGCATCTCGAACTGGGTGAGCGACTACGGCACGGCGGACATTCCCCGCACCAAGGAAAGCGAGTTCTTCGGGCCGCCGTGGGAAGAGCGGAGCGGTCGGCTCCTCATGGATCTCTCGCCCGTGATGCACGCGGACGCCGCGGTGACGCCCACGATGTTCGTCCACGGAGAGTCCGATTTCCGCGTGCCCATCGAGCAGGCCGAGCAGATGTACGTGGCGCTGAAGAAGCGGCGCGTGCCGGCGATGTTCGTCCGCTATCCCGACATGTACCACGGCAACTGGACGCCGTGGAACACGGTGCATCGCTACTACCAGGAGTTGAAGTGGTGGGAGAAGTGGCTTGGCCGCAGGAGTTCAACGGAACAGTAGGCAATGGCGAGCAGCGTGCGGAGGGGCATCAGGCTCGTCGATCGTCGCTGTGATCGTCCCTGATCGCCACCGACCCGGCCTATGCTGTGTCGCCTACGTCGGCCCTTTTAGCACCCGTAATACCTCCGGCAACAACGTGCGCGTCGTGGCGAGGGCCTCGCCGGCGTAGATGGTCTCGTTGCCGCTCCAGTCTCCGAAATACCCGCCTGCTTCCTCGAGAATCGGCACGAACGCGGCGCAGTCCCACTCCCGCATCACGGGGTCAATCGCGACTTCGACGCGCCCGGTGGCGACCAGAAGGTACGCGTACGCGTCCGCCCAGCCGGCGCAAAAGCCGGCCGCCGCCGCAAGCCGGGCCCACGCTCCGGCTTTGCCCGTCGTGTTGAACGTGGCGGCATTCCAGTGGACCACGATTCCATCCCGCAGACTCGCGATACCCGAGACTCGTGCTGGCCGGCCGTTCCAGTCGCAGCCTTCCCCGCTTGCCGCCGAGATCGTTTCCGTCAGCGCGGGGAAGTGCGCCACGCCTACCCGCACGCGGCCCTCGATTTCGAGTCCGATCAAGACGGCATAGAGCGGTACGCCCCGAACGAAGGCGCGCGTGCCGTCAATGGGGTCGATGATCCAGCGATGCGTGGCATCGGCGCGACCGGTCGTGCCATACTCTTCGCCCACGATGGCATGACTCGGGAACTGTGTCTCGATGCGTCGCCTGATCAACCCTTCCGCCTCGCGATCGGCGGCTGTGACGGGCGTGCGGTCCGCCTTGGCCTCCACGGCCACGCCTTGCTGGTAGTACCGGAGCGTGACGTCGCCGGCAGCCCGGGCGGTCTGTAACGCGAAATCGAGGTAGGCCCGGAGTGGCTCAGGCATGATCGGCCGACCAACTTCCGGTGAGCCTGAGCGAAGGTCAAGGCCGGCCTCACAGGCGCCGCTTGCGGCGGGTAGATTGTCACCGCCCTGGATCTTGGGGACACATGCAACGTCGAGCATTCGTCGCGCGGCTGGCGGCGCTGAGTGCGGGCGGGCTGTGGATCCCGGCCGCGCGAGCGCTGTGGCGGCGCCCCGTCTTCACGTCATACCCGTTCACGCTGGGCGTGGCGTCCGGCGACCCGGCTCCCCACGGCGTGGTCCTGTGGACGCGGCTCGCGCCCGATCCGCTACGCGGCGGGGGAATGCCGCCTGAAGGCGTCGAGGTTGGATGGGAGGTGGCGACGGATGACCAGCTGCGGAGAATCGTCAAGCGAGGCACGACCGTAGCGTCTCCGGACTTCGGGCACAGCGTGCACGTGGAAGTGGAGGGCCTCGAGCCCGATCGCACCTACTGGTACCGGTTCCATGCGGGCGCGGAGACGAGCGCGATAGGCCGGACGCGCACGACACCGGCGGCCGCCGCCGCCACCGAGCGCCTGCGCTTCGCCTTCGCGTCCTGCCAGCACTACGAGTACGGCTACTACACCGCGTACCGTCACATGGCGGAGGAAGATCTCGATCTGGTTTTCCATCTCGGTGACTACATCTACGAGTACCAGGGCGATGCGTCCCGCGTGCGGATCCACACCGGCAACGAGATCCAGTCACTCGACGAGTACCGCAACCGCTACGCGCTGTACAAGACAGACCCGGACTTGCAGGCCGCGCACGCGGCATTTCCCTGGGTCGTGACGTGGGACGATCACGAGGTGGATAACGACTATGCTGGGGCGGTCTCCGAAAACCGGGATCCCGCCGAGGCGTTTCTGGAACGACGCGCGGCGGCCTACCAGGCCTACTACGAGCACATGCCGCTGCGGCGCGCGGCAGTCCCGCATGGGCCGTTCGCGCAGATGTACCGGGGCGTCGAGTTCGGCACGCTCGCCGGGTTCTCCGTGCTTGATACCCGGCAGTACCGCAGCGACCAGCCGTGCGAGCAGCGAGTCGCTCCCCTGTGTCCCGCGGCGCTCGACCGCGCGCAGACGATCCTCGGAGCGGAACAGGAGCGCTGGCTGTGGGATCGGCTGAGCCGATCCCGGACGCGCTGGAACGTCCTGGCCCAACAGGTGCTCATGGTACAGGCCGACACCGTGACCGGACCGGACCGGGGCTACAGCATGGACAAATGGAACGGCTACGTGGCGGAGCGGAACCGCGTGCTCGGCGGCTTGCGGGACCGGCGGGTCGCCAACCCTGTGGTGCTCACGGGCGACAACCACAACAACTGGGTGAGCGACCTCAAGGCCGACTTCGCGGACGAACGCTCGCCGGCTGTGGCGACCGAGTTCGCCGGCACGTCGGTCAGCTCGGGCGGAGACGGGGTGGACCTCGCCCCCTGGGCGAGCGGCGTGCTGTCGGAAAACCCGCACGTGAAGTTCCTGAACAGCCAGCGGGGCTACGTGAGCTGCGAGGTGACGCCCAGAGCCTGGCAGTCGGACTACCGGATCGTGGAGTACATTTCGCAGCCCGGGGCCCCGCTCAAGACGCGGGCGTCCTTCGTCGTGGAGGATGGCAGGCCGGGACCGGTACCGGCGTGACTCGGGGGCTTAACAAGCGGCCTGTGAGAGCGTCGGAGATGGTGCATGGCGGGGCGGGGGGGCGTGAGCCGTATGCCCGCGACTAATACCCCGACCGCGTTCTGAGGGATTCTTCCCAGGTGTGCCGTCGCGGGCAGCGCTGCGGAAGCCAACATTTCGGAGGAACAAACGATGGTGATCCCCAGAGTTCTACGATTTGGGACCGCGGCCCTGCTACTCGCGGCAGCCGCTTGCTCGGACGGGCCGGCCGACCCGGAGCCGACCGAGCTCGGCGCCCTGGCCGACCCTGAGGTGCCGACGTTCGATATCGGACCCGCCGGCACGACGCGTGGCGGCCCGTGTGTCTACTCGGAGGCCGACGGTCGCTTCACCTGCCCCGAGATGAACCGGAACGGGATCGTGATCACGCGCACGTTCACGCTGTACGACGCCGACGGCAACGTCCAGGCGCAGTTCGACCGGCTGACCACGGCCTCCATGCGGACCGAGACGACTGCAAAGGGAACGGCGACCGGCCGGGATGGCGGCACGATCACCGTGGACCGCTCGGGCGTCATGCTAGTGAGCGGGATGGCGGGTGAGGAAACGGAGCGGACGCTCAACGGTGTGGAGAACGGGACGATCACCCGCTCGTTCACGGATCGCGCGGGGGTGGCCGTCCAGGTCTCGGACGTCGTGACGGACAGCACTTTGGCGCTGGTCGTTCCTGTCCCGCGGGACCGCGCGAATCACTGGCCGCTGTCCGGCGCGCGGGTCCACGCTGTGACCACGACGCACGTCGTGGGAGGCGGCGAGCCCCGGACCTTCTGGCGCATCGTGCGCGAGACGTTCGACGGGTCGGGCGTGGTGCAGGTCGAGATCACGACGGAGCGGGGCACGATGACCTGCACGCGCGACCTCGCCAACCGCACGTCGACCTGCGGTCGGCACCCGTAACGGGTCGCCCGTTCGAAGCCGGTCTCTTCGAGGCCGCCGGCACGGAGCCGGCGGCCGTTTTCTTGACGGTCCCTTGACGCCAGCCCGCGGATACTGTGCCCCGACCCCTGGGACCCTTCATTCGCGAGGTGGCACATGGACCGTTCACTGGCAGCACTTATCAGCGCGTTGGGGATGTTGGGATGCATCGACCGCGACCCGGTCAGCCCGGATCTGATGTTCGGCCCGGACCTCCAGCAGGTGGCCCCCGCAGGGAACGTCAACGGGCTGGTGGTCATGACGCGCAACGTCTACGTCGGCGCGAACATCGACTCGATCGCGCTGGCGGAATCCGTGCCCGACCTTCTGGCCCGCGTGGCGCACCAGTTCGGGGTCATCCGGTCCACGGATTTCGCCCTGCGTGCGGAGGCCCTGGCGGACGAGATCGCCGCCACGCGGCCGCATCTCATCGGCCTCCAGGAAGTCTCCTCGATCCTGCGGCAGTTCCCCGGCTTTGTCATTACCGGCGAGAACACGCCGGCCACGGAGGTCGTGTATGACTATCTCGCGATCCTCCGGGCCGCGCTCGCCGCGCGCGGCCTCGACTACAGAGTCGCTGCTCTGACCAAAGATTGGGACATCGAGTTGCCGAGCGCCACGGGAGAGGATCTGCGGTTGGTCGATCACGAGGTGATTCTGGCCCGTGGCGACGTGGGGATCGCCGAAGTGGATCAGCGCAACTTCTCGGTGAACCTCACGTTCACGGTCGCTGGCGTGCCGGTGACCACCACACGTGGGTGGGCCGCCGTCCGTGCCACCGTGGACGGGCGCTCCTACCGCTTCGTCAGCACGCACCTGGAGCCTGCCGACATACCGGATCTCTACCCCATCCAGATGGCCCAGGCCTCCGAGCTGTTGCAAGCGTACGCCGGTGAGGCCCTACCGTTGATCTTCGTGGGCGACTTCAACTCCAACGCGGACGGCACCACCTCACCTACCTACGGTACGTTGATCAACGCCGGGATGGTGGATACCTGGTCGCAAGCTCACCCGCGAGATCCGGCGTATTCATGTTGCCAGGCCAGCGATCTGCGCAACGCCGCGTCGCGACTCGTCAAGCGCATCGACTTCATTCTGGTGCGTGACGGGTTTGACCACCCCCGCGGGCGCGTGACCGGCGGCGTCCACATGGACATCGTGGGAGAGGATCCAGCGGACCGGACCGGCTCCGGACTGTGGCCGTCGGATCATGCCGGTTTTGTGGCGAGGCTCCTGCTGGCGAACGGGGCGTAGGCCCCGGGTGGTGAGTGATTGGGAGTGGGCGGTAAGCAGCGAGCGCGTGGCTGCTTACCGCCGCCTGCTGTGTGCCTGAACTCTCCGGATGATGCGCGGTCCGCCCTCATCATCCGTGATGCCCAGCTGCGCGGTCGGGCCGGAGCGTCGCACCCCTCAGTACCGCCAGCTCAACGTATCTGGATTTGCCGGGTGGTTCTTCCGCATCTGCTCCAGGAAGCGCGGGATGAACATCTGGTGGTACCGGAGCCGGGAGTATGCGTTGGCCCGTGACTGATCCCCATTCCAGCAGTGCTCGGCTCGGTCGCCGTAGTCCACGTCGCCTGCATAGTAGGGGTCCGTGGTGCTCTCGAGAAATTCCTCGGTGAGATACACGGCGTTGTTCAGGTAGTAATTGTCCATGTCGCCCACGTAGATGAACAGCTTTCCCTTCAGCTTGGGTCCGAGCGTCTTCCAGTCGCGCCGCAGGATGTAGGACAGGTCATAGTTTTCCCGCCAATACGCCGCGACTTTGCGGTCGATGTTGCCCGTGAGCTTGTCCCAAATCGGCTTGGGATACCCATCGGGTCCCGCGGGCGAGTACACCGCCTGCCAGATGTCCCATTGGTCGCCGGACCGTCCCCTGCTTGCCAGCACCAGCTCACGGTGGTTCATCTCCTCGAGCGTCGCGCGGATCTGGCCGAGCCAGTTGCGGAAGCCGGGACGCGGCGTCCGTTTCCACTGACCGCCGTAGTAGTACGCGTTCTCGTCGTCGTAGATGTTGACCACCGTGTACGCCCGGAAGTCGATGGGGTCCGGGCAGGCCACCCAGGCTCCGTTGAACTCATCGGGATAGAACACCTGCACCGCCATAGCCTCCCAGCCGCCGGTCGAGCCGCCATACGTGAAGCGGGCGTAGCCCTGCCCGATACCCCGGTACTTCCGTTCGATGTGAGGAATCAACTCCCGCATGATGGCGTCGCCGTAGGGACCGTTGTTGGCCGAGTTCACGGCGTAGGAGTCGTCTTAGTAGGGCGTGGGATGCTGGATCTCGATCGCCAGCACCCGCGGGAATCCCGGGCTCGTCCAGTCCTTGTAGAACTGGTACGCGTAGCGGTCTTGAATCCGGTTATAGCAGTCCAGGCTGAACCGCTCGCTGTACACGCAGGGGACGGTCGAGTCCGGCGGTGTCTCGCGCCAGCCTCCCATGGTGTACGGGAAGTGGCCATGGAATACGGCGAGCGGGTAACGGGCCTGCGGGTGCTGGTCGAACCCCTCCGGCAGCAGCACGTGGGCGCCGAGGTACATCGGTCTCCCCCAGAAGTCGCTCAGCAGCTTGCTCTGGATTCGCTCGTGCTTGACGTACTTCGTCTCCGGCGGGTCCGGGATGGGCGGAATCTCCTGATCCATGCTGATCCGGATGACCTCGTTTTTCACGGGGTCCAGAACTACGTCGCGCGGCACAGAGTAGAGATTCCCCGGCTTGCGGGCCCATTGCTGTCCCTCACCCTTGTCCGGCGGGAGCTTCACCGTGTGTCCGTCGGCGCGGCGGAACGTCTCGTAGCGATTGAGCAGGGCCTGTACCCGATATCGGCCGGCGGGGATGTCGGCGATGCTCTTGCGCGGATGGCCCAACGCGGCCGCGTCCACGATCGCTTCCTGTCCGGGCCTCAAGCCATCCACATCGACGCCGAACACGAGCTGCGTGTTGGCTGCGTCGCTGATCTGGAATCTGGGCTCGGCGCTGGAGTCGGCGGAGATCAACAGGAGCAGGCGGCCGTCGAGAGGCGCGGCGCTCCTGGTGGCGGGGAACGACACCGCGAACCGCAGCGGGGCCGGGCGTTGCTGCGTGCCGGTCGCGCCAAGCAGGAGGGCGGCGACGGGCACGAGGATCATCGTGGCCACGAAACGACCGGGGGCGACGAACTGGGAACGCAGCATGGCGGCTCCGGTGAATTCTGGGCGCGGAGAAGGTGCACCGCCGTTCACGCCGGATGCAATGCCATGGTCCCGCCGAGGATCGCTGTCCGGATCAGGCAGGGGCGCCGTTGCCCCCAACCAGTTCGTAGGTCATCGAGGCAAGAAAAAGGGCCCCGCCCTGAGGCGGGGCCCGGTTTACCCGGCGCTTCGTCACTTCCCCCGGAGTCTCTCTTCGGCGACGACCTTGGCGACCACTTCCATGAGCTGAGTGCGAGCGCGGTCCACGCCTTGTTGCAGCGCGACCTTGCTGTCGAGGAACGGCTTCTTGTTTTCACGGTGTACCACTGCCTGCTCGAACACGTCGAGCGCCTGTGCGACTCGCTGAACGTACTCCTGCCCCTTGCCCATCAGACGCCTCCGGAACGGCGGGTGCGGAAGTGAAATAGCCGCCGGCCGCGGGCGGGGCAAGGGCTTCAACGGTCGCCTGGCATCGCCCGCCGCCTGGTCACTCGGGCGAGCCGCGGGAAAGGACATCCCGCACTTTCTGCACGAGCGCAAGTGGGTGGGGCGGGTGCTCGAGATAACCCGCGACGTCGAGGCCCGCGAGACGGTCGGCCAGGGCCAGGCGGTCGTCGGCGCTGCTTACCACCACCGCCGTGTCGGGATCGACCCGGCGGAACTCGTCAACCGAGTGCTCGAGGTCGCGTTCCCCCGGCTCGACGCCGAGCACTAGCGCAGCCACTTCGCCGGCGTGCTGGCGCAGCAGGTCGAGCGCGCGGGCGTTGGAGTCAGTCGCGAGCACGCGGAAGCCGGCGCGCTCGAGGACTTCCGTGGCCATGGCCAGCACGTCGGCGTTCGCGTCCGCCACGAGTACCAACGGTCCCGTCACAGGCTCAGGCATGGGCGGCCCGGCGTGAACTGCGTGACTCGCCACCCGGCGCAGCAGGAATTGATAGCCCTGGATCTTCCCCTCCGCGCCCTGGGCCCGGGTGGCGGACAGCACCCCGGCGACAATCGTCCCACTCTTGGTACGCAACTCGACGGCCACGTCCCGCGCCACGCCGTCGTTTTCGGCCATGGCAGCCTGAACCCGGCGGATGTCCTGCACGTCGGAGAACAGCGCCCGCGCGTCCATGCCGAGCAGTTCGTCCCGCGTGTACTCGAACAGCCCCACCGCCGCGTCGTTCACCGCTACGATCTCGCCCGCCCGCGTCGTGAGGTAGACCGCGTCCGACGTGAGGCGGAACAGGTCACGGTAGGCGGCCTCGCGCTGTCGCAGGGCCACCTGCGTTTGTTGCCGGTCCCTCATGTCGCGGACGACGGTCAGAAAACAGCCCTCCCCCCCTCCCAGGTCGTGCCGGGCGATCGCAGCCTCAACCGGGAACGTCGAGCCGTCTTGCCGGTAGTGCACGCCATTCACGAACACCGGCCGCCGCGTGTCCCGCGTCTCCGTGAACTCGAGGTCCTGATCTTCCGTGAGCTGGATGGGGAAGCCAAGGCCAAGGGCATGGGCGCGAGAGCCGACGATCTCCTCGCGGCTTCTCTGGAGCCAGCGACAGGCGGTCTCGTTCACGTCCAGGATCGTCCCGCTTTCCGGGTGCGACACGAACACGGCCTCACCGGAGGCATCCAGCAACGCGAGGAGTCGCAGCTGGCGCGCGGAGCCGGAGTCCCGCTCCCGGCGGGCGTTGGCCAGTGCCGCATTGGCCCGGGAGAGGTCTGCCGTGCGCTCCTCGTACATCCGGGTCAGCTCGATGTAGCGACGCTCCGCCTCCCGCTCCGCCCGGCGGTGGTGCGTGATGTCGCGCGCGACGATCGTGGCGGAGACAACGGCGCCATCCCGCAGGTTCGGTGCGAGGCGGCATTCGTACCACGAATCCGGGCTGTGCGGGTAGAACCCGGCCAGCTCGTGCCCCTGCGGTTCCGCCGTTTCGAAGACCAACCGCAGCCGTTCCCGCACCAGGGCGTGCTGCTCGGGGAACACCCAGTCGAACACGCTCGAGCCGATCACCTCGTCTGGATTCACGCCGCCCATGGCGCGATTGACGAAGAGGATCTGCCCGTCTGCGCCCACAATGAACACGACGTCAGGGGGGTATTTGTCCGCTCCCGCCGTGGCGCCGCTGTGCCGCGCCTGGGCGGCCGCCGGCTGAACGGTGGGCTCGTCCGTCCACGGTTGATTCTGGTACTGGGGGAACCGGGTAACGGTTGGCCGCGATGGCCCTGGCGTGTTTCTGGGTTCCATGCTCGCTCCGCTGGTGCCCGTCCGGCGGCGCGCCGGCCCGGGATCAGCACACCAAGGTGGGAAGACTCCGTGTTCCGCGCAACGCTTTGGCTGCCTGGAGCATCAAAAGGGATGTGAATGGCAACGTTGAGGCGACAGTTATGCGGAACGACAATCATCCGGCGCTCAAGCCGACGGTTCTCATAGATGCAGTGCCCGGCCTCCGCTGGCGGCAGGTGGCCCACTCTCTGGCCCGGTCGCAGCCGCGCGGGACAAGCGTGGCGCTGGCGGTCGGGGTTGCCGTGGCGGCAGGTGGCGGGATCGGTCTCTGGGCCTCCAATCCGACCCAGGCGCGCGCAGATTCCGGGGACCCACCGAGCGCCACCTGCGCCTCGGCAGGGGCGCCCATTCATCGAAGCGGCTAGCCGATAGGCGAAGGCGGGCGGCCAGCAGACAGGAGGGCTCTGCGCAAGTCGCGCGACTTGTGCAGAGGATCTTCGGCCGACTGGCGAATCCGGGCGGCCAGCGTTAGAGGCGGGCCGCCCAGTCGATCACGGCGTTCTCCACTGCCTGCCGCAACCCGTCGGTGAGGGCGCGGCCCTGCGCGGCCGGCTCGAGTATCGGCGACAGGCTCGCCACCAGCAAAGCACGGGCGCCAAGCGGGTAGGATGGCCAATGCCGTCGGACCAGTCTTGGCAACCGCTGATCTGCCGGGCCCGTCATCGCCACGAACTCCTCCAGCAACCGTTTAGCCCGCGCGCGTTCGCGGTCGTTCGAGCGCGGCGGTGCCCCAGAACCCGCGACGCGAGCAGCCTGCTGCTCAATCGCTCGCCGGCGCACGCCCGCTCGACGCTCCTCCCAGTAGCGTCGCTCCTCCCCGCTACGGCGTTCGATGCTGACGGAGCCGTACGTGCCGCGTCGTTGTTCATGGCGGCGATCCCGGCCGCAACGCCGTTCAGCGCCGGCCGCGGCGTTCAGCGAACCCTGGTTTGTACGGGGCTGTGTCATAGCACCTCCGCTTGCGGGGCCCTCGCAGGGCGGCTGCCGGTATACTGCTCTTGGTTGGGAGGGGTCCGCAAGGGAGGGGATGTTCACGGGGCCGTTTTGAGAGTGCCGGCCGGGCGTCTATAATTCTCCCCCCTGCCGCCGGCACGGGATGCACCCGCGAGGTCAACAGAGGTTTCGAGGACATGAAAGCGAACGATATTCGGCGTGGCCACATCGTGGTGATCGATGGACAGCCGTGCCGTGTGATGGACTTCCAACACCGGACGCCGGGCAACCTGCGGGCGTTCGTGCAGCTTCGGCTGCGTAACCTGATGACTGGCAACACGTTCGATCAGCGCGTCAGCGCCACGGACTTCGTCGAGGAAGCCCGCCTGGACCTCCACGAATGCCAGGTGCTGTACCGCGAAGAGGCGGGGGTCCACGTCATGGACACGCAGAGCTACGAGCAGTACGTGTTGGACGCGGAGGCAGTGGGTGACGCGGGGCAATGGCTGGAGCCGGAGATGCACTTCCAGGTCGAGATGCTGGCGGGACGAGCGATCGGCGTGCAGCTCCCGGCCGTGGGTGAGTACCGGATCGTGGAGACATCGCCGGTCATGAAGGGTGCCACGAAGACCGCTTCGACCAAGCCGGCCAAGCTCAACAACGGCGTGACCGTGCAGGTTCCGGAGTTCCTGGGAGAGGGAGACAAGATCCGCGTGGACCCGAGGAGCGGCGCGTATCTCGAGCGGGCAAAGTGAGACTGAGGGCAATAGGCGATGACAGGCGACGTCGGACGATGACAGGCGATGTCGGCAGCCGAGTTCGCCTGGCATCGCCTGCGATCGCCCGTCATCGCCCGTGTCTTACCGAGCTGACACTCTCTGCCCCGACGGCGCGGGTGGCAGTACCGCCCGCCCGATTGTTCCGGTATCCGCACCAAACCACAGCGTCCGGTTGCGCGCGTCGTAGTAATGGTGCCGCACCGTCCGTCCGCCGCTGGGAACGTCGTTCACGCTGAACCACTGCTTGAGGACTGGATGGAAGCCCACCAGCTTATTCGGCTGCACGCCGGTTTCGAACATCCACACCGTTTCGCCGTTTGACGCGATAGCGTAGGGCCGGGACTGCGTTCCCGACGGCGCGGGCCATTCTTCGATCGTTCCGGTCTTGGGGTCCAGGCGGCCCAGGTATCCACGGCGGTAGTCGCCGTACCAGATCATCCCGTCATCGGTTACCGCGATGCGACGCGGCCGGGCGTCCTCGGCGGGCAGCGCGTACTCCTTGATGGTCATCGTGACTGGGTCAATCCGGCCGATCTTGTTGCTGTTGAACTCATCGTAATACAGCGCCCCGTCGGTTCCCTGCACGATGCCGTAGGGGCGGGCATTCGGCGTGGGGTTCTTGAGCAGCGTGACCGTTCCGGTCTTTGTCTCGAACCGCCCCACGAAGTTCCCACCCTGGACGGTGAACCAGATCAGTCCGTTGCGGGCGTGGTCTCTGTCGAGCAGCAGCGTGTGCGGATCGCGCGCCGCCGAATCGGGCATGGGGTACTTGGCGATCTTCCCGGTCGCGGGGTCGAGCCGGCCGATGTGCCGGGCCAGGTTTCCTGAGTACCACACGATCCCCGCGTCGTCCACGACGAGGTTGTGCGGCCCGGTGCCCGGGTCCAGAT
>JACQHC010000082.1 GCA_016199245.1 Gemmatimonadota bacterium | reverse complement strand
GGCGACGTATGACACGCCCGAGGTGGCCGAAAGCCGCCGCGTGGTGCGCGAGGCGCAGGAGCGCGATGCGTTGTCGTTCGAGGATGATCCGGGAGACGAGCCATGGCGCGGGCGCTAGGTCTGAAGCCGTTCTACGCGCTGCTCGGCGCGATCGCCGTGGCCGGTGCGGCCTGGCTGTACCTGTCCGCCCGTAACGACGCGCAGCCGGCCCTGGCCGAGCCCCTGTCCGTGGGAGCCGTGGCCGCCGCCGCGGCGTTCCCGGGTTACACGCTCGGCAGCGACTCCGCGCCGGTCGAGGTGATTGAGTACGCCGACTTTCAATGCCCGGCGTGCGGGCAGTTCGCGGTACTGACCATGCACGACGTGCGGGAGCGGCTCATCACCACGGGCCGGGTCCGCTGGCGGTTCCGCGATTTTCCGCTCGACAGTCACGACAAATCGCGCCTCGCGCATCACGCGGCGGCTTGCGCGGGTGAACAGAACCGCTTCTGGGAAATGCATGATCAGCTGTACTTCGGTCAGGCGCGATGGTACGGCGAGCGCAGCGGAGCGGCGGGCCGGATGTTCCGCGACTACGCGCGGGCCGCCGGCCTCGACGTCGATGCGTATGAGGCGTGCATGGACAGCGGCCGCTTCCGGGCGCGCATCGAGGCGTCGGTGAGAGAAGGGCTCGACCTGGGCGTGAGCTCCACGCCCACCTTCATCATCGGCAACACGCGCATCGCGGAGGCGCTGCCGTACGATCCTTTCCGGCGGATCATCGACAGCCTCTCCAACCTCAAGGTGCCGTGACACACCGCATGGTGGCCGCCACGTTGTCGCTCCTGGGTCTGATCGTGGCGGCGTATCTCTCCCTGTGGAAGGTGGGCGTCATTGGCACCCTGGCCTGCGGCGTCGGTGGCGGGTGCAGCACCGTCCAGACGAGTGCGTACGCGGAGTTCCTTGGCGTGCCGGTCGCGTTCTATGGCGTGGGCGGGTACATGGCGCTGCTCGCCGGCAGCCTCATGGGCCTGCAACCCCGCTGGGCCAATCGCCGCGAGCTAGCCGTGGGACTGGTTGTCATGTCGGGGCTGGGCGTGGCGTTCTCCGCCTACTTGACGTACCTCGAGGCCGCGGTGATCCAGGCGTGGTGCCGGTGGTGTGTGGTCTCGGCGGTGATTATGACGGCGATCTTCCTGGTGAGCCTGATCGGACTTCTGACCACCAGAAAGGCGACATCAGCGGCATCGGTGGCATGAGCGGCATATGATTCGCCGGTCTCAAGCCGGCCAGCCAAGCTGTGGTCGCCGTTGACGTTAGGAATAGCGAGTTTTATACTGGGCCGCGCTGTCGCCGTCCGCACGACAAGCTTCGCAGAGGGCTCGCGTGGGACCGGTCCAACACATCTACACCAGTCGAAGGAGCGTGTAACGTATGTCCCGCATTACTGGCAGGGTCAAGTGGTTCAACGACGCGAAGGGGTTCGGCTTCATCGAGCGCGAGGGCGGGCCGGACGTGTTCGTCCACTACTCTGCCATCTCGGCCGACGGCTTCCGGTCGTTGAAGGAAAACGACCAGGTCGAGTTCGAGGTCCGCGAGGGCCCGAAGGGCCTGCAGGCGGCCAACGTCGTGAAGCTGTCGTAGGACAGCGGCGGATTGACCGACTGCCCAGCGGGGCCCGGCGCCGAGCCGGGCCCCGTGTTTTTGGCGGTGCTATATTCGCGGCGACACGTCGTGGAGCGTACAGGTGACTGACCCGGCTACCCGCCGGCGGGTGCTCTTCGTCGAAGACGAGGCGACGCTGGTCAGCGCCTATCGCCGGTTCTTCGCGGGGCGGTACGAGCTGGCGTTCGCATCCACGGGAGCGGAAGCGGCAGCCGCCGGCGCCACTTTCTCGCCGGATGTGGCCGTCGTGGACCTGAACCTGCCCGATACGGACGGCTTCGAGGTCGTACGGCGACTACGCGAGCGACACCCCGGCCTGCCGATCATCATCACGACCGCCTTCGCCAGCATGGCGCCGGTGGTGGAGACCATGGGTCTCGGCCTGGGCGGCTGCCTCATCAAGCCCTTCGAACTCGACGAGCTAGGCGCGCGCATCGATGCTGCGGGCTGAGCCCGTTCTGGCGGCCCGCGGCGTGTCCCGGCGGTACGGTCACCGCCGCGTGCTGTTCGACGTAAACCTCGAAATCCTGCCCGGCCAGGCGCTCCTGCTGGTCGGGCCGAACGGTGCAGGGAAGACCACGCTGCTCCGCGTGCTGGCCGGGTTGCTGCGCCCCAGTGGCGGGAGCGTCGAGCGGCGCGGCTCGGTCTCCATGGTGGCTCACCACTCGATGCTGTACGACGTGCTCACGGCGCGCGAGAACCTGCGGTTCTTCGCGCGGTTGCACGGCGTCGCGCGACAGCGCGTGGATGAGCTGCTGGAGCAACTCGGCCTGGCGCCCCGGGCCGACGAGCGCGTGGCCGCCTTCAGCCGCGGGATGACGCAGCGCGCCGCAATCGCCCGCGCCCTGTTGCCCGATCCCGAGCTGCTGCTGCTCGACGAGCCGCTCACGGGACTGGATGACGCTTCCAGCCGGGTGGTGCTCGACGTGCTCGCTGCCTTGCGGGACCGCGGGCGCGCCATGGCGATCGCATCGCATCAGCTCGCGGAACTAATGGGCCTGGTGACCGCCGTGGGGTTCCTGAAGGAAGGACGGCTGCTCGCGGTGGAGCCGACCGACGGGCGCGGGACGGACAGCATCATGGGTCGGTACCGGAGCCTGATGGCCCATGGGTGAGATGCTGCGGGCGGCGATGGCGATTGCCGTGAAGGACCTGGCCGTCGAGTGGCGTACCAAGACCGCCCTCGTCTCGTCCCTCGCCTTTGCCGTGCTCGTGCTCGCGGTGCTGTTCTTCGCCCGGGACCCGACGGCCGTCAGCGCGGTAGACGTGGCACCCGGCGCCCTGTGGGTGACATTCACGTTCGCCGCCATGATCGGGCTGAACCGCGCCTTCTTGATGGAGCGGGAAAACCGGGCGCTGGATGGCATCCTGCTCGCGCCGGTGCCTCGCACCGCGTTGTTTCTCGGGAAGGTGGCGGCGAACCTGGCGTTCGTCGCGGCCGTGGAAGTGGTGAGCGTACCGCTCTTCGTCCTGTTCTACGACGTCCCCCTGTGGGATCGGCTGCCGGCTCTCGCCCTCGTCATCGGAACGGCCACGTTTGCCTTCGTGGTGGTGGGCACGTTGCTCAGTTCCATGGTGGTCCGCACGCGCTTCTCCGAGATCATGTTGCCCCTTTTGCTCCTGCCGTTCCTGGTGCCGCCCGTCGTGGGAGCCGTGCAAGTAACGGCCCGCATCCTCGCCGGCCGGCCCTTGAGCGAGGCCGCGGGGTGGCTTAGGTTGCTGCTCGCCTTCGACATCGTCTTCTTCGCGATCTCCACGCTCCTGTTCACCGCCACCCTGGACGAATGACCCAGCGCGACCGCGCCCTCCTGTTCGCCCGCCGCGGCACGCTGGTGACCGCCGTCATGCTCGTGGCGCTCGCGGGCGTGTACGTGCGGGCGCTCCTGTTCACGCCCATCGAGCGGTTCCAGGGGCCGGCCCAGAAGATCTTTTACGTGCACGCGCCGGCCGCCTGGTCTGCGCTGCTGGCGTTCGCCGTCACGGGCGTGCTGAGCATTCTGTATCTGTGGCTGCGGGACCGGCGGCTAGACCTGGCTGGCGCGGCGTCCGCCGAGGTGGGCGTCGCGTTCTCGGTCATCATGCTCACCACCGGGCCCATCTGGGGCAAACCGATCTGGGGCACGTGGTGGACGTGGGACGCGCGCCTCACGTCGACACTCTTCATCTTCCTTCTCTTCGTGGGCTACATCGTGCTGCGCGGCGCGCTGGTTGACCCGGAGATGCGCGCGCGGTACTCGGCGGTCATCGGTATCATGGGGCTGGTGCTCGTGCCGTTCATTCACTTCACGGTCTTCCTGTTCCGCACGCTGCACCCCGATCCGATCCTGATGAAGCCGGACAAACCCTCGTTGCCCGGCGACATGCTGCTCACGTTGCTCATGTCTTTCGGGGTGTTCACCGTGCTGTACGTGGGGTTCCTGGCGCAACGCTACGCGCTCGGGCTGCTTGAGGACCTGAGGGACGAAGAGGCCGCCGGCCATGCAGTATCCTGACAACGGCGCCTTCATGGTGGCCGCCTACGTCATCACGGCGGTGGTCGTGGTGGCGTACGCGGTGTCGCTGTTCGTGCGGCTGCGGAAACTGAGGTAGCGCCTGCGCCCGGGCCTCAGTCGGCGGCCCAGTGGTTCCCCGTTTCCTGTTCCCACAACTCGATCGCGCGCCGTGCGGCATCGTGGTCGCCCGCTTTCTCGAGCGCGTGCGCGTTGGCGCGGAGCGCATCGGGGCCGCCACCGGCCGCGTAGGCGCGGGCGTATCGGGCGCCCGCGGTAGCGTAGTCCCCCGCTCGCCCGTACAGGTGCCCGGCGGCCAGCGCCGCGTCGGAACGCTCCTCGATCATGAGTGCGCGCTCGTACGCGACGAGCGCTTCGTCGGGCCGGAAGGCGGCTACGAGGGCATCTCCCAGCGTCACCCAGGCGTCGGCCGATTGCTCGAACCGACGCGCCAGCCCGCGGGCCAGCGTGACCGCGCCGAGGCGGTCGTCGCCCGCGCGGCGTCGCGCCGCCACCAATTCCCGATGAACGGATCCGAATCCGGGGGCCAGGGCGGCCGCCCAGGCCAGCCAGCGCGTGGCGGACCGACGCCCTTGCTGCTCCAGGCGCCGGGCACGCCGTGCCACGGCCTGCGATGCGCGCTCGCGCGCTGCGCGCCAGAGCGGGATTGCTACCGGTCCTCCGCGGGGAGCAGTATTCGAGTCCATACCAGCGAGGCCACGGCCCCGCCCAGCAGCGGTCCAGCCCAGTAGGCAAGTTGGGCATACCAGTCGTTCGCGGCGACCGCCGGGCCGAACGCCCGGGCCGGATTGAGTGCGGCACCGGTCAGCGGCCCGCCGACTAGGGTCGCGAACACGAGCACCAGGCCGATACCAAACCCTCCCACGGCCGGCGCCTCCGGAGAGATGGCGGTGCCGAACACGGCGCTAACCAGCAGGAACGTGAGCAGCGCTTCGATCAGGATGGCCTGCGCGAACGACACCGCCCCGTCCACGCGGGGCACGCCGTAGGCCGTCGCCATTCCTGCCCCCGCCGGGAACAGGGCCTTCACCAGCAGCGCGGCCGCCACGGCGGCGGCGAGCTGCGTGGCGACGTAGAGCGCGGCGTTCGGCGCCGAGATGCGGCGCGACAGCCAGATCGCCAGCGTCACGGCGGGATTGAAGTGCGCACCGGAGATTCGCATGACGGCCGTTACCATGACCGCGAGCGCGATCCCGTGCGCGAGGGCCACGCCCGCCAGGCCCAGTTGCCCTCCGCTCGCGTTGTCGGTCACGACGGAGCCCGCGCCGACGAACACGAGCGTGAACGTGCCGAGGAACTCCGAGGTCAGTGCGCGCGTCACGGTGGACATCCGGGCTCCTTGAACAACGCTCATGCGGGGTCTGCGGTGACGGTGTAGCTGCCCCGGAAATGGAGCAGCGGAAGTCGGTCGAAGGCGACGCCGCTCACCACGCGTCCGAAGAACACGGCGTGGTCGCCGACGTCCCGGCGGTCGAACTGCTCGCACACGATGTGCGCCACGGCGCCGGCGAGGAACGGCAATCCACCGGGTCCCGGCGTCCATGCCACGCCGCTGAACCGGTCGATGCCATCCGCCGCGAACCGCCGGGACAGCCCTTCCTGATCGCGCGCCAGCACGTTCACCGCGAACGTGTGCGCTCGTTCGAGCACGCGCCGGAAATCCGTGCTCCGATCCACGCACACGAGGAGCAGCGGCGGCTCCAGCGATACGGCGGCGAGCGAGCTGGCCGTCATGCCGCCGGGCCGGCCGGACTCGTCCAGCGCCGTGAGGACGGTTACGCCGGTCGCGAACCGGCCCAGGAGCTGCCGAAACTGCGAGGGGTCCACGTCGGGCACCGGGTCCGGCCTCCGTGATGGGCAGCGTCGATGGCCAAATGTACCCCCGCTCGGTCCCGTGCGAAGTGCCGCCGGCAGCGCCGTCGCGCTCAGCGCCAGGCCAGTGCCGTGCCCGCGCCGGCCAGCGTGGCAATCAGGTTCACGACATCGTTGTCGAGCCACGCGACGCCACCCGTGCGGATCGCCGCAACGCCGCAGGAATCGCTCGACCGCTCGAGCCGCGCGCCGCACGCGGGACAGCGGTAGGTCGCTTGCAGCGTCGCGCCCGCGACCGAATCTGCCAGCATGCCCACTACCCCGCCCGCAAACGCGGCAACCGTGGCATCGCGCTGCCCGCCGGCGAGCAACAGAATCGCGGCGGTCACGGCCGCGCCGCCCGCTCCTCCCACCGAACCGAGGAGCGTGACGCCGCCGGACGTGCCTGGCGGTACCGACACCCAGGTCGTCACCAAGCGGGGCGGTCGGCGCGCGTAGGCGCCGATCTCCGTGGCCCAGGTGTCGGCCTGGGCAGCGGCGATCGCGCCCGCCAGCACGAGCCACGCTGACGCGGCGGCGACGGGGATGAGGAGCGCGCCCGCTGCGGCGCACGCACCATTGGCCAGGACCTGCCGCGCGGTCCGGGGCGCGCGCTCGCGCGCCGCCGTGAGCAGACTACCGGACACGAAGAACACGGCCAGCAGGAGCGCGCCTCGCAGGCCGGCGCCCCAGAACACGGCGGCGCCAACTGCGGCGGCGGCCACGACGCCACCGGGTGTCAGCCACCGGAGCCGGCCGCCGAGCAGGGCGAGACCCGCGGCCAGCCCGACAGCGAGTACGGCGCTCACTCCGCTGTGACATGGATCATGGAGCACCGAGGATGTAGCGCGGTGGGCGTCGCGGCAACGGTACTGGCTCGGCGGCAGCGGTGGCGCTATGTTTTCCGTCCGCACGCGCCCCGCTCTCGCACGAGCCCAGTGCCTCCGGCTTCCAACACGGTTCACGCCGTCCTCCCGCTGGCCCTCTTCGAGGCGGTTCGGGACCTCGACGTCCCACCGGGAGCGGACCTGGACGAGTTCCATCGCGAGCTCACCGTCAAGCGGTTGGGGACGAGCGCGACCGTCGCCGCACAGATCGAGCGCTACGTCACCCTGGTGCGTTCGGGCAGACGCGTGGAGGCGGAAGAAGTGGTGGCTGTCCTGCGACTGATCGGCCGCCGCGCCGACGCCAGCCTTGTCTTCGCCGCCGGTGGGCGGCTGGCCGGGCACCGCGCCGCCCGGCTCGCGTCGCTCGGAGGCCGTGTGGTGCGACGGGTGCTGGGCGGCAGCCCGCGTGAAGGCGTTGGGTTCCGTCTCGCGCGCGGAGCCGCGAAGGAGGTCTTGAGCGCCGACCTCACCAGAGCCGGCGCCGTCTTCGAGGCCGTGCTACGGGGACCGCTCGCCGCCGCGGCGACGCTGGACGGCTCGGCGTGCGGCTTCTTCGGGTCCGCCGTGGCCGAGTTGCTTCGAGCCTTCACCACGTTCGAAGGTGCGTTGTTCCACACGCAGTGCCGTGCGCGCGGTGACAAGGAGTGCCGCTGGAGCTCGGCGGTGCGCCAGGAGGGGTGAGATGGCGATCACGCTGGACCGCCTGAACATGGACGAGCTGCGCGGCATGCTGAAGTCGCTCGGGCTGGACGGATGGCTGCT
Organism: Gemmatimonadota bacterium; assembly: GCA_016199245.1. Lineage (GTDB taxonomy): Bacteria > Gemmatimonadota > Gemmatimonadetes > Gemmatimonadales > GWC2-71-9 > JACQHC01. The sequence goes on along the minus strand of JACQHC010000082.1, from coordinate 4,913 downwards.
GTACGATTTCAAAGGGGCCAACCCGATCGCGCGGCGCGTGCTCGGTCTCGGTGGCCTGATAACACGGCGGGTGTTCGTCTGGCTCCCGGCTACGGGCGTGCCCGTAGCGTTGGTTCACCGCATCGAGGCCCACGGCTTCGCCGAGTTTCCTGGAACGCTTCGCCTGTATGGCAGCTGGCGGGAGTTGGAGCAGGAACTGGCGTCGCTGGTGCGCGGCCGGCGCGTGGCCTTGGAGACGTCGCCCAGCGGCGGTGTGCCCTACCTGGACCGTGTGCCCGCCGGCACAGTGCACGTTCTGGAACGGATTGGGGCGGTGCTCAGCGGCTCCGCACCACTGGTGAGCCGCTTTGCGTCCGCCTGGTCCGCCGCCGAGCGACGGGACCACGAGACGGCGGCCGACGCGATCGCGACGATCGCGCGCGCGGCGGTGGCGGACGCGGTGAGAGCACCGGGAACGGCGACGGAGACGTCTGTCCAGCGCGGCGTGACGGCAGCCATGCACCGGGCCGGGCTGATTGTGTCCGACCCGCCCGTCGTAGCCTTCGGCGCCAACGCGGCGAATCCGCACTACGAGCCGCGCCCGGACCGAGACATCGTGCTGGCGCCTCACACGGTCGTCCTGCTGGACCTGTGGGGGCGCGCGAAGCCTGATACGGTCTTTGCCGACCAGACGTGGATGGGGTTCTCGGGCGCGGCCGTGCCTGACGACGTTGAGCGCGTGTGGATGGCCGTGCGAGACGCCCGTGATACCGCGCTGGAGCGCGTGCGACGCTGGCGCGCGGGCTCGGGACTGACCGGGGCGATGCTCGATGACGCCGCGCGCGAGGTGGTCGCCGCCCGCGGGTTCGGCGAGGCCTTCCTGCACCGGACGGGACACTCGATTGACGGCGAGCTGCACGGCTCCGGCCCCAACCTCGACAATTTCGAGACCAACGACACGCGGGAGTTCGTGACCGGTGTCGGATTTTCCGTCGAGCCCGGGGTGTATCTGCCGGGGCGGTTCGGCGTACGCAGCGAGGTGAACGCGTATCTGGCCGACGACGGCGCGCACGTGACGCCGCGGGAGATTCAGCGGGAGTTGATTCGGCCGGATTGAGAAGCGGAGGTCTCCAACAACATCCGCACCATCCGCTCGTAGCACCGCTGTCCCTCGCGCAACGCTTCTTTCGCCACGTGCTCATGATCCGTATGCGCCACGCGGATCGAGCCCGGCCCGATGAGAAACCGCTCACCCCAGGGCGCGAGCCACGGGAGATCGGTCCCGAACTTCACCACGGTCGTTTCGAATCCCGGCAGCCCGCGCAGCCGCATCGGTGGCGAATCCAGCGTCACGGTCACCTGCACGCTGTCCCCGGCGGCGCGTTGGACCGCCGTGAGCAGCTCGCCGGTCTCGGTCACCGTTCGGATCACGACCTCGGCGGTGCACGAATCCGGGATCACGTTGCCGCGTACGCCCCCATGAATCGTGCCGATGTTCAGCGTGCAGTCGCCCAGGACGCCGTCAGCGGGCAGGGGTAACCGGCGGATCCGGTCCAACGCGTCGAGCATCGGCTCGATGGCGGACTGGCCTTCTTCTGGATAGGCCGAGTGCGCCGCGCGGCCGCGCGCGGCGAGCTGAAGCCGCAGGATGCCCTTGGTCCCCAGTGCGAGCCTGTTCTCGGTGGGCTCGCCGTTCACCACGAAACGGCCCTTGGGTTCCAGAGCGGCGGCGGCGCGGGCGCCGTCGGCCGTCTGCTCTTCTCCCACGACGAACAGCAATCCGACCCGTCGCTCGCCCTGTTGCGCGAGGCGCTCGGCCGCGGCGATCTGCGCGGCCGCGATGCCTTTGGCGTCGCACGCGCCGCGGCCGTAGAGCGTGAACTCGTCCTCCCGGACCGGCAGCGACGGGGGGACCACGTCCATGTGCGTGGAGAGCACGACGAGCGGCGGCTCGCGAAACCCGAACACGTTGAACCGGCCGGGGTTGACGGGCTGCCGGATCACGCGGAGCCCGAGTCGCTCGAGCAAAGCAGCCAGGAACTCGCCCAGGCGGCCTTCCTCGCCGGTGGGTGAATCGATCTTGACCAGATCTCTCGTGAGCTCGACCGGATCGAGGGGTGGGTGGGTCACGGCGAGGCCAGAACAGGGCGCCGGGCGGTCCAGACCCACCAGACGAGCCCGGCCCACACGGCCGTACCCACCGCCGCGTGCAGCGCGCGCCACGACGTCGGCAGCGCGAGCAGCACCATCGTGGCGGCGACGGCGATCTGGGCCAGCACCAGCCCGATGGCCAGCCACATGAGCCGGCGCACGGGAGCGGGTGCCGTCCGGCCCGGACCGGCCGCGACGATGACCAGGAAGGCGAGCAGTCCGTAGGCGGCGATCCGATGTACCCAGTGAAGAGCCGGCAGCCCGCTTTCGCCGGCGGGCCACCATTGGCCGCTGCAGAGCGGGAACCCCTGGCAGGCCGGACCGGCGCCCGCGCTCGCGGTAATGCCGCCGAGCAGGATGGCAAACGCTCCCAGGGAGGCCGCGGCGATCGCGGCGCGGACCGTGGCGTTCACCGACTCGCTGGTTGGCCGAGCCCGGTCTTCAGGGCGAGACACCAGCGCGCCGCCCGCTCGCAGCCCGCTCACGAGCACGGCCGCCAGCAACGCCATCGCCGTGCCGAGGTGGAGCGTGACCGTGGATGGCGGCAACTCGAGCCAGACGGTGACGGCGCCCAGCATGATCTGGGCGGCGAGGAGCGCAACCGCGAGGAGTGCCGGGCGGAGCGGCCCCCCGGGGCCGGACATCCCGGGCTCGGAGCGTCGCAGCAGGGCCAAGGCGGCCAGCGACAGCACGAGCGCGCTCACCACGAGAGCGGCGAGCCGGTGGGTCCATTCGATCAGCGTCGGCAGGTCGCTCAGCGATGGAATCAGCCGGCCGTTGCACATCGGCCAGTCGTCTCCGCACCCCATCCCGGAGCCGGTGATGCGAACGACGGCGCCCAGGACGATGAGCGCGTAGGTGGCACCGGTGGTAAGGAACGCGAGGGTCCTGGTGGCGTGCATGGGCGACAAGCTCACCAGCCCTCCGAGCGAAGGCAAGCGTGCCCGCGCTTCTTGTGGCGGCTCGAAACGCGCCGCTAGCTTGTCACGATGCCTGACCCCTCCCAGGATCGCTGGGGCGAGCGCCTGCCCCGCCGCCTCGGTCTGGCCAGTGCCATCGCGGTGCTCGTGGGTATCACGATCGGCAGCGGCATCTTCCGGACGCCGGCAGTCGTGGCCGAGCGAGTAGACACCACCGGGCTGTTCGTCGCGGGCTGGGTCTTGGGAGGGCTGCTCGCTCTCGCGGGCGCCCTGACCTACGCCGAGCTCGCCGCCCTGTTTCCGCGCACCGGCGGCCTCTACGTCTACATCCGCGAGGGATTCGGCTCCGGCGCGGCGTTTCTGTTCGGCTGGGCCGAGCTGCTGATCATCCGCCCCGCCGCCTTGGGCGGGATCGCCATCGTCGCGGCCGACTACTTCTGGCGACTGCTCGGCGTGGACGGGGCCGTGGACCTGGCGGCGCTTCCCATGTCCCTGTCCCAGGCTACCGCCGCCGTTCTCATCGTCGTGGTCGCCACCGTGAACTACCGCGGCGTCCATCTGGCCGCGCTGGTGCAGAACGTCAGCACGGTCCTGAAAGTGGGGGCCTTGCTCGCACTGGTGGCGCTGGGCGCCGCGCTCGCGCCGCAGTATCCCCTGGAGCGCATCCCGCAGGAGGCCGCTGGTCCGGCGTTGTCGCCCTGGTCCGGGTTCGGGCTCGCGCTGGTATCCATCATGTGGGCGTACGACGGCTGGGCCGATGTGTCGTTTGTGAGTGGCGAAGTGCGCGACCCGCAGCGGAACCTGCCCCGCGCGCTCGTCCTCGGCACCAGCGCGATCATCGTGATCTACCTGGCGGTCAACGCCGTGTACCTGAAGCTCGTGCCGCTCGCCCGGATGCCGGGCTCACCGCTGATCGCGGCGGATGCGGCGCAGATCATTCTCGGCAGGGCGGGTGTGGCGTTCGTTTCGGCGTCGGTCATGGTGAGCGCGTTCGGCGCGCTCAACGGCTCCATGATGGCCGGGTCCCGCATCTTCTTCGCTATGGCTGAGGATCGACTGTTCTTCCGGCACCTGGCGGAGGTGCACCCCCGGTTCCAGACCCCCTGGGGTGCCATCGTGCTGGCCGCGGGGTTGGGCGTCGCCTACGTCTCGCTCCGCACGTTCGCCGAGCTGACCGATCAGTTCATCATCGGCATCTGGCCGTTCTACGCGCTCGGCGTTGCCGCCACGTTCGTGCTCCGCCGGCGCCGCCCGGACCTGGAACGCCCGTACCGCACATGGGGCTACCCTGTCGTGCCGTGGCTCTTCCTGCTGTCGGCCCTGTACCTGCTGGGGAACTACATGGTCTCGGAGCCGGTCCTGTTCTTCGCCGACGTGGCCGTGGCATTGTCGGGAATCCCGGTATACATGTGGTGGATACGGCGGCAGCGGCGTACGTGACCGTCCCTTGACGGGTGGGCTGCTGCCGATTCACCTTCCGGCGCCCTTGTGAACCCGCAGAACGCTTCGTTCGTCCCGGAGGCTTGGTGTCCGGTGCGCTCGAGCACTCTCCCTCGAGTTTGTCCTCACTGCATGCTCATGCCGAGGAGGTTCGTATGAAGAGGAGTTGTGCAATCTGGCTGGCTGTTGCGGCCGTCCTGGCCATGGGGACACCATCGTTGCTGGCACAGGGGGTCACGACGGCGTCGATCAGCGGTGTCGTGAACGACGCACGCGGCAATCCGGTTTCGGGAGCGAACATCCTGGCGGTGCACCGGCCGTCGGGCACGTCCTATACGGCGAGAACCCGGGCGGACGGCCGGGTGAGCATTCCCGGCATGCGCACGGGTGGCCCGTACCGGCTCACCGTGGCCTACATCGGAT
>JACQHC010000085.1 GCA_016199245.1 Gemmatimonadota bacterium | reverse complement strand
GGCGCTACGCAGGTGGGACTCCCACATGCCGCACCGGCGCCGGCCGAGCCCGCCGCACGCACGGACGGGCACGTGCGTATCCAGGCGACCAAGCTGGACGTGCTCCTCGCCGCAGCCGGGGAGTTGTTGGTGGCTCGCGGCCGCGTCACGGCCCGTGCGGGCGACGTCCAGGCGTTGGGCGATTTGGCGACGCAGTGCGCGACGGAGTGGCGGCGGACGAGTCGTCGCCTGCGAGTCGCGCTGGAGCGCTCAGGCTCCGCCGCAGCGCCGGAGGGCTTGACCGCAACGACGGAGGCGCTGGACGACCTGGCCCGAGAGCTGGGTCGCGTGGCGCGGGCAGCCCGGGCGGATGCGCGCGAGCTGACGAAGTCGGCTCACCAGGTCATGCACGGCGTTCGCGAGCTGCGCATGCGCCCGTTCGCGGAGGCATGCGAGGCGCTGCCACGCGCCGTGCGGGACCTCGCCGCCCAAGTCGGAAAAGAAGCCGACCTGGAGATCTTGGGTGCCGACGTCGAGGCCGATCGCGCGGTGCTGGACGGGCTGCGGGAAGCCCTGCTCCAGCTCGTGCGCAACGCCGTTGACCATGGAATCGAGCCCCCGTCCGAACGCGTGGTGCGTGACAAGCCGCGACGCGGCAGGATCACGGTGAGCGCGACGCTCCAGGCGGACCGCATCCTCGTCACGGTGGCGGATGACGGCGCGGGGCTCGACGTGGCTGCCCTTCGCGCGGCGCTCGCGCGGCGCGGCACACCGGTCTCGGAGGCGAACCAGGACCTGGTGCGGGCGTTGCTCCAGTCTGGACTGTCCACGCGACGAGAGGCGGACGTCGTCTCCGGGCGGGGCGTCGGTCTCGACGTGGTCCGCGAGGCGGCCAGCCGGATTCGGGGCACCGTGGACGTTGCCTGGGAAGCCGGCCGTGGAACCCGCGTCGAGATCCGCTGCCCGCCGACCCTGGCGAGCATCCGCGCCGTATTGGTGACCGTGGGGTCGCAGCCTGTCGCGATTCCCACCACCCACGTGGAGCGCCTGCTGCGCGTCCGGCTGGAAGACGTCAGACAGGTGGAGGGCCGGCGGGTGATCACGACTTCCGCTGCCCCGGTACCGCTGGTGGCGCTCGCCCGTCTGCTCCCGCCCCTGCCGGAGAAGCCTGCTGCCGGTCCCATACCGGTCGTCCTGCTCGCAACCGCCTCCCGGCGACTCGCGGTCGCCGTGGACGAGCTGGTAGCCGAGGACGAGGTCGTGCTTCGGCCGCTGCGGCTGCCAAACGGGACCGGGCGTCGCGTGAGCGCCGCGGCGCTGCTCAGCTCGGGACAGATCGTCCTGGTGGCGGACCCCGAGGCACTCATCGACGCGGGCCTCGATCCTGCGGTTGAGTCCGGCATCGCCGTGACCTCGCCCGAGCCGGGCCGGCCCAGTAAGCGTCGCGTCCTCGTGGTGGATGACTCCCTGACCACGCGGACGCTGGAGCAGAGCATCCTCGAGGCGGCGGGCTACGACGTCCTGACCGCGGTGGACGGCAGCGACGGGTGGCGGGTGCTGCAGGAACAGGGCTGTGACCTCGTCGTCGCGGACATCGAGATGCCGCGGATGGACGGATTCGCCCTGTGCGAGGCCATTCGCGGTTCGACGCGGTTCAAAGAGCTGCCGGTGGTGCTGGTAACCGCGCTCGAGACGCCGGAACATCGCGCGCGCGGCCTGGAGGTGGCGGCGGACGCCTACATCGGCAAGTCGAGCTTCGACCAGCAGAACTTGCTGGACATCATCAAACAACTGCTCGGGTAGACGGCAACGTGGCGAACACGGCAGAACGGCAGGTAGGGCAGCGATGATTCGCGTGCTGGTTGCAGAGGACTCGATCACCGTGCGAGAACTACTCGTCGCCATCTTGGAGAGCGAGCGAGACATTCAGGTGGTGGGCCAGGCGAAGAACGGCATCGAAGCCGTCGAGCTCGCCAGGACACTGCGGCCCGATCTGATCACCATGGACGTGCACATGCCGCTGATGGACGGCTTCGAGGCAACGAAGGAGATCATGGTCCAGGCACCGACGCCGATCATTATCGTCTCCTCCAGCGCCAGCGGTCGCGACGTCGAGCTGTCGCTCAACGCGTTGCGGGCCGGCGCCCTCATGGTGGTGTCCAAGCCCGACGACCCGCGCTCACCGCAGTTCGACGGCCGCCAAACACAGTTCCTGGCGATGGTGAAAGCCATGGCCGACGTGAAGGTGGTCCGTCGTTGGGCGCCCAAGCCTGCGGCAGAGGAACAGCCGCGCCGCGCGCTGCCCAGGCCTGGCGCGCGGGCCGTGCAGGCCGTCGCCATCGCGGCCTCGACCGGTGGGCCGGCAATGCTTCAGGAGATCCTGCGGGGGCTCCCCCGTGACTTCCGGGTCCCGATCCTCGTGGTGCAACACATCGCCAGGGGGTTCGTGGCCGGGTTGGCGGACTGGCTGGGCGCCAGCTGCGACCTGCGGGTCAAGGTCGCCGAGCAGGGGGAACCGCTGCTGGCTCGATCGGTCTTCCTGGCACCGGACGACCGCCACCTCGGCCTCGACCGCGCGTTCCGCGTCGCCCTGTCCGACACGCCGCCAGTCAACGGGTTCCGCCCGTCCGCGACCTTTCTATTCGAGTCTGCCGCGCGGACACTGGGCGAGGCGGCCGTGGGCGTGGTGCTCACGGGCATGGGAAGCGACGGGGTGGCCGGCCTCGGCACGCTCAAGGCCGCGGGAGGATTCGTGATCGCACAGGACGAGACGTCATCCGTGGTCTACGGGATGCCACGTGAGACCGTGGAGGCAGGGCTGGCGGACCTCGTGGTGCCGGGCGAGGCTATCTCTGAGCGCCTGGCCGAGCTGGTCGGCCACGCGAACAGGCGCAGCCTGGATGCCTGAGCGCCCATGCCACGTCACGCGGTGACCACCGGCCGGAGGCTGTGATGCTCAAGACCAGACGTCGACAAGCGAAGAAGCGGGCAGACACGCGCGTACCGGGACGGCCGCGGGTGCTCCACGTCGAAGACAGCCCGACCCAGGCCGAAGCGACCAGCGCGGCTCTCGAGGACGGCGGCTACGACGTCACGCTCGCCCGGAGCGGCGACAAGGCTGTCTACGTGCTCGGTGAGCGAACGTTCGATATCGTGATCAGCGACATCGTCATGCCGGGCAAAGTGGACGGGTACGAGCTGTGCCGTCGCGTCAAGGCGGGGCCCCACGGCGACACGCCGGTGGTGCTGCTCACCAGCCTGTCCGATCCCATGGACATCATCCGCGGGCTCGAGGCTGGCGCGGACAACTTCCTCACGAAGCCGTGCGCGCCGGACCATCTGCTCGATCGGCTGCAGGTCATCCTCGCCACGAAGCGGTCCCGCGCCCGCGGGCGTGTCAGAGCCGGCATCGCGGTGTACTTCCTGGGCCGTCAGTTCACGATCACGTCGGAGCGTGAGCAGATCCTCGACCTTCTGGTATCAACGTTTGAAGACGCCGTGCGGCAGAACCACGAGCTGCGCGAGCGGGAAGAGCGCCTGGCCCGGTCACAGCAGTCCCTGGCCGCGCTCTACCAGATCGCCGTGGGCCTCAACGCCTGCAACACTGAGGCGGAAGTAGCGGCTGCGGCGGTGGCCCACGCCGTCGAGATCCCGGGCGTTCGCGCGGGCTGGCTCGTGTTGCGGGAGGGGGAAACCGGCTTCCGGATCGCGGCGACGCGCAATGTGCCACCGGCACTCCAGGAACCGGGGGCGCTGGACGGCGATTGCCTCTGCCGGCAGCGGCTGCTGGCAGGCGATCTCGATCAGGTCACGAACATGATGGAGTGCGAGCGGCTGACGACCGCGCGCGGCGACACCCGTGGACTGCGCTACCACGCCAGCGTTCCTCTGTGGATCGGGGAGCGCACCGTCGGGATCTTGAATCTCGTCGGTAGCGAGCGCGGTCTGGTGAGCGAGGAGGATCGCGCGCTGCTGTACGGCGTGGGCAACCAGATTGCCACGGCGCTGGAGCGCACTCGGCTGCGCCAGCAACTGGAGACCCTCGTCGAACAGCGGACGGCGGCCTTGCGTGCAGAGATTACGGAGCGCACGCGCGCCGAGGAAACGCTGCGAGAGCGGGAGAAGCAGCTTTCCTCCATCTACGAGACGGCCGCCGATATCCTGTTCCAGCTGGCCGTAGAACCGGGCGGGACGTACCGGTTCACGTCCGTGAATCGCGCCTTTTTCTCCGTTACGGGACTCGGGCTCGATCAGATCGTTGGCAAGCGCGTGGATGAGATCATCCCGCAGCCGTCCCTGGCCCTGGTGCTGGCCAGATACGGCGAGGCCATTCGTGAGAAGCGCATCGTGCGCTGGGAAGAGACGTCGGTGTACCCGACGGGCGAGCTGACCGGAGAGGTCAGCATTGCGCCGGTGTTCGACGCGGCCGGGAGATGCACCCACCTGGTGGGCGCCGTGCACGACGTCACGGAGCGCAACCGGGCGGAAACGGCGTTGCGCGAGAGCGAGGAACGCTACCGGAGTCTGGTGAACGAGGTGAACGACGGATTCTTCGTCACCGACGAGCACGAACGATTCACCTACGCCAACCGTGCGCTGGCCTTGATCCACGGACTCACCAACCCGGCCGAGCTGATTGGCCGCACCTTTCTCGAATTCGTCGCACCATCCGCGCGCGCCGCCGTGGAGGCCGAATTTCGTGCTGGCGTGGGGTCGGGCGCGAAGCCAAAAATCGTCACCGCTACGATCGTTCGGCCCGACGGAGGAGAAGGCGTTGTGGAGGTCAAGCCGGTCACCGTGTACCAAGATGAGCGCGTGG
>JACQHC010000079.1 GCA_016199245.1 Gemmatimonadota bacterium | reverse complement strand
CGATCTCCCGCTCCAGCCGGGCGAGGCCGGGGTCACCCTGCGCCTCGAGCGGTAGAGCCAGCCACAGAGTCGCGGCGAACACCAAAGCCGCGGCACCGCTCCTGGTGCTGGGGCGGCTGCCTGCTCTGCCGCCTCTGCCGTTTCTGCCGCCGCTCCTGCCGCCTCCGCGTCCCATGTCAATCATGCGAGTCGACCTCCCATGCCGCTCATGCCGCTCAGGCCCCTATGGCCGCCTATGCCGCCAGTATCTCTTTCCGCACGGTCAGATCTTCCACCATCCCCACATCCACCTCCACGCCGATCCCTGGCCGGTCCACCGGCACGCGCATCATGCCGTTTCCGTCCATGGTCCATTCCGGCGTGACGATGTCGCGCTCCCAATACCGCGAGCTGGGACTCAAGTCTCCCGGAATCGTGAAATTGGGCAGCGAGGCGAGCGCCACGTTGTACGCTCGGCCGACGCCACTCTCCAGCATCCCGCCGCACCACACCGGTATGCCGTGCCGGCCGCACAGATCGTGGATCGCTCGGGATTCGCTGACGCCGCCGATACGTCCCGGCTTGATGTTCACGATCCGGCCGCTCTTGAGCGTGATCATGTCCTGGGCCCGCTCCACGCTGGTAATGGACTCATCCAGACAGATCGGCGTTCGGAGCTTCTTCTGCAGCTCCGCGTGGCGGACAAGATCGTCCCACGCCAGCGGCTGTTCGATCATCAACAACTCGAACGCGTCCAGCCGCGCGAGGTGATCGGCCTGCTCCAGCGTGTACGCGTTGTTGGCGTCCGCCATCAGCGGTGCCTTCGACCCCAGCGCCTCCCGGACGGCGCCCACGAATGCAATGTCTGAGCCCGGCTTGATCTTGAGCTTGATCTTGTGATACCCCTGCTCCAGCGCGGCACGCGCGCGCTCCACCAGGTCAGCCGGGCGCCGCTGAATGCCAAGCGAGATCCCAACGGGAATCCGGCCCGTCGCGCCGCCGATCAATCGCGCCAGGCTGGTGCGCGCCCGCGTCGCCGCCAGACCCCACATGCCCATCTCCACGGCCGCTTTTGCCATTCGGTGGCCGCGGAAGTCCTGCTCCAGCGTGGCGAGTATTCGCTCGGCGTGCAGGGGACAGCCGAGGACGCGCGGCGCGATCCACTCCGTGAGAGCCAGCCATGCAGTGTCCACGGTCTCCGGGGAGTAATTCGGTGCTTCACCGGCCACGCATTCTGACCAGCCCGTGACGCCCTCCGCGTCCGTGAGTTCGAGCAGCAGGATGCGGCGATGGGTCACCGTGCCCGAGGAGATCGAGAATGGCTCGCGCAGCGCCAGGCGGATTTCCCGTAGCACGATCCGTTGGACGGACACGGGATCCATCACCGCCCGGTGCCTCGCGCGGGTTCGAGCAGGTAGGAGCAGCGGTGCGTGGCACGATCCCGCACGAACCCGGTCACTGCGTATCCCCGGTCGAGATAGGACGCGAACGCCCGTCGCGTCGTCGCGCGCCAGCGGCCGGCGATTTCAGGTGACGCTTCGCGCACCTGGTGGATATCCTCGGGAACCTCCACACGCACGGGCCCCGTGAGTGGCAGATCCAGCTCCACGGGCTCGACGCCGCGCTCGGCCGAGCGAGCGTTCACCACGAGCGCGGCCTCGAACGCCGCGAGCCGGGGGCGTTCGCCGGCAGTGATCCTCGCGACGCGATCGGAGGCGATGCGCCACAGGACGATAAACCGGTCCGTGCCAAGGGCGCTGTGCAGGGCGCTCCCCGTGTTGGACCCGTACATGTCGGGCACGTAGCGCTCGATCTCGACCCCCAGGTCATTGAAATTCAGGTGCGCGTTTTGTGCGACCAGCGGATCATACGTCCACCGTACCTCGTCCACGCCGAGTTTCAACAGCTCGTCGCGTTGGTACAGTTTGAGCCGCCTGCCGAGTCCTGAACCGCGCGCTTCCGGCCGCACGGCCAGCATGTGGGACCAATGCACGCGCGCGCCGGCGGACAGACCGGTCAGACCAAAGATGAACCCGAGCATCCGGCCGGTGGTGTCGAACGCGCCCGCGGCAATGCCACCGACCTTCTGACAGATCATGAGGATCGTTGCGGGAGCGATCTCGCTGAACGACTCACCCCAGGTCTCCCGCTGAATGGCGACGCCCTGCGACAGCTCGTCAGGCGTGGCCAGCGGCCGGATGCCAATCACGGAGTCAGCGGGCATCGGGGTCCCGCGTCGCACATCGTGGCATTGGTAGTTGGAGTGGCACTAGATTAAACGCGCGCCACGAACCCTACAAGACGCAGCGGTACGCGCCAAGCAAGCCCGATGTCCTCGGAGGCTCGTTGATTCCATGGTGAAGTCCCGACGTGCGCGCCACGTGGCCGGGGACCAAGGGGGGCGGTCCGCGCGTGTCTATCACCAGCTGCGCGATCTGATCGTGCGCGGGCGGTTGGCGCCCGGGGCCCGAATCACGGAGGTCGAGGCTGCGACGAAGCTCGGCGTGAGTCGCACGCCACTCCGGGCGGCGCTTCAGCGGCTCCAACAGGAGGGGTATGTGATTGCGTCGCACAGCGGTCATCGGGCCCGCGTGTTCGTGGCGCCGCTCACGCGCGAGGATTCCACGGAGTTGATGCACATTATCGGTGAGATCGAGGGCCTGGCCGCCCACAACGCCGCGTTGCTGAACCCGCCGCTGCGGCGCGACCTCGTAGCGACGCTCACGGTGCTGAACCAGAAGCTGGCACGGGCGGCCGCGGCGCAGCGGCCCGACGCCGACACGATCTTCAAGCTGGACGTGGAGTTTCACACGGCCTTTGTAGTGGCCGGTGCCGGACCCCGGTTGCTCGCGCTGCATCAGGCGATCAAACCGCAGGCCGAGCGGTACGGGCGGATGTACGCGGCGGCGCTCACCGATGCCATCCACAAGTCGGTCGAGGAGCACGGGGTGGTCATCCGCGCATTCGCCGTTGGCGACGCGGACGCGGCGCAGCGGGCGGTGATCGTCAACTGGCGCAACGCAGCGGCGCGGCTGAGCGAGGTCGTCGAGATCGCCGGGGAGCGGGGGAGCTGGTAGCGACCGTCCTCGAAGGGCGTCATCGTCGGTTGTCGCTTGAGCGCCAGGCAGCCGAGCTGCGACTTCAGTCGCGGGATCTGGTGAGTACGTAACTCCCTCCGCGCCCTCCCTGACTTCGCTCGAACCCCACCACGCGATACCCTTGGCCCAGGTAGTCCCTGAACGCCCGCCTGGTGGCTGACCGCCACTCCAGGGCCTGCTCGAGGAACTGGTGCTTGAGTTCCTGGATGTCCGGCGGGATCTCGATGCGAACAGGGACTGGCGCCCCGATCCCTTCGTTGGCTGTGGTCGCGCAGCGTCCGTCCGGCAGCCCGCTGGTTGTCCCACCTCGTCGCTCCTCGTCTCCGCTCGCTTCTTCTCGCCTGAGATCCCAGCGCACGACCAATCGGTCGGTTCCAATCCCGCTATCCACGGGACTCTCATCGCCCGGCCCGTACAAATCCACGACGTATTCCTCTATGACTGCGCCCAGCTCGTTGAGATTCAGGTTCGCATTTCGCGCCACCAGGGGGTCGAACGTCCAGTACATCGTGTCCACGCCGGTCTTGAGCAGCCGATCCCGCTGATACCGCTTGAGCGCCCGGCCGACGCCACGATCCCGCCGGTCCGCGCGCACGGCAAGCATGTGCGACCAGTGCGCCGGTCTGCCCGCTCGGATTCCCGTAAACCCCAGGACAAATCCCGCCATGCTGCCATCGGGCTCGAAGGCGCCCGCAACGATTCCACCGACCTTCTGCGCGATCAGGAGCAGCGATGCCGGGACGCGGTCGGCGAAGCCTTGGCCCCACGTCTCCTCTTGGAGCGCGATGCACGCCCCATAGTCTTCGGCCGTTTCGAGCGGCCGGATCACGCCGGGCGAAGAGATGGAGATCCTCATGCGAGCCAGGGGAGACGTTGACGTTGCCGGACGTTAGGGCGTACCGTCATGGACAACAAGAGAAGCGGAGCCTGAAGTCATGAACACTCGTCACACTGTCCCGTGGCTGCTGATCGTGGGTGTTGCGTGCGCGCCGGCCACGTCACGCCGCGAAGAGGTCCGCCCGGTGTCCGGGCCGTACGACGTCGTCATCACAGGGGGCCGTGTGGTTGACGGCACGGGGGCCGCGTGGTTCTACGGGGACGTGGCGATCCGCGGCGACCGCATCGAGCGGATCGCGCCCGCGGGTCTGCTGCGCGACGCGCCCACCCGGGAACGCGTGGACGCGCGCGGTCTGGTGGTGGCACCGGGCTTCATCGACATCCAGAGCCACTCGCGCGGCGCGTTTCTGTTCGGAGACGGTCGCGTCGTGAGCAAGGTGACGCAGGGTATCACCACGGAGATCATGGGAGAAGCCTCGACCAACGCGCCGCTGAACGAGCGCATGGCGCAGGGGCTCGCGCGGATGCCGCCCGAGCGCCAGGCCCTGGTGCGTTCGTTCATGGAACCGCACGGCTTTGCCCGCTGGCTCGAGGCGATGGAGCGGCACGGCGTGTCGCCCAACATCGGCTCGTTCGTTGGCGCCACGACCATCCGGGAGTACGTGAAGGGCATGGCGCAGGGACCGGCCTCGCCCGCCGAGCTCGATACCATGCGGGCGCTGGTTCGCCGTGCCATGGAAGACGGGGCCTTCGGGCTGGGGTCGGCGCTGATTTACCCGCCCGGGAACTTCGCTTCCACGGACGAGCTGGCCGCGATGACGCAGGCCATGGCGCCGTACGGTGGTGTGTACATCACGCACATGCGGTCCGAGGCGGATCAGTTCCTGGAGGCCATTGACGAAGCCATCGCGATTGGGCGCCGCGGCGGTGTGCCGGTGGAGATCTTCCATCTCAAGGCAGGCGGGCAACGCAACTGGCACAAGGCGGCGCAGGCGATTGCCAAGATCGACTCGGCCCGGGCCGCCGGGCTCGATATCCAGGCGAACATGTACGCATACGTGGCCGGCGGCACGGGCCTCACGGCGTGTCTCCCGCCGTGGGCGTCGGCCGACGGCAAGCTATTCGACAACCTGCGCGATCCCGTCATGCGCGCCCGGATCAAGGCTGAAGTCGAGCACCAGACGACGGACTGGGAGAATCTGTGCTCGCTCGCGACGCCCGAGGGCGTGCTCATCCTGGGGCTGGACAAGCCGGAGCATAAAGCGCTGGCGGGCAAGCGCCTGGCCGAGATCGCGACGCTCCACGGCAAGCCGTGGCTCGACGCCGCGATGGATCTGATCCTCGCTGAACAGCAGGGGATCGGCACGGTCTACTTCATGATGAGTGAAGACAACGTCAAGCTCCAGCTGCGCCAGCCATGGCTGAAGTTCGGCACGGACGCGGGTGGCGTTGACCCCGACAGCGCGGACGGCCTGGTCCATCCGCGAGCGTACGGCAATTTCCCGCGAATCCTGGGGCGCTACGTGCGGGAAGAGCGGGTGATCCCGCTCGAGGACGCCATCCGCAAGATGAGCTCGGCCGTGGCGACGCGGCTCTCCATTGCGGATCGCGGTGTCCTCAAGGACGGCTTCTTCGCGGACGTGGTGGTGTTCGATCCCGCGACCGTCGCAGATCGCGCGACGTTCGAGCAGCCGCACCAGCTGTCGGTCGGCGTCCAGCACGTATTCGTGAACGGTGTCGGCGTGGTGCGCGACGGGCGTCATACGGGTGCCAAGCCGGGGCGGGCCCTGCGCGGACCCGGCTATCGCCGGGAGTGAGCACGGCAATTGACAATTGGCGATTGACAATCGCCCTCCCGCGGATGGCAGAGCACCACGTGCTGCGTGATGGATTGCTGAGTGCGCACTGCTGAAGCTGACCCACGGAATGCGGCGTTTTCGCTGGAGGAGTTGACGATGAGGATCCTGCTGAATTCTCTGGCAGCCCTGGCGTGGCTGGGAGTCTCGTCCCTGTCCGCGCAGGTGAACTACCGGCGTGCCGAGCAGCTGCTGGACTGGCACGCCTCCCGCATGGTGAGCGGCGACTCCATCGACCCGCAGTGGATGCCGGACGGCAACCGGTTCTGGTACCGCAACAAGGTGGCGGCAGGGGCCGAGTACGTGATGGTCGACCCCGTCGCCAATGTGCGACGCCTGGTGTTCGACAACGCGCGCCTGGCGGCGGCGATGTCACTCGCCGGGGATACGAGCTATGATCCCATCAAGCTCCCGTTTTCAACGTTCCGCTTCGCGGATGGCGAGCGCAACGTCGAATTCAACGCCAGCAAGAAACGGTTCCGCTGCGACATCTCGGTCTACACCTGTGCCGTCATGGACACGCTGCCGGACGAGCGGGCGTTCGTGTTGTCGCCGGATTCGACATGGGAGGCGTTTGCCCACCAGTACAACCTGTGGGTGCGGCCGCGCGGCGGGAGCGACTCGATCCAGATCACGACGGACGGCGAACGATACTGGTCGTATGGAGTGAGCGAGCCGCGGCCGCAACAGCTGCTGCGGAGAGACTCGCTGCCGCCGCAGCGGCCGCAAGTACGCTGGTCGCCGGACTCGAAGCGGCTGGCCGTGTCGCGCACGGACGAGCGGCATGTGGCGCACATGCCCTATGTCTCGTACACGTCGCAGCGGCCGCGGTCCTTCTCCCAACCGTACGCGCTCCCGGGCGACACGGCGGTCCCGCTGCCCGGCATCCATGTCCTGACGTTGCCCGCCGCGCTCACCGCTGACGGCGGGTCCAACGGGCACTCGGGCGTGCGCATCGTGCCGGCCACGAATGTCCGCGTGGAGTTTCCGGTCCGGCCGAACCAGGTCCAGCTGGGAGGCGGCGCCGACTCCGCCTGGAATAAGGGCTCGGACCGCCTGCACTTCGCCTTCCTCACCCGCGCGTCAAAGGCGCTCATGCTGCTGGACGTGGACGCTTCTACGGGGGCGAGCCGAGTGGTGGCGAAGGACTCGGCCAAGACGTGGGTGGAGCTTTCGCCACGCGATCCGCCGAGCTGGTACGCCACCGAAGATGGCAGCGACATCATCTGGTGGTCGGAGCGGGATGGCTGGGCCCATCTGTATCGGCTGGATCGCAGCGGCACCGTGAGGAACCGCGTCACATCCGGGCCGTGGGCCGTCGGCGCCGTGCGTCACGTGGACGAAACCGCTCGGCAGATCTACTTCACGGCGCGCGGCCGCGAAGCGGGCCGGCTGCTGTACAACGCCCACCTGTACCGGGTCGGATTCGACGGCTCCGGGCTCACGCTGCTCACCCCGGAAGACGCGGATCACCGAATCGAGTTCTCGCCCAGCGGCCGCTACTTCGTGGATATGACCTCGTCGATCGAGAAGGCTCCGGTGACGTATCTGCGGGCCGTGCCGGACGGCCGCATCGTTCGCAAGCTCGAGGAAGCGGACGTGTCCCGGCTTGCCGCGATCGGCTGGACCCCGCCCGAGGTCTTCCAGGTGAAGGCCCGCGACGGCATCACCGACCTCTATGGCGTCATGTTCAAGCCGTCGGATTTCGACTCCACGAAGCAGTACCCGGTGATCGACCACATCTACCCGGGCCCGCAGGTTGGGAGCGTGGGACCGTGGAATTGGACCACGGGCGGCGAGGAGCGCGCGCTGGCGGAACTGGGCTTCATCGTGCTCGAGATCGACCACCTCGGTACGCCACTGCGGTCCAAGGCGTTTCACGACAACTACTACGGCAACTTCATCGACAACGGCATCCCCGATCACGTCGCCGCCATCAAGCAGCTCGGCGCGCGATACCCCTGGCTGGACCTCGATCGTGTGGGGATCTACGGCCACTCCGGGGGCGGGTTCGCGTCCACCGACGCCATCCTCCGATTCCCCGACTTCTTCAAGGTGGCGGTGTCCGGCGCCGGCAACCACGACAACCGGAGCTATAACATCTACTGGGCGGAGAAGTACCAGGGGCTGCTGGAGCGCGACTCCGTCCGGCGAACCGACAACTTCGCGTCGTCGGCGAACAAGACCTACGCGAGGAACCTGAAGGGCAAGCTACTTCTGATGCATGGCGACATGGACGACAACGTTCACCCGGCGATGACCATCCAGCTGGTGGACGAGCTGATCAAGGCCAATCGTGACTTCGACCTGATCATCGCGCCGGATCGCGGGCACGGCCTCAACGAGCCGTACTTCGTGCGCCGGCGCTGGGATTACTTCGTGCGCCACTTGCTCGGCCGGGAGCCGCCGGCGAACTACGAAATCACGCGCCCGCGCAATTGATCGGGCCGACACCGGGGAGGGTTGGCATGACGCCGCGGGAATGCTGGCGGATCTCGTCGTGAGTCCGGAGGATCCGCTCCACCTCGATGCGAGGTCGCTGCTGCCGACGTCGCGCGCATAGTGGAGGACCCTCGGCGCAGAGCGGCGGCAAGGGCCCTATGATGGCCGATTGTGACGATCGCCGATTGACAATTGCGGATGGGCGAACGCAGATGCCGGCGCTTACGACGCAGCGATTACCAGTCTGCAGGTGTTGATCAGCGACTGCTGATCTGCCGTTACCTGACCGTCCTGATCTCCAACCGATTCGTCGTAAACAACGGAATCAAGACCCGCCCCCGTCCCGCGTCATACCCGATGTCGGCGGGGGCCTCCACGCTGTCCACGGCGGTCGCGTAGGTATCGCCTCGAGTCCGGTACACGGCGCGACCCTCCCAGCTCGACACCAGCAGCGATCCGTCGGCGAGCCGAACCACGCCGTCGAGTTGGCCCGCGGGGGGCTTCGCGAACGTTCGCGTGCGGCGGCCGGATGTCACGTCGATCTCCACGATAGCCCCGCTCCCGAAACTCACCACGGTCGCCGTCGAGCCGTCCACAATGACCCCGTTGGGGCGTCCCAGACCCGTGTCCGCGAGCAAGACCTCCAGGGTGCCGGCTGCCCTCACGTGGTGCACGGCGTCCGACCCCGACGGCTCGAAACCGGCCGGCCCGGGGCGGAGCCCGGAGTCGGTCACGTACAGGGTTCCATCCGGCCCGACGGTCACATCGTTGAGGAAGCTGGCGCCGGGCACCGCCCGCTCGCCAAGTGGCGCGCCCGTCCGCCGGTCGAACATCCGGAGCGCGTCGATATCGGCCACGAACAGCGTGTCCCCCTTCAACGCCATGCCTTTCGGGGCATGGAGCGTGACGGTTGGGCTCGCACCGTCAATCCACTTCAACGCGTGCAGTGTGCCGTCCGGGCCCACGTGGGAAACGAAGCCGTTGTCGTCCTTCTCAAGCGGATTGCCGTTAATGTTGGTCACGAGGTAGACATCGGCGGTCGGGTCGTGCAGCGCGGACTCCGGCGTCTGGAATCCGACGTCGGCGACGGTGATGGGCCCGGGCGCGCCGCCCGTCGCCCGGTCGCCGCGCGCGCAGGCTACGGCAATGAGCAGTGAGACCACGGCCCCTCGGAGCTGCGAGTTCATAGACTACCTCCTGCCCGCCGGCCGTGACCCTTGAGCGACTGCTGTCGGCCGAGGCCGGCCGACGGCGCTAGCAAGCCGCCTCACCGAACGACCCGGTGACGGCGCGGTTGACGATGACGACCCGCGTCACGACTCGCTCCGGGAGGGCCCCGGGCGGCCCCACGGCGGCGTAGCGGCGCTCACCGCGCTCGACCACTCCAACGGCACGCGGCCGAATGTCCACCAGGACATCGATACAGCCGTTCGGCGGCCGCACCTCCGACCGCAACGCGCGGAGCGGGCGACCGTCCAGCGAGGGGTACACGACGTACCCGCCGAGCGTGTCGGCCCGTGGCGTGGTGGGCGGGGCAGCTTCACGAGGCGGGCCGAGCAGCGCCAGCGCGCCCTCCGCGTTTCGCTCCGAAATACCGACGCGCAAACCGCGCCAGCTGACGCTGGGGACCTCGAGTGTGAGCGCGTACACGGCGCCGTTCAAGGCGTCCACGATGAGGTCCGTGCCATACACGTAGCGTTCGAGCGACCGGGCCTCCGGGTGTGGGCGCGGTGGCTGTACGCCGAGCACGCTGAATACGGTGGAGACTGGCACGCCCGGCTCGATCGCCAGCGGCCTCGCTTCGCCCGTAGCAGGGGCGGGGCTTGGCTGGGCGATGAACGACGGGCCGGATCGCAGGAGGATCGCGACAATGAAGACGACGATCAGCGGGACTCCTGCGGCGTGGACCGGGCGCCGGCGGGCGAAGTCGCGCACCCGGTCGAGCAACGTCGGCTCGACCGTCGGTGCCCGCGGCTGCGTGGTGACCGGCGACGCGGTCCCGGCCAGCTGCTCGGCGGCTTCCTCGATGATGCGGGCCGTCTGGGCGCTGGAGCGCCGGCCAGACTGCGACGCCCGCGCCAACTCTCGCATGATCTGCGCGCGGTCGCCCCCTTCCTTTTCCTGGGCGCACGCCGGGCAGCCCCGCGGATTGTCGTCGTTATAGGGAATGCCGTGCTTTTCGCAGCGAACGAGCGCCATAGGTATTCCGTGTCAGATCTTGGGGAGTGTGACGCCCTGCTGCGCCTGGTACTTCCCGCGCTTGTCGGCGTAGGACACTTCGCACACGTCATCAGCATCCGCCTCGAAGAACAGGACCTGGGCGATGCCCTCGTTGGCGTAGATGCGGGCCGGCAGGGGCGTCGTGTTCGAGATCTCCAGGGTCACGAACCCTTCCCACTCGGGCTCGAACGGCGTGACGTTCGTAATGATCCCGCACCGGGCGTAGGTGCTCTTGCCCACGCACACCGTGAGCACGTTGCGGGGAATACGGAAGTACTCCACCGAGCGGGCCAGCGCGAACGAGTTGGGCGGCACCACGCACACGTCGCCTTCGAACGCCACAAACGATTTCTCGTCGAAGTGCTTCGGATCGACGATGGGCGAATGCACGTTCGTGAAGATGCGGAATTCCCGGGCGACCCGCATGTCGTAGCCGTACGACGATACGCCGAAACTGATGACGCCGGTACGCACCTGCGAGGTCTCAAACGGTTCGATCATCCGGTGCTCGCGCACCATGCGGCGAATCCAGCGATCGGACTTGATGGACATGTGGGAGGTCCCGGTGTTGGCGGCCGCGGTGCGCACCAAAGATAGTCGCGGTTACTCATTGCGCCACATGACTTTGCTTGACACGTCCTCGCGGGCTTGGGTAAACTTGGCCAGCGTTTCAAGTGAAAAATTTCACGAGGGCGGGGGCCGATGACGCGCGAGTATGGAACGCTGCTGCTGCTCGTCGGTTTTGTGGTGATGAGCGCCGCCGGGATGATCGCGCTGTCTCACCTTGTTTCTCCCACCCGCCGGACCGCCGTCAAGTCGCTGCCGTACGAATCCGGAATGCCGCCGATCGGCGGCACGCGCGAGCGCTTCAGCGTCAAGTTCTATTTGATCGCGATGCTGTTTATCGTGTTCGATATCGAGACCGTGTTCATGATCCCCTGGGGCGTGGCGTTCCGGCAGCTGGGCCTGTTCGGGCTCGTGGAGATGCTGGTGTTCATCGCCATCCTCCTGGTGGGATACGTCTACGCGTGGAAACGCGGGGCTTTCGAATGGGATTGACCGGACCGACCACGGTTGAGAGCCTGTCGCCCAACTGGCTCACGACCAGACTCGACGCCCTCGTCAACTGGGCGCGCGCGAACAGTCTCTGGCCCATGCCGTTCGGCACGGCCTGTTGCGCGATCGAATTCATGGCCACGGCCGCCAGCCGGTTCGACCTGGCGCGCTTCGGGATGGAGCGCATGGCCTTCTCGCCCCGCCAGGCGGACGTGCTCATTTGCGCGGGGCGCCTGCCCTTCAAGCTGGCGCCGGTCATTCGGCGCATCTACGATCAGATGCCGCAACCGAAATGGGTCATCTCGATGGGCGCGTGCGCGTCCACCGGCGGCATCTTCGATACCTACGCCATGGTGCAGGGGATCGACACGGTGGTTCCGGTGGACGTGTACGTTCCCGGCTGCCCGCCGCGACCGGAGGGGCTGCTCTACGGCGTTCTCCTTCTGCATAAGAAGATCAAGGGAGAAACCCTCGCCAACGGCGATCTGCGCCGAGAGCACCCGCTGGGCGTGACCGGCCTCCGGCTCCCCCCGGAGGCGGTGGACGAGTTGTCGGAGCCGTTCGGCAACTCCGTGCACCAGACACGTTCGGCATAGCCGCTGTCGTTTCCGTGAATCCTTCCGTCGGCGCGCTGCGCGAGCGCTTCGGCCGTCGCATCGGACGGGCTGTCGTTTCGTGCGGCGATTCCGTGGTATACGTCGACCCCGCGGCCATCCGGGAGGTGCTCCGGTGGCTCAAGGAGACCGCGGGACAGCAGTACAACTACCTGGTGGACGTCACGGCCGTCGAGTACCGGGATCCCGAGCGGCCGCTCGAGGTGGTCTACGAGCTGTTCTCGCTCGAGCGCCGCGTCCCCTTGCGCGTGAAGGTGGAGCTGCCTAAGGACGGGGCGCTCGAGCTCGATTCAGTCGTGCCCGTGTGGCGCGGCGCCGATTGGCTGGAGCGGGAAGTGTACGACATGTTCGGTGTCACCTTCCGCGGGCATCCGGACCTGCGCCGCATCCTGATGTGGGAGACCTACGCCGAGGGCTACCCGCTGCGAAAAGACTTCCCGCTGCGCGGGCGCTTCTCGCGCTCGGAGCAGGTGCGCCAGGCCTTGAACATCCACCCCGAAGCGCACTATTCAATGGAAGAGCTGTCGATCGCGGACGCCTATCAGGACCTGCCGGCTGACGTGCGCGAGCGCCTGAGCAGAGGCGAGCGGGGCGAGGTGCCCGAGCAGCCTCCGGAATCGCGATGAGCGGCAAGCGCACGCTCGAGTTCGAGCTGGCGACGACCGGCGTGGACACCAGAGGTCGCCCAGTTCGCGTGCCGCTCGGCGTGGCCGGCGCCGCCACCGCTGAGGACGACGAGGTCGACGTCAGCGGCCACCACATGCTGCTCAACCTCGGGCCCCAGCATCCCGCCACGCACGGTGTGTTGCGGCTCGTCGTGGAGCTGGACGGTGAGGTGGTGGTGCGCGCGATCCCTCACGTCGGCTACCTCCACTCCGGGTTCGAGAAGCTGGGCGAGTACCGGCACTACAACCAGATCATCCCGCTCACGGACCGTACGGACTACCTGTCGCCCATGTCGAACAACGTGGGCCTGGCGCTGGCCGTCGAGAAACTCATGGGGATCGAGATCACCGATCGGTGCCGCGTGCTGCGGGTGATCGCGTGCGAGATGAGCCGTATCATCTCGCATCTGGTGTGGATGGGCACCATGGCCATCGATATCGGGGCCTTCACGCCGTTCCTGTGGACGTTCTACGAGCGGGAACGGATCTACAATTTCCAGGAGGCGTGGACCGGCGCGCGGCTCACGACCAGCTTGACGCGCGTCGGTGGGATGATGGCGGACGTGCCGGACGGGTTCGTCGAGGGCCTGCGGGAATGGTGCCGCAACTTCCCCAAGACGCTGGACGAAGTGGACCGCGTGTTGAGTCGCAACGGCATCTGGTGCGCCCGCACGCAGGGCGTCGGCGCGTTGACGGCGGAGGAGGCGGTCAACTACTCGCTCTCGGGTCCGATGTTGCGGGCCTCCGGCGTCCCGTACGACGTGCGGAAGGACCGACCGTACCTGGGATATGAGACGTATGACTTCGACGTGCCCGTTGGCGAGCACGGCGACGTGTACGACCGGTATCTCGTGCGGTTTGAGGAGCTGCGCCAGTCCACGCGGATTCTGGAACACGCGCTCGGCCGCCTGCCCGACGGCCCGATCAACGTGGACGACCCGCGCGTCATCCTCCCGCCGAAGAGCGCCGCCATGAGTGACATGGAGGCCATGATCTTCCATTTCAAGCAGGTCATGGAGGGCGTGAAGGCGCCCGTGGGTGAAGCGTATTTCCCGATCGAAAACGGCAAAGGCGAGCTGGGCTACTATCTCGTCTCGGACGGGACCGCCAAGCCCGTCCGGTGGCGCATCCGGCCGCCGTCGTTCATCAACCTGGCGGCGCTGCCCAAGATGGCGGAAGGCAATCTTCTGTCCGACCTCATCGCGATCAACGCGAGCGTGGATATCGTGATGGGAGAAGTGGATCGATGAGGAAGCGATGTTCGATGTTCGATGTCCGATGCTCGACACAAGCCTGCGCGATCACCGTGCGAGGGGGGTCGACACGGAGCCGTTCGAATACCGAACATCGAATATCGAATATCGAATATCGAACATCGGACATCGCGCCACGATCATGAACACGCACACCGCTCCGTACGATCCCGTCTTCACCGGCGAAACGCGCCAGCGGCTCGACCGTGTGCTGGAGCGCTATCCCACCAAGCGGGCGGCGCTGCTGCCTGCCCTGTGGATGGTGCAGGAAACCCGCGGCTGGATCTCGGACGCGGCCATGACGGAAGTGGCCGAGGTGCTGGAGCTCACGCCCGCCTACGTGAAGGGCGTCGTGACCTTCTACACGATGTACCACCAGCACCCGGTCGGGAAGCACTTCATCCAGGTGTGCACCACCACGCCCTGCAACCTGTGCGGGGCGGAAGAGGTCGTGCGGGCGTTGCTGAAGCACACCGGGTGCCGCGAGCTCGGCGCCACGTCTCCCGACGGCAAGTACACGGTGACCGAGGTGGAATGCCTCGGCGCCTGCGGCTTCGCGACGCCGATCATGGTCGGCGAGGACTTCCTTGAGGGCGTGACGGCGGAGAAAGTGCCGGAAGTGCTCAAGAGGTACCAATGATGCGGCGGCATTCCCGCCGCCCAGCCTCCTATCACCGGCGGCATGAGCCGGATGGGCGGCATCGCTACGGTATCGCCGTGCCTGTGGGGCAGATGTCGCTCATACCGCCCATGCCGCTTTGCCACCTCTGCAGGGCGGACAGAGGCAGATAGCATGGGCTACCCACACCAGCCGCACGCGAAAGAGACCGTCGTCCTCTCTCAGTACTTCGGGGACCCGGAGGCCCGCACCTACCAGGGGTGGGTGAAGCGCGGCGGCTACGCGGCGCTGCGGACGGCGCTGGCCAGGAAACCCGCCGAGATCGTGGAGATCGTCAAGGAATCCGGGTTGCGGGGGCGGGGTGGGGCGGGGTTCCCCACCGGGCTCAAGTGGTCGTTCATGCCCAAAGAGAAGTCGAAGCCGCATTACCTGTGCTGTAACGCCGACGAGTCCGAGCCCGGAACATTCAAGGACCGCGAGATCATGCGGTGGACGCCGCACGGCCTCATCGAGGCATGCGCGATTGCGCAATACGCGATTCAGGCCGAGGTGACCTACATCTACATTCGCGGCGAGTTCACCGAGCCGCTGGCGATCATGCAGCGGGCGCTCGATGAGGCCTATCGGGAGGGTGTGCTCGGCGCCAACGCGATGGGCACGGGCAAGCGGCTGGACATGTACCTGCACCGCGGAGCGGGCGCGTACATCTGCGGCGAAGAGACCGCGCTGATGAACTCCATCGAGGGTCGCCGCGGTAATCCGCGCATCCGGCCACCGTTCCCAGCCGCCGTCGGTGTGTTCGGCATGCCGACGACGATCAACAACGTCGAGACGCTGGCGGCCGTGCCGCACATCCTCAACCGCGGGGCCGCGTGGTACAAGTCTCTCTGCCTGTCCAACCCCAAGAGCACGGGCACCAAGCTGTTCAGCGTGTGCGGGCACGTCCGGCGGCCGGGCAACTACGAGGTCACGATGGGGTTTCCCCTCAAGGACCTGTTGTACGATCTGTGCGGCGGGATGCGGGGCGGGCGCACGCTCAAGGCGTGTATTCCCGGCGGCTCGTCGGTGCCGATCCTGAACCGGGAGGAAACGGAGAGCTGCCTGCTGGACTACGAGGGGTGTGCAACCCAGGGAACCATGCTGGGCTCCGGCGGCGTCATCGTGTTCGACGACAGCGCCGACATGGTGTACCAGATCATGCGGCTCGCCCGGTTCTACGCCCACGAGTCGTGTGCGCAGTGCACCCAGTGCCGCGAGGGCACGGCGTGGGTGACCAAGATCCTCCAGCGCATCCTGGCCGGCGATGGGCACCAGAAGGACCTGGACCTGCTGCTGGATCTCTCCGAGCAAATGACCGGCAAGACCATCTGCGTCCTGAGCGATTCGTGCGCGGCGCCAGTGGTGAGTGGCATCCGAAAATTCCGCCAGGAGTTCGAGGCGTACCTCACGGGCGCACGGCGTCCCGCCGGCGCGGGCGTGGCCGTCTGAGGGCGGCGGGCGACGGATGAGCGAGCACGAGCTGGTTTCCCTGACCATCGAGGGCGTCGATGTGAGCGTCCCGAAAGGCACGCTCTTGATCGAGGCCGCCAAGCAGGCGGGCGTCGTGGTGCCGCACTACTGCTACCATCCCGGTCTCCCGGTGGCGGGGGTGTGCCGCATGTGCCTGGTGGAAGTCGAGAAGACGCCCAAGCTGCAGATCGCGTGTGCCACGCCGGTCGCGCCCGGTATGGTGGTGCGCGTGATGAGCCCGCCGGCGCTGGAAGCGCGCAAAGGCGTGCTCGAGTTCCTGCTGATCAACCACCCGCTCGATTGCCCGATCTGTGACCAGGCGGGAGAGTGCGAGTTGCAGGACTACGTGTTCCAGGAAGGCCGCGCCCGCACCCGGTACGGGTCCTTCGCCAAGCGGTTCAATCCCGTGGAGGACTTCGGCGGTGACGTGCTGTACGTGCCCAACCGCTGCATTCTGTGCACGCGCTGCGTGCGCTTCATGGACCACGTGGCGGACGACAGCATCCTGAACGTGAGCGAGCGCGGTGACCGGGCGTTGATCGGGATCCACGGCGATCGCGCCCTGGATCATCCGTGGGCCGGCAACGTCGTGGATCTCTGCCCTGTGGGCTCGCTCATTTCCAAGGACTTCCTGCACAAGGCCCGCGCCTGGGAGCTCGACCGGACGGCGAGCGTGTGCACGGGATGCTCGCAGGGATGCAACGTGACGCTCGATACCCGGCAGAGCGCCGTAGTTCGAGCGCGCCCGCGCCCTAACCCGGACGTGAACCGCTATTTCATGTGCGACTACGGCCGCGGTCAGTACCGCTGGATGAACGGCGGTGACCGGATCGAGGCGCCGCTGCTCGCGGAGCGCGACGGGCTCGTCGCCACGGACTGGGACCACGCGTTGGCCCGCGCGGCGCAGTTGATCAAAGGCGCGGCTGGCCGGACCGTCGTGCTGGCGTCGGCGCGCGCCTCGACCGAGGCCTTGTTCCTCGCGCGCCGGCTGGCGGGCGGATCATCCGTCACGGGGGCGTTTCGCGTGGAGTACGTGCCGGGCGAGGCCCCGCTGTCAGGCGTGCCGAACCTGGCGCTGCGGTCGGAGCGGGCGCCGAACGCGACGGGCGCGCGGGTGCTCGGGTATACGGAGGCGTTCGACGCGGCGGTCCGCACGGCGAGCGAGGCAGGGCTCGTGTTGGTGCTGGATGAACCACTGCATGGCGTCCCGGCCAACACGCTTGCGGGCGCGGGTATGGTGATCTACCTCGGGACGGTGCTGCCCGAGGCGGCGCGGGTCGCCCGCGTCGTGCTGCCCATCGCCAACGTCGCGGAGGAGGACGGCACGTTCGTCAATCGCGACCGGCGCGCGCAGCGCTACTTCCAGGCGAAGGCCACCCCCGGGATGGCCCGGCCGGCCTGGTGGGTGCTAGGCGAGCTGCTCGCCGAGCTCGGGCGGGGCGGGCCGTTCGCGACCGCCGCCGAGGCGTTCGACCTGTTGTCGCGGGAGGATCCGTCGTTCGCCGGCCTGAGCTACGCCACGCTCGGAACCCAGGGCGTCGGGCTCCCGGCCGCACGGCCCCCGGTGGTGGTGCCCGCATGAGCGCGGAGCTGAAGGGGTTCCTGCTCGTCGCGGTGCTCAAGATCCTCGTGGTGTTCACCGCGATCAACGTCGGCGTCATGATGGTGATCTGGCTGGAGCGACGCGCCAGCGCGTGGATGCAGGATCGCCTGGGTCCCAACCGCGTGGGTCCGGAGGGGGTGTTGCAGTCCGTGGCCGACGGGCTCAAGAACATCCTGAAGGAGGAGACCTTCCCGGTGGTGGGGGCCGACCGGTTGCTGTTCTTCCTCGCGCCGGCGATGTCGTTTGTGCCGGCGCTGCTCACCTTCTCCGTGGTTCCCTTCGCGGCGCCGCTGCCCGGCTTCGACGTCACGCTGCCGCTGCTCGGACGGTTCACGTACACCGGCCCGATTTCCATGGTGGTAGCCGACCTGCCGATCGGGTTCCTGTTCATCATGGCGATTTCGAGCCTCGGCGTGTACGGCATCGTGCTGGCCGGCTGGTCTTCCGGTAACAAATACGCGCTGCTCGGCGGCATCCGCTCGAGCGCGCAGATGGTGTCCTACGAAATCGCGCTGGGCCTGAGCCTGGTGGCGGTGCTGCTCGTCGCGGGCAACGTGACCCTGTCCGATGTCGTCGCGATGCAGCAGCGATCCGTCTGGTTCGTGTTCGCGCTCACCGTGGGCTTCGTGCTGTTCGTCGTCGCTGCTTTCGCGGAGACCAACCGGCTGCCATTCGACCTGCCCGAGGCGGAAGCCGAGCTAATCACCGGCTATCACACCGAATACAGCTCCATGAAATTCTCCATGTTCTTCATCGCCGAATACTCCGCGATGATGACGATGTCCGCCCTCATGGCGACGCTGTTCTTCGGCGGCTGGGACATCCCGTTCACGCCCTGGGACGAGCAAGGTCCGCCCTCGGTTGGGCGCACGCTGGCGACGCTCGGCGTGTTCTTCGTCAAGATGAACGTGTTCGTGTTCACGTATATCTGGATCCGCTGGACGGTGCCGCGGTTCCGTTTCGACCAACTGATGCAGCTCGGATGGAAAATCATGATCCCCGTCGCGCTGGCCTACATCGTGGTCGTGGCCACGACGGTGTACACGCTGGAGGCGCTGGGCTGGGAGGTCGGGCCCACGTACGGGTTGGTGCTGTTCGGCGTGAACGCGGTGTTGCTGGGCGCGCTGCTGTTCGGCTTGGACCATGAGCGGCTGATCCTCGGGGCGCGGCAGCGGGCCAGGATGGCGGCCTGATGGCGATCGGCGTGAAAGTGGTCCGCCGTCCCGACAGCGTGAGTTATCTGCGGGCCACACTGAAGGGCATGACGCTCACGTTCGGGCATCTGTTCCGGCGGAAGGTGACGATGCAGTACCCCGAGGAGAAGTCGGAGCCCGGGTGGTCTCTTTCCCCACGGTGGCGCGGCACGCATCGCATGTTGACCGACGAGCAGGGGCGCGCCAAGTGCGTGGCGTGCGGGCTGTGCCCGCAGATCTGCCCGGCCAACTGCATCAAGCTGGTGCCCGGCGAGGATGAGGACGGGCACCGCTACCCCCTGATCTACGAGATCGACGAGTTCCGCTGTGTGTTCTGCGGCTATTGCCAGGAGGTCTGTCCCGAGGAGGCCATTCACGTCGGCGTGCACTACGAGAACGCCGAATACGATCGCGGTCGCTTCGTGTACGACCTGGAGCGCCTGTGCGCGCAGACCCATCCCGTATCCTCCCTGTGGGATCCCGCCGATCCGCGCGGTGAGTGACCCATGACGGAAGTCGTATTCTGGAGCTTCAGCGGCGCGGCGATCGTCGCGGCATTCCTCTGCGTGACCCGGCGGAGCCCGGTCGCCGCCGCGCTGTGGCTCATCGTGACTTTGTTCTCCATCGCCGCATTGTTCGTGGTGCTGGACGCCCAGTTCATCGCGGCGCTCCAGGTGCTCGTGTACGCCGGCGCCATCATGGTGCTCTTCCTCTTCGTCATTATGCTGCTCAACCTGGGACGGGGAGGGCCCAGTGACCTGCGGGGCGCGTGGGGCAAGCTCGTGGCGGCCGGCCTCGGGGCCGTGCTGGTCGTTGAGCTGTGGGCCGTCCGTGCGGTCGCGCCGGCCGATCACCTCCAGCTGCCCCCGGGCGCGATGGCGCGGATGTCCGAGGAGCGCGGGCCCGTGGGCGTGATCACGGACGCGCTGTTTCGCGAATACCTGATTCCCTTCGAAATCACCTCCATGCTGCTGCTGGCCGCGATCGTCGGCGCGGTCGTGCTGGCCAAACGGAGGCTGTAATGCTGCTCGGGCCGGCGCTGGCGGTCTCGGCCATCCTGTTCAGCATCGGCGTGGGGGGCGTGCTGCTGCGCCGGAACGCCATCGTGATCTTCATGAGTGTGGAGCTCATGCTCAACGCGGTGAACCTGACCTTCGTGGCCCTGTCGCAGCAGCTCGGGCCGCAGGGGCAGGTGATCGTCTTCTTCGTCATGGCCGTGGCGGCGGCGGAGGCGGCCGTCGGGCTCGCGATCATGCTCGCCATCTTCCGCCACCGGGAGACGGTGGACATCGAGGCCTTCAGCGTGCTGCGCGGATGATGCCAGAAGTACCCGCATCGGTCTCGCTCGTCTGGCTGGTGGTCCTCCTACCGCTGCTGGGGTTTCTCGCCAACGGAACGCTGAGCTTCGCCCGTCCGACGGCCACGCGGGCCGTGAGCGCCGTTGGGGCGGGCGTGCTGGTCGCGGCGTTCGTGGTCGCCGTGGCCGTGGCCGTGGGCGTGGCGCGCGGGGCGCCTGAGGAGCCGTACGTCGTCACGTACTGGTCCTGGATGCCCGCGGGCGAGCTATCGGTGGACCTCGCGTTCCAGGTCGATCAGCTGTCGACCGTGATGCTGCTCGTCGTCACGGGCGTCGGGGCCTTGATTCACCTGTTCAGCATCGGGTACATGGGCGCCGACCCCGGCTACGCGCGCTACTTCTCCTATCTCAACCTGTTCGTGTTCTTCATGCTGCTGCTGGTCCTGGGCGCCAGCTTCCCGGTGATGTTCGTGGGCTGGGAAGGCGTGGGGCTGTGCAGTTACCTGCTGATCGGCTTCTGGTTTGAGGACAAGGTCAACGCCGACGCAGGGAAAAAGGCATTCATCATGAACCGCATCGGGGACGCGGGTTTCCTCGTGGCGATGTTCTTGATCTTCCAGGCCACGGGGTCCCTGTCGTTCCAGGAGGTGTTCCGCCAGGCTCCGGCCACGTTCGAAGTCGGCGGGACGACCATCACGCTGATCACGCTGGCGCTGTTCCTCGGCTGCACCGGGAAGTCGGCGCAGATCCCCTTGTACACCTGGTTGCCGGACGCCATGGCGGGTCCCACCCCGGTTTCAGCGCTGATCCACGCGGCCACGATGGTCACGGCGGGGGTGTACCTCGTGGCCCGCACTAATGTGCTGTTCGCGCTGGCCCCCGTCTCCAGTCTGGTCGTGGCGGCCGTCGGGGCCGTCACCGCGCTGTTCGCGGCGACCATCGCGCTCAAGCAGTGGGACATCAAGAGGATCCTGGCGTACTCCACGGTCTCCCAGCTCGGGTACATGTTCTTGGGCGTCGGGGTAGGAGCGTGGACCTCCGGGATCTTCCACCTCGCCACGCACGCCTTTTTCAAGGCGCTCCTGTTCCTCGGATCGGGCTCGGTGATTCACGCGTTGCACCACGCATATCACGCCACGCACCGGCACGAGGATGCCCAGGACGTCCGGAACATGGGCGGTCTTCAACGCCACATGCCCTGGACGGCGGCGCTCATGTGGGTGGCCACGCTCGCCATCGCGGGCGTCCCGCCGTTCTCGGGCTTTTTTTCCAAGGATGAAATCCTCTCCCGGGCCTTTACGCGCGGGCACGAGGCGCCGGTGTTCTACGTGCTCTGGGCCATCGGCGTGGCCGCGGCGGTACTCACGGCGTTCTACATGACGCGCATGATGCTGTACACGTTCCACGGTCCCAACCGAACCGGCGACAAGGAACGCGAGCACCTGCACGAAGCCCCGTGGATCATGACTGGGCCACTGGTGGTGTTGGGCGTGGGCGCCGTGGCCGGCGGCGTGCTCAACCTGCCCCACATTCTGCCGGCTGCGGGTTGGCTGGACATGTGGCTCGAGCCCGTCACCGAGACCGGCGCGCTGTTCCTGCCCGAGCTCCATCTCGAGGCTGGGACGGAATGGAGGTTGTTGCTCGGGGCGACCGTCGTGGCCGCCCTGGGCATCGGCACGGCGTGGCGGCTGCTCGATCCGGCGGCATTGCGCCCCGCCGCCGAAGCCCCGGCCGAACTGGGGTTCGCCCGCGTGCTCGCGCGGAAGTACTACGTGGACGAGATCTACGACGCGCTGATCGTGCGGCCCTTCGTGTGGCTGTCCGATCGGGTCCTGTGGAAGGCGGCGGATGCGTTCGTGATCGATGGCGTGGGCGTGAACGGCGCGGCACAGGTCGCGCGGTTTGCGGGGTGGGTCGGTACCCGTCTCCAGACCGGCCACGTCGGCACGTACGTCGGACTGTTCGTGCTCGGCACGCTCGCGCTGCTGCGCGTGCTCACGAGGTAGACCATGGCGGCCTTGCTCACGGGGATCGGCTACGAGCGCTGGGTGCTGGATGCGCTCCTTGTGCTGCCCCTGGTGGGAGCCGTCATCGTGATGCTGCGCCCTGCGGCGGAGGCCAAGCGGCTCGCGCTCTGGGTGGCGGTCGTTGAGTTCGTGGTGTCAGCCGGGCTGTGGTGGACGTTCGAGGCCACGGCGGCCATGCAGTTCACAGTCGCGCGGCCGTGGATCCCCGCCTGGGGGATCACGTATCGTCTGGGCGTGGACGGGATCTCGCTGTTCCTGGTGTTGCTCACGACGCTCACCATGCCGCTCGCCGTGCTGGGGAGCTGGACCTACATCACCGAGCGGGAACGCCCGTACTACGCGCTGATGCTCGTGCTCACGACCGGCATGCTCGGCGTGTTCGTGGCGCTGGACCTCTTCGTGTTCTACGTGTTCTGGGAGATCATGCTGGTCCCGATGTACTTCATCATTGGGGTGTGGGGCGGCGCCCGCCGGTTGTACGCGGCGATCAAGTTCTTCCTGTACACGTTCCTCGGCTCGCTCCTCATGTTCGTGGCGATCCTGATCATCTATGTCCTGGTCGGGAGGGCCACGGGCCAGTACTCGTTCGCCTACGAGCACCTGCTGGGCAACATCGCCGTGGCTCAGCCCTGGGCGTTCTGGCTGTTCGGCGCGTTCGCGCTGGCGTTCGCGATCAAGGTTCCGATGTTCCCGTTCCACACCTGGCTGCCGGACGCCCACGTCGAAGCGCCCACGGCGGGATCGGTGATCCTTGCGGGCATCCTGCTGAAGATGGGCACGTACGGGTTCTTGAGGTTCGCCGTGCCGTTCTTCCCGGACGTCGCGCTGCACCCGGGCGTGCAGGCCACGGTCGTGACGCTGGCGGTCGTGGGGATCGTGTATGGGGCGCTCGTCGCCATGGTCCAGCCGGACTTCAAGAAGCTGATCGCCTACTCGTCGGTGAGCCATCTGGGGTTCGTCATGCTCGGGATCTGGGCGCTCACCCTCCAGAGCGTGCAGGGCGCCATCGTGATCATGCTCAATCACGGGATCTCGACGGGCGCGTTGTTCTTCCTCGCGGGCATGCTGTACGAGCGCCGCCACTCGCGGGACATCGCGGCGTTCGGCGGTCTCGCGAAGGTGACGCCCGCGTTCGCAGCCGTGTTGACGATCGTATCGTTGTCGTCCATCGGCCTCCCCGGCACCAACGGGTTCGTGGGCGAGTTCCTCGTCCTGGTCGGGTCGTTCGGGACGTATCCGTGGGCCACGGTCATCGCGACCACCGGTGTGATCTTCGCCGCGGCGTATCTCCTGTGGGCGATCCAGCGGATCCTGTTCCAGAAGCTGGACAAGAAAGAGAACGAGGGTCTGCCGGACCTGTCCGCCCGCGAGTTGCTCGTTTTGGGTCCCATGCTCGCCTGCATCGTGTGGGTCGGCGTGTATCCCGCGCCGATCCTGCGGCGGATCGAGCCCGCCGCGCAGGCGCTGATCATGCAGGTCGAGCGGTCCGCCGACCCGGCGACCACCGTCGCGCGGGGAACGCCCGATGTCGATTGACCTGGCCACGGCGGGGGGCGTGACCCTGGCGCTCGCGCCGGAATTGGTGCTTACGGCCTGGTGCCTGATCGTCATGCTCGCGATCGCGTGGCGGCACGAGGGTGAGGCCGACCAGCGCCTCGCAGCGTGGCTGTCGCTCCTGGGGCTCGCGAGCACGGCGCTGGCGGTCGCCTGGCTCTGGGTCGGCGAAGCGCGACCGGCCGGGCTCGCGGGCGCCATGGCGCTCGATCCCTTCCGCTACCTGTCGGCGCTGGTCTTCCTTGGTGGGGCGGCGCTGACCGTTCTGCTGTCGCTCGGGTACCTGGGGCGCGAGCGGATCCGTGCGCCGGAGTACTATCTGCTCATTCTCCTCGCCACCCTCGGCATGCTGTTCATGGGCGGCGGCGCCGATCTTGTGGTCATCTTCCTCGGCCTGGAACTGATGTCCGTCCCAGTGTACGTCCTGGCCGGCGTGAACCGGCGCAGCGTGGTGGGGGCGGAAGCCGCGCTGAAATACTTCCTCCTTGGCGCGTTCGCGTCCGGCTTTCTGCTCTACGGGATCGCCCTCGTGTATGGCGCCACGGGGACCACGAACCTCGCGCTGATCGGGGCTCAGGCCTCGGGGTTCGGTCTCGCCACCAATCCGATGGCTCTCATCGGCCTTGCATTGTTGCTGGTCGGGTTCGGCTTCAAAGTCGCGGCCGTTCCGTTCCACATGTGGACCCCCGACGTGTACGACGGCGCCCCCACTCCGATCACGGGCTTCATGGCCGCGGCCGTCAAAGCGGCCGGATTCGCGGCGCTCGTGCGC
Source organism: Gemmatimonadota bacterium (assembly GCA_016199245.1). Lineage (GTDB taxonomy): Bacteria > Gemmatimonadota > Gemmatimonadetes > Gemmatimonadales > GWC2-71-9 > JACQHC01. The sequence continues at coordinate 2,937 of JACQHC010000079.1, read as the reverse complement.
ATGCTGCTACAGGCCTTCGGGGGCGCGCCGGCGTGGCACGAAGCCGTATGGTGGCTCGCCGCGGTGACCATGGTGGCCGGGAACTTGATGGCCCTGGCGCAGCGAGCGCTCAAGCGACTGCTCGCCTACAGCTCGATCGCGCACGCGGGTTATCTGCTCGTGGCCGTGACGAGCGGCAACGAGGAGGGCGCCGCCGCATTCCTGTTCTACGCGCTGGCCTACACGTTGATGACCGTGGGTGCGTTCGCGGTGCTCGCGGCCGCCGGGCGGGATGGCGAGCGCGACGTCCTGGTCGAAGACCTGAACGGCCTCGCGTCGCGCCGCCCGTGGATCGCCGCCGGCATGACGGTGTTCCTGCTCTCGCTGCTGGGCTTTCCCGGGACGGCGGGCTTCATTGGGAAATGGTACATCCTCTCGTCGGCGGTGGAGGCGCATCAGTATCTCCTTGCCGTCGTGCTCGTGCTGGCCTCCGTCATCTCGGCGGGGTTCTACCTGCCGCCGATCATGGCCATGTACATGCAGCCCGAGCCGTCTCCGGAAGCGCACCGGGGTACCGTGCTCGCCGGGGCGCCCCGACTTGTCGTGGCGCTCGTCGCGGCAGCCCTGCTCGTCCTTGGCGTCTGGCCCAACCTGGCGCTGGATGCCGCGCGTGATGGCGGCGCGGGATTACGCACCGCCGTCACGTACACCCTCGCGCGGTGAACCCGAGCGGCGCCGATCGGCGCCGGAGTCACTCATGAACGTTCCCGCCGTCGTATTCCGCCAGTACGACATCCGGGGCACCGTGGGCGATCAGCTCACGCCCCAGCTGGCGCACGCCGTGGGCCGCGCCTTCGCGACGATCGTGCGGCGGCGCCAGCAGGTGGAGCCACGGATCGCAGTGGGTCGCGACAACCGCCCCTCGGGCGAGTTGCTCGCGCGCGCGATCCGCGACGGCATCGTCGCGGCGGGCGCCACGGCGGTGGACATCGGACAGGTCCCCACACCCGCCCTCTATCTGGCCGTCGCGGAAATCGGCGTGCACGCCGGTCTGCAGATCACGGGTTCGCACAACCCGCCGGAGTTCAACGGGTTCAAGATGGTGATCGGCGGCGCCGCGTTCTACGGCGACGACATTCAAGAAGTACGGCACCTGATCGAGACCGACCGGGTCGACAGCGGCACCGGGTCGATCACCGCCGATCAGAGCGTGCTCGACCGCTACGTGTCGGCGATCGTCAACCGCAACGGGCCCATCCCGCGGCGCGTCAAGGTCGTCGTGGACTGCGGCAACGGCGTCGCGAGCCTCGTAGCGGAACGGGCCCTGGCCGGCATCGGCGCGGACGTCGTGCCGCTCTACTGCGAGTCGGATGGAACCTTCCCCAACCATCACCCGGATCCCACGGTGCTCGAGAACCTCGTGGACCTGCAGAATACGGTGCGCCGGACCGGGGCGGAGATCGGGATTGGCTTCGACGGCGACGGCGATCGGATCGGCGCCGTGGACGAGCAGGGACGCGTGGTGTACGGGGATATGTTGTTGTTGTTGCTCGCCCGCGACCTGGTGCAGCGCATGGGCACCGGTCATCCCGTCATCTTCGACGTCAAGTGCTCGGACGTGCTCCGCAAGGGTTTGGAGCGCGCGGGACTGAAGCCGGTCATGTGGAAGACGGGCCATTCGCTGCTCAAGGCGAAGCTCAAGGAGCTCTCCGCGCCGCTGGCCGGCGAGATGAGCGGCCACATGTTCTTTGCGGGCGACTACTACGGATTCGACGATGCGCCGTTTGCCGCCGCGCGATTGCTCGCCTACCTGGCGCGCAACGGCGGGCCGCTGTCGAGGCTCATGATCGACATCCCCGCGACCTTCACGACGCCCGAGCTGCGGGTCGATTGTCCCGACGAGCGGAAATTCACGGTTGTCGAGGCCGCGGCCCGGTATTTTGCGGCCCGCTATGACGTCGTGACCCTGGATGGCGTCCGCATGTCGTTTCCCGACGGCTGGGGTCTGCTCCGGGCGTCGAACACGCAGCCCGTCCTCGTGCTACGCTTCGAGGCGGGCTCGGAGGCTGCGCTGGCGGCCTACCGGGGTGAGGTGGAGGCATGGCTCCGCTCGCAGGGCGTGACTGTGTAGCCGCATGACCCGCCAGGGATGGGGGCGGGCCGTCCTAGTCGTCCTGGTCGTGGCGCTGCCCGTCGGACGATGGCTGGCGCTCCGCACCGCCGACCGCGCCTGGGCGGAGTCCGTGGGCGCGTCCGCCACGCTTGGCGCAATCGCGAATCTCCGGCTGGCGATCGTCGCGCTGGTGTTCGTTTCGGCCGCGGTGTGGGCGATCGGCAACCTGTATCTCGTCTACCGATCCATCGGCTCGGTGCACGTCCCCCGCCGGCTCGGAAACATCGAGATCGTCGAGGCGGTCCCCCGGCGAATTCTCCAGATCATCATGCTGGCGCTCGGGCTGTCAGTCGCCGCGCTACTCAGCGTCCGCACCGGCGACTGGTGGCGCGAATTCGCGCTGCTGGGAGCCCGCGGCGGCGGTGACATACGCGACCCCGTTCTCGGGCGCGACCTCGGGTACTACCTGTTCACGCTGCCGTGGCAACACCGGGTGGAGGGCCTGCTCACGAGTCTGGTGGGCGTCGTCCTGGCACTCACGGCCCTGCTCCACGGGCTGATCGGGGCCGTGCGGTGGACCGCCGGGCGTCTCGAGACCACGGACCTGGCGCGCGCGCATCTCGCGACCCAGCTGGCGCTGTTCGCCACGGTGCTGTTCGTCGGGTACCGCCTCGATCCCCTCGAGTACGTGGCCGGTCTTCACGACGTGCCCTATGACGCGGTGCTGCTGGAGGTGCGGCTCCCCGTGGCGGCGCTGCTTTCGGGCCTCGCGCTCGCGGCCGGCATTACGTCTCTGGTGTGGGTGCGGCTGGGGCGCGCCGCGGTAGCGGGCGTTCCGTGGGTCG
>JACQHC010000077.1 GCA_016199245.1 Gemmatimonadota bacterium | reverse complement strand
TGGCGACGCGCCGCATGGCGACTTCCGTCGCGGTGATACGTTCGATTTCCCGCGACACTTCCGGCGGGCACAAATATCCGCCGTCCGGGTCGGAACCGACGCGCATGACCTTCCGCTCAATCTCGCGGAGTCCGGTATCATCCCCCGCACGCATGTATCGCCCGAACGCTGCCTTGTGTTCGGCTTTGTCCGGGTCGTTGTCACCATCCGCACCGGGCGCGGGGCGCTGGGCTTTGAGCCCACGCCGGCGCGCGACATCCGCGCCTTTGCCGCCGCGCTGGAGAGCCGGGGGGCCAGCGTGAGCGTCCGGCGCAGTCGAGGCCTCGACATCGCCGCGGCCTGCGGCCAACTACGGGTGGCGGCGGAGCCCCTCCGCGGCGTCCGGGCCCAGCAGCACGCTCACGTCGAGTAGCAGACGCGGATCGGGGGCGGCCTCCACCCGGCCCACGCCCAACGCCGCGCGCACGCGCTCGCCGCTCGCGGGAGCGCCGCGCCGCACCAGGATCAGCGTCGAATCCACCGGCTCCTCCCGCCCTGTCCCCACGTAGACCACGTCTATCCCGGAGCGGCGCAGCCGTCGCGTGGCGTCGCGTGCGAGTCCGTCGACGTCCGTGGTGTTGAAAACCTCGACGGTGATGCGGTCGTGCTCGCCGGGAATTGGGAACGGGGCCGGGCTCGCGCTTTGCCGGCCCACACCGAGCCAGGTCGCCGTCGCCACCAGGACGAGGGCGGCCGCACCAATCAGGAGGCGGCGCAGACGAGCGCGTTCCAGAAGCCAGCGGTCTCCGGGAAGATGGGACGGCCCGCGTCCACGACCCAGCGCAACCGCTCGCGGGCGACCTCGAGCAGGACGCGCGCGGGCTCGCGGGGGACGCGATCCGCCATAGCGCGGCGCTCGGGCGCGCGAAACCGTCGTCCCGGCTCGAGGTAATCGGCGAGATAGAGCATGCGACCGGCGTCGTCCCAGCCGGCGTATCCCACGGAGTGATACCGCACGGCGTCCAGCACGCCACGGTCCCGCTCCCCCTCTCGCTCGGCGAACGCGGCCGCCGCCGGGCCGTGCTGCAGTTTGGGCACGTGCGCCAACTCTGGCGCTAGCTCGGTAAGCAGAGCGGCCGGAGCGTCCCTGAGCGCGTCATGCAGGAAGGCGGCGCGCAGCCAGCGCTCGCGTTCGGCGAGCGGCACGGCCATGGCGTGGGCCCAGGCGTCCGCCAGCATGGCCACGCGCTCGACGTGCGCGCGGCGTGCGTCGGACAGGCAGGCCCAGGACGGAACCGCAGTCGTCACGCGGGCGCGACCGAGTCGGCCGGGAGTCGCACGTCGGCGCTGAGTCCCTGGCCCAGCACGACGTTGTCGATTAGCCGCGCCGGCCCCACACGCGCGGCCAGGGCGAGTATCGTATCGGCGCTCGCGGCGACCACGGGCTGGAGGGACCGCGGGTCGACCGCCTCCACGTACTCCAGGGTGACCAGCGGCTGTCCCGCCACGGTGTCTCGAACCTTCTGCGTCAGCGCGGCGGCCTCCCTGGCGCCGCGGTCGAAGGCCAGGTGCGCGCCCTCGAGCGCGTCCGAGAGCACGGCGGCCGCACGCCGCTCGGCGGGCTGGAGATAGACGTTGCGCGAGCTCTTCGCGAGGCCGTCCGGCTCGCGTACGATCGGCGCCACATCGATCGTTACGGGAAAATCGAGCTCCGCCGTCATGCGGGTCACGAGAATAGCCTGCTGCGCATCCTTGCGCCCGAACACGGCGACGTCCGGTTCGACCAGATGGAACAGCTTGGCCACCACCAGCAGCACGCCCTCGAAATGGCCGGGGCGGCGCGGCCCACAGAGGTGCGCGACAAGAGGGCCGGGGGCGAAGCGAATCGCGGGAGCCGCGGGATACATGGTCTCCAGCGGCGGCGCGAAGAAACAGTCCACCGCGCTGCCCTTGGCGAGTGCGCGGTCGCGGGCGGCATCCCGCGGGTACCGCTCGAAGTCCTCGCCGGGCCCGAACTGGAGGGGATTCACGAACGCGCTCAGCACCACGACGTCCGCCCGAGCGCGGGCGCGATCAACCAGGTGAAGATGTCCCTCGTGGAGGTATCCCATGGTGGGAACGAAGCCGATGCGCCGACCCGCCGCCCGCTCACGCCGGGACCACGCCCGCATCTGGGCGGGATCGGCGATTTCAATCACCGCTCGAAGCTGTGCTCGGCATCCGGGTAGCGGCCCTCACGCACGTCGGCGCCGAACGCCCGGACCGCGTTGCGCACGTCGTCGGCAAGGTGCGCATACGCCCGCACGAACTTGGCCTGGAACCGATCGTTGAGTCCCAGCATGTCGTGCAACACCAACACCTGTCCATCGCAGTCGGGCCCGGAACCTATGCCGATGGTGGGGATGGACGTCTCGCGTGTCACGCGCGCGGCGACGCCGCTGGGCATGAGCTCGAGCACGAGGCTGAACGCGCCGGCGTCTTCCAGCGCCCGCGCGTCGGCCACAATCCGCTCGGCCGCTTCCGGCGCGCGCCCTTGCACGCGGGCGCCCCCCAGCGCGTGGACCGACTGCGGCGTGAATCCAACGTGGCCCATCACCGGCACCCCTATCTCCACCAGGGCGTGGACCGTGTCGGCCATCTGCGCTCCGCCTTCGAGCTTCACGCCGTTCGCGCCGGTCTGCTGCATGACGCGCCCCACGTTTCGCTTGGCCTCCTCGATGGAGACCTGATAGGTGAGGAACGGCATGTCCACGATCAGCAGCGCGCGCTCCACGCCGGCGCGCACCATTCGGCTGTGGTAGATCATCTGCTCGATGGTGGCCGATAGTGTCGTGGGCTGGCCGGCCAGCACGGTGTTGACCGAGTCGCCGACGAGAATGACATCCGCCCCGGCCTCGTCCACCAGCCGGCCAAACAGCGCGTCGTAGGCCGTGAGGGCCACGATCTTGCGGCCCTCTCGCTTCCATGCGAGCAGGTCCAGGGTCGTGACGCGCTTAGTCGCCGGAGGCATGCGGAATCAGCTCAGCCAGCTCGCGTTGCCAGAACGGTCGCCGGGGCACTTCGGGGTGCGGGACGACCAGGTCCGCGTCGTGTACCTGGAGGGCGCCATAGCGCACGATGTCGAGATCGAGCGTGCGCGGACCCCAGCGAGTCCGGCGTTCTCGACCCGCGGCCCGCTCGATGGCCAGGCACGCCTCGAGGAGGGCGCGTGGCGCCAGTCCGGTGCGAAGCAGCACCATCTGGTTGAGGTAAAGTCCCTGCGGAACGGAGCCGAGCGGCTCGGTTTCTTCCACGGCGCTCTGGGCCACGAGCTCCGTCTCCGGCAGCCGGGCCAGGCGCTCACGCGCAAACGCGAGGTTGGCCGTCCGATCTCCGAGATTGGAGCCCAGCGCCACGAAGGCCCACTCACGCACCCGGCCTCCGTTCCCGCTCGAGCATGACTTCCACGTAGTCCAGCGGACCACTGATCGGCGCGTGCGGCTTTCGCGCCGCGACCCGAACGCGCGACACGTCTCCCAGCTCCAGCACCCGCGCCGCCACCTTCTCGCATAGCGCCTCGAGCAGCCGGTGATGGCTGGCCCCGATCGTTTCGGCCGTCAGCCGGTACAGGTCGCGGTAGTCGAGCAGCGCGCTCGGGGAATCGGTTTCCCCCACGCGCCGTAGCGAGAGCCAGACCGTGAGATCCAGCTCGAGCGGCTGGGGCACATGCTGTTCGTGGGGCAGGACACCCACGAGGGTGTGAAACCGCATGCCTTTGAGGGAGATACAGTCGCTCGCGGCCACAGTCGGAAATGGTAGCCCGACTGTCCCGCCCCGTCAAAACGGTGCGAGGCCGGTGCGCAGCTCGGCGAGCAGCGACCGCGCGGACTCGACGCCGCCGGCCATGCGCTCGACCAGCGCCGATCCCACGACGACCCCGTCGGCGAACCGGGCGATGGCCCGCACCTGATCGGGTCCCCGAATGCCGAACCCCACCGCCACGGGAAGGTGGGTCGCCTCCCGCACGCGCCGCACGGCACGCTCGGCCATGCCCGTCTCTCCCGTCCGCGGCCCCGTCACGCCGAGGCGCGCGATCACATACACGAACCCGGACGCGTCGGCGACGATTTCGGGAACGCGCGCGGGCGTCGTCGTGGGCGCGACCAACCGAATGAGATCGAGCCCGCCGGCCGTGACGGCCCGGGCCAGTTCGGGATCCTGACCGGCCGGCAGGTCAGTCACCAGAAGGCCGGCGACGCCGATGGCGGCGGCATCCCGGACCAACGCGTCGAAGCCGTACGCCAGCAGCGGGTTGAGGTAGCTGAACAGCACGACTGGCACCGTGGCGCGCGCGTCTGCCACGACACGGAGCGCGCCCTCCAGCGACATGCCGGCCCGCAACGCCGCCTCCGAGGCCCGCTGGATGACTGGGCCGTCGGCCAGTGGGTCGCTGAACGGCACGCCCAGCTCGGCGAGATCGGCCCCCACCTCGCCTATCATGGCGAGCGCTTCGCGGGTCGCGTCCGCGCTCGGGTATCCGGCCATGAGGTACGGGATCAGTGCCGCGCGCCCCGCCGCCCGCGTCGCGCCGAAGCGGGCTGCGATGGGCCGGTCAGACAAAGTAATCGGACGGGTTGATGCCGTAGCGGGCGGGGTCCGTGACCTTGATGATGGTGCGCTTGTAGTTGCCGTCGCCGGCCGTTTCCGTGAGGTCGGCGAGATGGCCCGGCCGCAGCACGCTGCCCTCGGCGGTGCACACAATGCGCACGGCGGGTCGGGCCAGGTGTGCGAGGTCGGGATTCGCCGCGTGGACGATGCCGATCTCGTAGGTATCCAGGATCACACACGTCCCCACCGGGTAGACGCCGAGCAGGTTGATCATCGCCTTGACGAGAACGGGATCGAGCCCGCGCCGGGGGTTGGTCCACATCTCACGCAGCACCTGATCCGGCTGGATCGGTGTGGTCTGGTAGGTGCGTCGCGTGGTGGCGGCGTCGAACCCGTCGGCCACGGCCACGATCTTGGAAAACACCGACAGCTTGCGGGGCCGGATGGTCTTGGGATACCCGGTGAGGTCAGTCTTCATGTGGTGCTCGAAGGCCACGATGATCCCGCGATAGGGGATTTCTCCGTAGCCGCGCAGCCCGAAAAGCGTCAGCACGCCAAGCCACGGGTGGGCTTGCATCACGCGCCATTCCTCTTCGGACAGCGAGCCCGTCTTGTTGAGGACCTCGAGGGGAACGCGGCTCTTCCCCACGTCGTGAAACAGAGCGGCCAGGCCCAGATCGTACAGTTGCAGCTTGGAGAGCCCGAGCCGGCGCCCGATCGCGACGCTGAAGATGCACACGTTCACGGAGTGGGTGAACGTGTACTCGTCGTAGTCTCGGATGGTGGTCAGTCCCATGAGCGACGTCTCGTTGCTCAGCACCTGGTCCACGATGGTCTGCACCGCGCGCTTCACCTTCTTGACGCTGGCGCTGCGTCCCATGCGGATGCTGTTCACGACCTCCTTGGTGACCGCCACCGACTGTTCGTAGGTGCGCTTGGCGACTTCCTTGGCGCGCTCTTCGTCCTCGATCTCTTCGTCGCTCTCGATGGGTGGTTCCACCCCGATGTGCGTCACGCTGCCCTGTAACAGCGCCTCGCGCAGCTCGCCCAGGTTGTTGGGATTCGCTTCCCGGGCGGCGAAGCTCAGCAGCAGCGACACGAACACCTGCCAGTCCCGTCGCTCCACGGCTTCGTCCACGCGCACGATGCCGACGCCGGAATGCCGCAGCGTTCCCAGGACATGGCTGAACGACGCGTAGTTGTCGAGGTCCAGCCGGAGCCGGGTGGAATTCACGAACACGAACTCGCCCGACAACCGTAGCTCGAGCTCATGCTCGGCGTCGAGCAGGTTCCGGGCCGATTGAGTCAGCTCGGTGAGCGCGTGCTGGACGGCGTCGTTCTCAAGGGGGTACAGCTTGAGGCTGCGCAGCACGGCGTAGAACGTGACGAGCAGATCGCGCCCGGCATGCCGGAGGAGCCCCTCCGTGCTCTGCATGGATTCCGCGATGGACGGACGGGATCGGCGCGCGGCGGTCGGATCGGTCACGTCAGCTCGGCTCCCGCAGCGCTTTACTGGCCGCGTTCCGCACCAGCGCCTCCTTGTCCTTCAAGACCTGCTGGAGGATCGCCCGTGCCTCAGGGGTGCCGATCTTGCCCAACGCCATCGCCGCACAGGCGCGAGTCTCCGGATCCTCCTTGCGCTTCAAGAACCCGCCGGTGCTTTGCAGCATCGCCCCGAGTCGTTCCACACCCACGGCACCGGACATGACCCCGAACGCCTCGAAGAACGCCATCTTCTCCGTCAGGTCTGCGGTGCGCAGGGCCTTGCCGTCCACCGCGGCCGCGATCTTGGGCAGCGCGGCCCGGTGATTGCGTCCCCCTAGCACCTTCACGGCCGCGATGCGCACGTCGCGATCCGCGTCGTCCACGGCGCGCTCCAACTGCTGCATCGCGCCAGGCGAGGCGATCGCCGCGAGCGCTTCGACCGCCGCCACCTTGACCGGCGGGGTCGCCGTGCCGAACAGCGCGCCCAACGCGGGCGCCACCGGCGGCAGCTTGAGGCGCGTCACCAGCTTCACGGTCTCCAGTAAGACCGGCTCGTCCTTCGCCTCGAGCGCCTTGGTCACCTCCTCGGGATACGCCTGCGCCAGGCGCTGGGCCGCGCCGTACAGCAGTTCCCGCACGCGCTGATTGCTCAGCTTGGGAAGCCACGCCAGCACGGTGCCGAGCGCCGTCGGGCGAAGCTCGCGGAACAACTCGCCAAGATCCTCCTCTGTGGGGTGAACCAGGGTCTCGTCCAGCGACTGCAACAGCTGGGCGAGCGCCTCGGGTTCCGACAGCTTGGCCGGCAGCTGCTCCAGCTCGGTGCGGTGCTCGGGCACGAGCTCGCGCGCCCGCTGCTGCACCACCCGCAATTCGCGGCAGACATAGGCGACCGCCTTGAAGTCGCCCACGGCGAGGAGATAGGGAATGAAGTTCTGCACGATGCTGATCAGCTCGGCCCGCACGGTGGTGTACGTCTGAAGCTCCAGCAGGTCCATCAGCATGGCCAGCACGTTGCTGCGCAGGTCCTGGCCGTATTCGCGGTCCACCTCGCTTTGGAGGTACGCGCGCTCCCCGTCCTCCAGGAAGTAGAGCGTGGAGTCAAAGTCCTCGAGGCTGACGACCCCCTTGGGCCGCTCTGGCTCGGCCGCCTCCTCCTCCACCTGCCGGCGGCGCTCTTCCGGGGGGCCGGGCGGCGGCTCGGCCGATGGCGCGAGCGGCGCGGCGTCGGCGGTCGCCAGTTCCACGAAGCGATACTGGATGAACTGGAAATCCTGCTCCCAGAGCAGCGTGAGCAAGTCATCGTTCGCGTCGGCCGGCAGCTGGCGTGCCTTGTGAATGACCGAAAGGAACCGGGGGAGCTCTTCCTGTTCCATTCCCTTCTTGAGCGTGAGGCTGCGCACGCCGTCTTTGAACAGCACCCACGGGATGCTTTCGGACCGATTGGGCTGGGACAGCACGGCCCGCTTGTCGAACACGAAATCGGACTCCGTGACGGCGAGGGCCAGCTCGTCGCACCCCTCCCAGACGGCGCGGAACGCCGCGCGCACGTTCTCCATCGCCTGCTGATACACGGGGTTGTTGGGGAGATAGAGCTGCGTGGCGCGCAGGCCCTTCACCAGCGTCTGCATCAGCGCGTCAACGAGCTGGGGATCCCAGCCCGTGAACGTGACGGCGCCTTCGGTCACGCGTCAGCTCCTTGAAGTCGGGCGACGTAGGCCACGTCTTTGTCACCCCGTCCGCTCAGATTCACCACGACGAGCGCTCCGGCGATCCGGTCACGCGGATCGAGAACCCAGGCAATGGCATGCGCGCTTTCGAGAGCGGGCACGATTCCCTCCAGCCGCGCGAGCGTCCGGAACGCCGCCAGCGCCTGCGCGTCCGTGACGGCGTCGTAGCGGACGCGGCCCACATCTCGCAAATATGCATGCTCCGGACCCACGCCGGGATAGTCCAGGCCCGCGGAAACGGAATGCGCGGGGCGCACCTGCCCGTCACCATCCTGCAGCAGGTAACTCAGCGAGCCGTGCAACACGCCCGGCCGGCCCGCCGTGAGCGACGCCGCGTGGCGGCCCGTGTCCATTCCCTCGCCCGCCGCCTCCACGCCGATCAGCCGGACGCCCGGCTCCGCGAGGAACGGCGCGAACATCCCCATGGCGTTCGAGCCGCCGCCCACGCACGCGACCAACACGTCCGGCAGCCGGCCTTCCAGCGCCACAACCTGTTCCCGCATCTCCCGCCCGATCACGCTCTGGAAGTCGCGCACCATGCGCGGGAACGGATCCGGACCCACGACGGAGCCGATCACGTAATGCGTCGTGTCGACGTTGGTGACCCAGTCGCGCAGCGCCTCGTTCGTGGCGTCCTTGAGCGTGCGCGTGCCGGACCCGACGGGAACCACGCGCGCCCCGAGCAACTCCATGCGAAACACGTTGAGCCGCTGGCGCTCCATGTCCGCCTCACCCATGTACACCACGCACTCCAGGCCAAAGCGAGCGCATGCCGTCGCGGTCGCGACGCCGTGTTGTCCCGCCCCGGTCTCCGCGATGATGCGGCGCTTCCCCATGCGCCGCGCCAGCAGCACCTGGCCCAGCGTGTTGTTGATCTTGTGCGCGCCCGTGTGCGTGAGGTCTTCGCGCTTGAGCAGGATCCGGCACCCCGCCGCCTGCGACAGCCTCGGGGCCACCGACAGGGGCGTGGGCCGGCCGGCATACGTGCGCAGCAGGTGGTCCAGCTCTGCCTGAAACCCCGCATCGGCGGCGGCGACATCGTAGGCCTGCGCCAGCTCGTCGAGGGCCGCGACGAGCGTCTCGGGGACGTACCGTCCGCCGTAGCGGCCGAAGCGCCCGGTCTCGGACTGCCCGACGGCCATCACCCCGCCGCCTGCCCCGCGCGCAGGCGCGGCACGCCCGTGAGCGCCCGCACTGCCCATTCGGGCTCTCGCGCGGAGGACACCGCCGTCCCCACCAACACCGCGTCCGCCCCCCACGCCGCCACTCGCTCCACATCCGACCGGGTCGCCAGGCCGCTCTCGGCGACGGCGATCACGCCGGGAGGGATGGCGCGCAAGACGGGCTCCATGCTCACAAGGTCGAGCTCGAACGTTTCCAGGTCGCGCGCGTTCACCCCCACGAGCTCCGGCTCGACGGCGAGCGCCCGATCCAGTTCGCCCAGTGAATGCACCTCGATCAAGCACCCGAGGCCCAGGTCACGCACCGTCTGGCTCAGGTCGCGCAACGCCACCTGATCCAGCGCCCGGACGATCAGCAGGACGGCGCTGGCACCGTGGACGCGCGCCTCCATGACCTGAAGCTCGTCGATGATGAAGTCCTTGCGGAGTACCGGGATATCGACGGCGGCGGCCACGGCCGCGAGATCGTTCAGCGAGCCGCCGAAGTGCGGACCCTCGGTCAGGACAGAAACCGCCGCCGCTCCCCCGCTGCGGTAGGCTACGGCGTGCCCCACCGGATCGAGCTGCTCGGCGATCGGCCCCGCCGACGGCGATCGCCGTTTGACTTCCGCGATCACTGCCACGTGCCGACCCGCCAGGGCTGAGGCCATGGCAGGGCGTCTTGGGGCGGACTCGGCGGCCCGTCGAAGCGGCTGATACTGCCGCCGGAGCGGGGCGATCCCCTCCCGCGTTGCCGCGAGAATGGAGGATAGCCCTGGACTCAGCTGGCCCCCCGGCATTGCGTTTCGGTGTGTGTTCGGGTAGCTTCGTTCGGCATCTATTCGGTCACGACCTGTGGCGCGGGGAAAGCTCATGCCCCTGACAAGGCGTCAAAAGCAGATCCTCGACTATCTGGAAAGTTACATCGGCACCAACGGTTACGCGCCATCGTTCGAAGAGATCGCCGCGCATTTCGGGTTTGCTTCGCTGGCAACGGTTCACGAGCACCTGACGAACCTCGAGCGCAAAGGGTACATCTCCCGGGCACACAATGAGAGCCGCTCCGTCGAGGTACTCCCCCGCCCCGGCCGCAGCGGCGCCCGGGAGCTGCCGCTGCTCGGACAAGTAGCTGCCGGGCAGCCGATCGAGGCCGTTGCTACGCCGGAGACCATCTCTGTCCCGGACGCTCTGATCCCTAAACGGGGATCCTCGTATGTGCTGCAAGTGCGCGGCGATTCGATGATCGGAGAGCACATTCAGGATGGTGACTTCGTCGTTGTACACAGCCGGGACCGGGCTTCGGAGGGGGAGATGGTCATCGCCCTCGTCCAGGGGACGTCGGCCACGGTGAAACGCATCTTCCGCGAACCTGGTGGCTGGATCCGGCTCGTGTCGGCCAACGAGACCATTCCACCGCTTCGCGTTCATGAGAACGACATTCTCGTTCAGGGCGTGGTCGTGGGCGTCATGCGGAGGTATTAGCGCCGGCTGCCCGGAGCTTTGCCAGCGCCCGGGCCGCCGCGCCGCCGTCGAGGGCCGCCGCTGCGGCTTCGACTCCCGCCCCATAGCCGGCTGCTCGCCCCGAGACGTATAACGCCGCCCCGGCGTTCAGCACCGCTGCGGCGCGGCCCACGGGATCGGCGGCTGGTCGTTCGAACAGGCGCTCGAGTCGGGCAGCGTTTTCGCGGGGCTCACCGCCGGCAAGCTCGTCGAGGCCCGAGACGGCAAGGCCGTAGTACGCAGGCTCGATGGTCCAGGTCGACATCTTCCCGTCCCGCACTTCCCACACGTGCGTCGCATCCCAGGGCGAAATCTCATCCATGCCCACGATGCCGTGCACGACCATGGCGTGGAGCGCGCCGAGCTGGCTCAAGGACTCCGCGAGTAGCGGCGCCCGCGCCCGATCGGCGACACCCACCACCTGTCGACGCACGCCCGCGGGATTGGCCAGCGGTCCCACCACGTTGAGCAGTGTGGGTACCGCGAGCTCGCGCCGCACAGGCGCCGCGAACCGCATGGCTGGATGAAACGCCGGCGCAAAAAGAAAGGCCATCCCGGCCGCGGCGAGGATTCGGGCCGCGCCGTCAGGGGACTGTCCAACCGGCACCCCGAGCGCCTCGAGCACGTCGGCGGAGCCGCAGCGCGACGTGAAGGACCGGTTGCCGTGCTTGGCCACAGGCACGCCGGCCCCCGCGGCGATGAGGGCGGCTGCGGTGGACACGTTGAATGTGGTCACGCGGCCGCCTCCGGTGCCGCAGGTGTCGACCAGAGCCGGGTCGTCCACGGGCACGCGCACCATGGCCGAACGCACGGCGCGCACCGCGCCGGTCAACTCCGCCGGCGTCTCCCCGCGCACCCGCAAGCCCATCAGCAAGGCGGCGGTCTGCGCCGGCGTCGTCTCGCCGCGCATCAGCTCGCCGAACGCGGCGCTCGTGAGCTCTTCGCCGGGCAAGTCGCCCTGAGCCAGTGCGCGGAGGGAGCGGGCGATGGCGGGTTCCTGTGCGGTCATGAGGTCCACCGGGACGCAGGGCAACGTACGCGGCCGCCGACGCTTGCCGCAACCACACCGCGTGCTTGCCGCCCTGTTCGGGCGTTCCTATCTTGGGCGCACATGCAGGGCACCTCCTGCTACGCCGTCCTCCACTATCTGGGACACCCCTTCGCAGGCTGGCAGCGTCAGGTCGCCGCTCAGCGGACCGTCCAAGGCGACTTCGAACACGTGCTGGAGCGCCTCGTGGGCCACCGGGTCGTGACCCACGCCGCCGGCCGAACCGACGCGGGGGTCCATGCGTTGGGACAGGTCGTGAGTTTCCGCGTGCCCACGCGCTGGCAGCCCGAAGAGCTGCGCCGCGCGCTCAACGCGCTCCTGCCGGGGGAGGTCTGGGTCGCACGCCTGGGCCAAGCCCCTGAGGGATTTCACGCCCGGCGGCATGCCCTCTCCCGGTGTTATCGCTACGTGGTGGGATGCGATGCCGCCTCGGCATCGCCGTTCCGGCGTCCGTTCGAGTGGGGACTGGGAACGGCCCTCGACGAAACGGCGCTCGCGGGCGCGGCGGCGCCGCTCAGCGGAGAGCACGACTTCCGGGCGTTCGCGGCCGCCGGTCCGCCGAAGCGTCACTACGCCTGTCGGGTGTTCGTCGCACGGTGGGATACGCGCCCCGGGGGGGAAGGCTTTATTTTTACCATCGAAGCGGACCGATTCCTTCACCGCATGGTCCGATTTCTCGTCGGGACCATGGTGGATATCGGACGCGGGCGTCGTCCGGTCGAGGACGTGCCCCGGCTCCTGGCGAGCGCGAGCAACGCCGGCACGAGCCCGCCCGCGCCGCCGGAGGGATTGTACCTCGTGGGTGCACGGTACCCTCAACTCGAGAAGGATGCCGACCAATGAAATTCTTCCTCGATACCGCGAACCTGGCGGACATCCGCTGGGCCACCCAGGCGGGGTTGATCGACGGGATCACTACCAATCCCACAACCCTCGCCAAGTTCGCAGGCGACGTGGATCCTCAAGACGTCCTCAAAGAGATCTGCTCGCTGGTGGATGGCCCGGTGAGCGCGGAGGTCGTGGCGGTGGACGCCGCGGGGATGTACACCGAAGGGCGGGAGCTGGCCCACCTGGCCGACAACATCGTGGTGAAGATCCCGATGCTGGAGGAAGGGATGACCGCCGTCCGCCGGCTCGTCGCCGATGGGATCAAAGTCAACGTGACGCTGGCCTTCAGCTCGGTGCAGTGCCTGATCGCGGCCAAGGCGGGCGCCACGTACGTGTCGCCGTTTCTGGGCCGCCTGGACGACGTGGGCCATGATTCAATGGACGTGATTCGCGAAACGCGGACGATCTTCGACAACTACGGGTACGAGACCGAGATCCTCGCCGCCTCCATTCGCCATCCCCGCCACGTGGCCGAGGCCGCCATGCTGGGAGCGGACGTCGCCACGATGCCGACGGAGGTGTTGAAGAAGCTGCTGCTGCATCCCCTGACGGATCGCGGGCTGGATCAGTTCCTCAACGACTGGAGCAAGCTCGCGGCGCGGAGCAAGGTCGGCGCGTGAAGCCCGGCGCGGCCCTCTCGATCGTGGCCCTGCTCGCCTGCGAGCGAGCGGCCCCGCCCGCCCAGGCGGACGAGCCGCAGGCCCAAGCGAGCGAGGCGGCGAGGCGGGACGCCGGTCGCCGGCTCGACGAGGGGCGGCGCACGGCGATCGTGGAGGCCGCTGCGCGGGTCGCGCCGGGGGTCGTCAGCGTGAACGTCGTGCGGCGCGAGCGCCAGCTGCCACGGTCGCCGTTCGACTTTTTCTTCGTGCCGCGGGGCTACGACCGTGAGGTGAAAGGCCTGGGGTCCGGGTTCATCGTGTCGGCCGACGGCATCGTGATCACGAACCAGCACGTGGTGGAGGGGGCGGAAGAAATCGTCGTGACGATCCGGGATGGCAGCGACTACCCGGCGCGCCTGCTCGGCGAAGATCCGCTCACGGACATCGCGGTGCTGAAAGTGGACGCCCGCGGGTTGCCGGCCGTCCCCGTTGGGCGCAGCTCGGATCTCATGATCGGCGAGTGGGTAGTGGCGATCGGCAACCCCTACGCGTACCTGCTGGGCAACAGCGAGCCGAGCGTAACGGCGGGTGTAGTGAGCGCGGTCGGCCGCAACCTGCTCCCGTCGGGCGATCAGCCCGGTGTGTACGTCGGCATGATCCAGACCGACGCGTCCGTCAATCCGGGCAACAGCGGTGGCCCGCTCGTCAACGCCGTGGGCGAGGTCGTCGGCGTCAACAGCTCGATCTTCTCCAATACCGGGGGCTCCATCGGCATCGGGTTCGCGATTCCGATCGAGCGTGCGCTCCGGGTGGCGCGGGAGCTCGAACGCCATGGGACCGTGCGACGCGCGTGGACCGGGCTGGAAGTGGCCGGCGCCGAGGAGCTGCGGGAATGGAAGCAATCCGGCGGTCTCCGGGTGACGCGCGTGGCGGAGGGGGGGCCGGCGGACCGGGCGGGCCTTGCGGCGGGGGACGTGCTGGTGCGGGCCGACGGCCGTGAGCTGCGCACGTTCCTCGACTGGGAGGCGGTTCGGCTCGACGTGGGACCGGGGGACACGTTGAGTCTCCGTCTCAGGCGTTCGGGACGTGAACGTCCCGCTGTGCTGGTGGTGGAGGATCTGCCCACGTCGCGCGCTCCACGTGTTTCGGCGCTGGGCGACATGGAACTGGTGACCGTCACGCCGGCCGTCCAGCAAGAACGGGGCATCGGCCGGCCGCGTGGGGCGCTCATCGTGACGATCGGCGACGAGACCCGGGTCGCCACCGGGCTGGCGGTGGGTGACGTGATCCTGCAGGTGAACCGCGTCACGATCGAGACTGCGGAGGATGCGCGCCGGGCGCTGCGCGGCGCCGCGGGTGGCAGCGCCCTCCGGGTGTATTTCGAGCGCGGCCAGCAGCTGGGCTACAGCGACTTCTACGTGCGATGAGCGACGCGGAGACCTACGAGTCCGTTCTCGCGACGCGCTACGCCTCACCCGCCATGGCGCGCCTGTGGAGCGCGGGCCAGCGCGCGCGGGTGTGGCGGCGGCTGTGGCTGGCGCTCGCCGAAGAGCAGCGGCGGCTGGGCGTGGCGATCCCCGAGGCCGCGCTGGCCGAGATGCGCTCGCACCTGGATGATGCGGACCTGGAGCAGGTCCGCGTCTATGAGCGGCGGCTGCGACACGACGTCATGGCGCACATCCACGCCTTCGGCGATCAGGCGCCGGCGGCCCGAGCGTTCCTGCACCTCGGCGCCACCAGCGCGTACGTCACGGACAACGCGGACCTGGTGATCATGAAGGAAGCGCTGCGCCTGCTGGTGGGCCGGGTGCTGGCGGTCATCGGCGCGCTGCGGGATTTCGCGTTGCGCCACCGTGCGCTGCCCACCGTGGCGTACACGCATTTCCAGCCCGCCCAGCTCACCACCGTGGGCAAGCGCGCGGCGCTGTGGCTGCAGGATTTCGCGATGGACGCCGAAGTCTTGCACGATCTCGCCGAGACCTTGCCGTTTCGCGGCTGCAAGGGCACGACGGGGACGCAGGCCTCGTTCCTCGAGCTGTTCGGCGGAGATCACGCCAGCGTCGTGGAGCTGGACCGACGAGTGGCCGCCGCGTTCGGATTCCGCGAGCCGTTGCCGCTCACGGGCCAGACCTACACGCGCAAGATCGACAGCCGCGTGCTGGACGGCCTGGCAGGGCTGGCACAGTCTGCGTCCAAGTTCGCCACGGATATCCGGCTGCTGCAGCACGAGGGGGAGATTCTCGAGCCCGCGGAGGCTGAGCAGGTGGGCTCGAGCGCGATGCCGTACAAGCGGAACCCGGTGCGCGCCGAGCGCATCTGCGCGCTGTCCCGCTACGTCATCGCCTTGCGGGACAACGCCGCCCAGACAGCGGCCACGCAGTGGCTGGAGCGGACGCTGGACGATTCGGCCAACCGGCGGCTCTCCCTTCCTGAGTCCTCGCTCGCCGCAGATGCGGTCCTGGTGCTCGCGACCAACGTGGCGGCCGGGCTCGACGTGCGTGAGGCGACCATCCGCGGCAACGTCGTCCGCGTCATGCCGTTCATGGCCACGGAGCGCTGGCTCATGGTGGGCGTCCAGGCGGGCGGAGACCGCCAGACCCTGCACGAGGTGATCCGGCGCCATGCGAAGGCCGTTGCGGAGGCGGTCGAGGCGGGCGGCCGGAACGACCTGCTCGATCGTCTGGCGGCCGACCCCGCGTTCGCCGGCGTAGACGCGGCGGCGCTGCGCCGTGAGCTCGAGCCGGCCCGCTACATCGGACGGGCGCCAGAGCAGGTCACTGAATACGTCGAGGGCGCGCTGCGCGGCGTGCTGGAGCGTTTGTCCGCTTATGCGGCCCGATCCGAGGCCGAGGTAGCGGTGTGACCACGCTGATCGAAAGCTCGCTCCCGCTCCTGCGGGTGAATCGGGGAAAGGTGCGGGAGATCTACGCCGTGGACGACGCGACGCTCCTCCTGGTGGCGAGCGATCGCATCAGCGCGTTCGACGTGGTGATGGCCGAGCCGATCCCCAGGAAAGGCGCGGTACTCACGCAGATGAGCGCGTACTGGTTCCGCCGCCTGGCCGGGATCGTGCCGAACCATTTCATCACGGCGTCCACCGCGGGAATCGTGCAGCGAGTGCCGGCCCTGCGCGAGCACCGCGACATGATCGCGGGCCGAGCCATGCTGGTGCACCGTGCCACGCCCGTGCCGTTCGAATGCGTGGTGCGCGGGTATCTGTCGGGCTCCGCGTGGGCCGAGTACCGGGGGTCCGGCACGCTCGCGGGTGAGCCGTTACCCGGGGGGATGGTGGAAAGCGCGCGGCTGGATCCGCCGCTGTTCACGCCGGCCACCAAGGCGACCACAGGTCACGATGAGAACATCACGTTCGCGCGCATGATCGAGACCCTGGGGCCGGGGTTAGCCCATCGGCTGCGGGATGCCAGCCTGGCGCTATACGGCGCGGCCCGTGAACAGGCCGCGCGGCGCGGCATCATCATCGCGGACACCAAGTTCGAGTTCGGGCATGACGCGGCCGGTGGGCTCCTGCTGATTGACGAGTGCCTCACGCCGGACTCGTCCCGCTTCTGGCCCGGGGACGACTACACGCCGGGCAAAGGCCAGCCCTCGTTCGACAAACAGCCCCTGCGCGACTGGTTGACCGGCCTCAAGCGCCGCGGGGGCTGGGACGGCAACGCGCCGGGTCCCCGGCTGCCGGTCGAAATCGTCCAGGCCACGAGCGTGCGGTACCAGGATGCGTATCTCCGCATCACCGGTGACCGGCTGCCCGAGGACGCGTGAGAATCGCGCCCGAGGGCCGGCCGTTCGTGGGAGTGAGCACGGCAGTGCTGGCCGGGCTGGTGGGGCTCGAATTGTGGGGACACGGCAGCTGGTGGATGGCGGCGGCTATCTGGGCGCCGGTCGCGGTGTGGACGCCCGCGTTCTTCCGCGATCCACGCCGCAACGGCCCGCACGATGAACGCCTCCTCCTGGCCCCCGCGGACGGCAAGGTGGTCAGCGTCGCCAACGTGCGGGAATCCGATTTCATTCGCGGCCCCGCGACGCGCGTGTCGGTGTTCATGAACGTGTTCAACGTGCACATCAACTACTACCCGGCGGACGGCGTCGTGGACTACCGGCAGTATCGGCCGG
>JACQHC010000081.1 GCA_016199245.1 Gemmatimonadota bacterium | reverse complement strand
CGCTGGCCCGTTACACGACATACCGAATCGGGGGTCCGGCGGCGGCGCTGGTCGAGCCTCGCTCCGTGGACGATGTCGTGGCGACGCTCGGCTTCGCCCGCGAGGCCGGTCTGCGGTGGCTCGCGCTCGGGCTCGGGTCGAACGTCCTGATCAGCGATGCCGGGTTCGACGGCATCGTCCTGCGACTGGGGAAGGGTCTCGATGCGGTGCGGGTCACGGCGCCCGACACGTGGGTCGTCGGCGCGGGTCTCCCGACGCCGCTGCTCGCGAGACGGTCGGCGGCGGCCGGGCTGGCCGGAGCCCAGCGGCTGATCGGCGTGCCCGGCACCGTGGGCGGTGGCGTGTACATGAACGCCGGGGCTCACGGACAGGACCTCTCCCAGCTCGTGCGGTCCGTCGAGTTGGTCGAGCCGGACGGAGCCGTTCGCGAACGGAACGCCGCGACGATCCCGTGGCGATACCGCGCGTCGGGTCTCGATGGCTGCGTCGTGGTGGGCGCAACGCTCAGGTTCGCTTCGGGTGACCCCGGCGACCTTGAACGCGACATCCGGCGCCACCTAGCGTGGCGCAAGGCGGGGACGCCATTTGACGAGCCGTGCTGTGGATCGGTATTCCGGAATCCCGATCCGGTACGCGGAGGCGAGCGACGGACCGCCGGCCAGCTGATCGACGCGGCCGGGTTGAAGGGGTTCACGCTTGGGCGGGCGCAGGTCTCCCAACTGCACGCCAACTACATCGTAAACCTCGGCGGGGCGACGGCGGGGGACGTAAAGGCGGTGATCGATACCGTACGGGAACGGGTGCTGAAAGAGTTTAGCGTGGAGCTGGAGCTCGAGGTCAAGATCATTGGGTGACACGTAACGATCGAGGACGATCGAAGACGATCAACGGACCCGAACCGGTTTCCGATCGCCCCTGATCGTCCCAGATCGACCCCTCGTTCACGAGGCCACTTTGGCGGAATACTTCGCACACGAATCGTCGTATGTGGACCCCGGTGCCGTTGTCGGCGACGGCACGAAGATCTGGCATTTCTGCCACGTCATGCCCGGCGCGGAGATCGGCGAGCGGTGCTCGCTGGGCCAGAACGTGGTCGTTATGCCCGGGACGCGCATCGGCAACAACGTGAAGATCCAGAACAACGTGTCGATCTACGAGGGCGTGGTGCTGGAAGACGACGTGTTCTGCGGGCCGTCATGCGTGTTCACCAACGTGATCAACCCCCGGAGCCACGTGCCGCGGAAACACGAATACCGGCGTACGCATGTGCGCCGCGGCGCCACCATCGGGGCGAACGCGACGATCGTCTGCGGCGTAACCCTGGGGGAGTACGCCTTCATCGGCGCCGGGGCCGTCGTGACGTCGGACGTACCTGGGTTTGCGCTCATGGTAGGTGTTCCCGCACGGCGGGTCGGGTGGATGTGCCAGTGCGGGGAGCGCCTGCACTTGTCCGCAGGGGCAAGCACCTGTGTGGCGTGCGGCGCTGCCTACCGCGAGTCCAGCGGCATGCTCGCGCGGGTTTGACCGAAACGTGGCTGGCGGCTAACCTTAAGCGTTTATTTGACTTGGAGCGTTCTTGAGCGTCCCTCTCCTGGACCTTCGCGCCCAGTTTGCCGCTATTCGGGAGGACGTGATGCCCGCGCTGATGGCGGTCATCGAACGCCAGCAATTCATCATGGGTGAGGAGGTGGGCCGGCTTGAGGAGGCGATCGCCAGGCTTTCGGCGACCCGGTACGGAATCGCCTGTGCCAGCGGTACGGACGCGTTGCTGCTGTCGCTCAAGGTCCTTGAGCTGCGGCCCGGGGATGAAGTGATCACGACCCCATTCACGTTCTTCGCGACGGCCGGGGCCATCTGGAATGTCGGCGCGCGGCCGGTGTTCGTGGACATCGATCCCGTCACGTTCAACATGAGCGTGCAGGCAGTCGAGGCCGCGATTACACCACGCACCCGGGCGGTCGTCCCGGTGCACCTGTATGGCCAGATGGCGCCAATGGAGGACTTGCTGGCGCTTGCAAAGCGGCACCGGTTCGCCCTGATCGAAGACGCCGCGCAGGCGATCGGCGCCAGGCGGCGGATCGAGGGCCACTGGCGCATGGCCGGCGAGCTCGGGACCACAGGGGCGTTCTCGTTCTTCCCGAGCAAGAACCTGGGGGCATGGGGCGACGGAGGCATGATCGTGACGCAGGACGCGGCACTCGCGGATCGCCTGCGCACGCTGCGCACGCACGGCGGCGCCAAGCAATACCACCACGATGAGGTCGGCACGAACAGCCGGCTGGACACGCTCCAGGCGGCCGTGCTCATGGCGAAGCTGCCTCGTCTGTCGGCGTGGAGCGCGGCGCGGAGAGCGCATGCCGAGTGTTATACCGCGGCGTTCGCGGGCCTGGGTGCCCTCGTGCCGCCGGCCGTGGACCCGGCGAACGAACACATTTTCCACCAATACACCATCCGCACGCCGCGGCGTGACGTCCTGCGCCAGCGCCTGACGGAGCGGGGAATCGGGTGCGCCGTGTACTACCCGGCGCCGCTCCACTTGCAACCCTGCTTCCGGGAGCTCGGGTACGAGCCTGGCGCCTTCCCGGAAGCCGAGCGGGCGGCGGCCGAGGTGATCTCTCTGCCGATCTACCCGGAGCTACCCGGGGAAGCGCGCGATCGCGTGATCGAGACGGTCCGGAAAGTCTGCGCGTGAGCCGGCTGCGCGTGGCCGTGATCGGTGCGGGTGTGTGGGGCCGGAATCACGTACGGACCCTCGCCTCCCTGCCAGATGTCGAGTTGGCGGCGGTGTGCGATACCTCTCCGGGGCAGCGCGAGGCCCTCCGACGCCAGTACGCCGGCGTGATGATCACGGATGACCTGGGAGAGGCGCTGGGCCGAGCGGAGGCCGCCGTGGTCGCCACGCCGGCAACGACGCACGCCTCCGTCACCCGGTCGGTGATCGAGCGCGGGCTGCCGGTGCTGGTGGAGAAGCCCTTCGCCACGAGCGTTGCCGACGCCGAAGAGGTGGCCGAGGCGGCGGCCGCCCGGGGCGTGCCGGTGCTGGTGGGTCACCTGCTCCTGTTCCACCCCGCCGTAGAGCGCCTTCGCTCCATGATCCGGGCCGGTGAACTGGGGACGGTGTTCTACGTGTACAGCCAGCGGGTAAACCTGGGCCAGGTGCGCCCCGACGAGAACGCGTTGTGGAGCTTTGGCCCGCACGACGTGTCGGTGGCCGTGCACCTGCTGGGCCGGCCGCCGGTCCGGGTGGCGGCGCAGGGGATGAGCTACCTCCAGCCGGGCATCGAAGATGTCGTGTTTCTCACGATGAACTTCGAGACCGGCATGATGGCCCACGTGCAGATGTCGTGGCTCGACCCGCACAAGGAGCGGCGGCTCACCGTCGTGGGATCGAAGCGCATGGTGGTGTTCGACGACATGCAGCCGCGCGAGAAGCTCAAGATCTATGACAAGGGCGTCGATCGCCCGCCGGAGTACGCCTCGTACGGCGAGAGCCTGGCGATCCGGGAGGGTGACATCTCCATTCCCCGCATTCCCAACGTGGAACCGTTGACCGCCGAGCTCAAGCATTTCGTGGCCGTCGCTCGCGGCGATGAAGCGCCGCGGGCCACGGCCGCCGACGGCGTCGAGGTCGTGCGCGTGCTGGCGGTGGCGGCGCAATCCCTGCTGGAGGGCGGGCGACCGGTCGCGATCGACGCGGCCCGGCCCGCGGTGCGATAACGATGGAACAGACGCTAGTCGCGAAGGCCGCCGATCGGACGGCCGTCTTCGGCGTGATCGGACTGGGCTACGTGGGCCTGCCGCTCGTGGTGGAGCTGGCCCGAGCGGGCTACCGCGTGCTCGGCTTCGACGTCAACCAGCGCGTGGTGGATCGGATTCAGTCCGGCGAGTCCCACATCCTGGACGTGCCGTCCGCCGACCTGGCGCCCCTCGTCGCGAGCGGACGTGTGGCGGCCACGGCGGACCTGTCCCGGCTCGGCGACGTGGACGTGGTGTCGATTTGCGTCCCCACACCGCTGTCCAAGACGAAGGATCCCGATGTCTCCTACGTGATGGCGGCGGCGCAGTCGTTGAGCCCCACGGTGCGGCAGGGGCAGGTCATCATCCTCGAAAGCACGACGTATCCGGGCACGACCCGCGAGCTGCTCCTGCCGATACTCGAGAAACGGGGCCTCAAGGTCGGCAGCGACGTGTTCCTCGCCTTCAGCCCCGAACGAGTGGATCCGGGCAACCCGACGTGGCGCACGAAGAACACGCCCAAAGTGGTGGGCGGCCTGACCCCGTCGTGTCTCAAGGTCGTGCTCGCGCTGTACGGCCCGGTGTTCGACCGGCTGGTGCCCGTGTCGTCGCCCGAGGCGGCCGAGCTGGTGAAGCTGCTGGAAAACACGTTCCGCAGCGTCAACATCGGTCTGGCGAACGAGATGGCGATCGTGTGCGACAAGCTGGGCGTGGATGTCTGGGAGGTGATCGAGGCGGCCGCGACGAAGCCATTCGGGTTCATGAAATTCACGCCCGGGCCGGGCTTGGGCGGGCACTGCATCCCGATCGATCCGCACTATCTCGCCTGGAAGATGCGCGGCCTCAACTACAAAACGCGGTTCATCGACGTCGCCGCTGAGGTGAACTCGGAGATGCCGGCGTTCTGGGTGCGGAAGGTGTCGGAACGCTTGAACGAGGATGCGCGGCCCGTGCGCGGATCACGGGTGCTGGTCCTGGGGGTTTCGTACAAGCCGGACATCGACGACGTGAGGGAAAGCCCGGCGCTCGACGTGATCAAACTGCTGCTGGTCCAGGGAGCGGACGTGCGCTTCCACGATCCGTTCGTATCCGAGATCAACGAGGACGGCCGGGTGTTGCGGTCCGTCCCGCTCACCGCCGCCGAAGTCAAGGCGGCCCACTGCGTCGTGATCACGACGAATCACAGCTCGCTCGACTATGGCCTGGTGCGGGCGAACGCTGCGGCGCTGGTTGACACGCGAAACGCGCTGCGAGAGCGGGGGCTGCGGAAGTGAATGTCGCGGTGGTAGGGACCGGCTATGTTGGGCTCGTCGTCGGGGCGTGCCTGGCCGAGACCGGAAACGAGGTTGTCTGCGCAGACGTGGACGAAACCAAGATCGGCATGCTGCGGCAAAACCACCTTCCCATCTACGAGCCGGGCTTGGAGCCCCTGGTGATCCGGAACCAGGCGGAAGGGCGCCTGCGGTTCACCACGGATGTCCCGGACGCCGTCCGGTCGTCCGACGTGATCTTCATCGCGGTGGGAACGCCTCCGGACGAAGACGGATCGGCCGATCTGCAGCACGTCCTGGCTGTGGCACGGACGATTGGCCAGCACATGAACGGCCCGCGGGCCGTCATCACGAAGAGCACCGTGCCGGTCGGGACGGCCGACATGGTGCGGCGCACCATCTCGTCGCTCACCAGCCACGCCGTGCACGTATGCTCGAACCCGGAGTTCCTCAAGGAGGGGGCGGCGGTTGACGATTTCATGAAGCCGGACCGCGTAGTCGTCGGCGTGGATTCGGAGGAGGCTAAGAGCGTCCTGTCGGAGTTGTACGCGCCGTTCGTGCGCACGGGGAATCCGCTGATCTTCATGGACATCGCGTCGGCCGAGCTGACCAAGTACGCGGCCAATGCCATGCTGGCCACGCGCATTTCCTTCATGAACCAGATCGCGGAGCTGTGCGAGAAGGTCGGGGCGAACGTGGACCTTGTGCGCCGAGGGATCGGCAGCGATCGCCGCATCGGACCGGCGTTTCTGTTTCCGGGACCGGGCTACGGCGGGTCGTGCTTTCCCAAGGACGTGAAGGCACTCATCCACACGGCCGGGCAATACCGCGTCTCGCTCGACGTCCTGCGCGCGGTCGAGGAGGTCAACCGGCGGCAAAAGAAACGCCTGGTGACCAAAGTGTCGGAGGCGCTCGGCGGCGCGATCGAGCGGAGCACGGTGGCCGTGTGGGGGCTCGCGTTCAAGGCGGAAACGGACGACATGCGCGAAAGCCCTGCGATCGATCTGGTGGAAGGTCTGCTGCAGGCCGGCGCCCGGGTGGTCGTGCACGACCCGGCGGCGATTCACGAGGCGCGCCGCCTGTTCGGGGACACGGTTACGTTCGCCGAACATCAGTACGACGCGCTCGCGGGGGCGGACGCTCTCGTTATCGTGACCGAGTGGCTGCAGTTCCGCAATCCGGACTTCAACCGCATGCGCACGCTGCTCCGCCGCCCCATCGTTGTGGATGGCCGCAACCTGTACGATCCCGCCAAGATGCGCAGCCTGGGGTTCACCTACTCGGCAATCGGTCGGGCCGCCGCCTGATGCGCGTCCTGGTCACCGGGGCGGCAGGGTTCCTCGGATCCCACCTGTGCGATCGGCTCGTCTCGGCCGGTCATGCAGTGGTCGGCGTCGACAACCTCGTGACCGGTCGGACGGCGAACGTCGACCACTTCCGGGCGAACCCGGCCTTCACGCTGGTTCACCACGACGTGAGCCGGTACATCGACGTTGCCGGAGCGCTGGACGCCGTGTTTCACTTCGCGTCGCCGGCCAGCCCGGTGGATTACCTGAAGCTGCCCATTCAGACGCTCAAGGTGGGCGCGCTCGGGACCCACAACGCGCTCGGGTTGGCCAAAGCCAAGGGCGCCCGGTTCGTGCTCGCGAGCACGTCGGAGGTGTACGGAGACCCCGCCGTGCACCCGCAGCCCGAGAGCTACTGGGGGCACGTAAACCCGACGGGGCCACGCGGGGTATACGACGAAGCCAAGCGCTTCGCGGAGGCCATGACCATGGCGTACCGGCGCGTGCATGGGCTGGACACGAGGATCGTCCGGATTTTCAACACGTACGGGCCGCGCATGCGGGCGCAGGATGGGCGCGTCGTCTCGAACTTTATCGTGCAGGCCTTGCAGGGCCAGCCGTTGACCGTGTACGGCGACGGGTCGCAGACCCGGTCGTTCTGCTATGTTGACGATCTGATCGAGGGGATTCTCCGCGTGTTCGACCGCGGCGACGACCAGCCGTACAACGTCGGCAATCCCGGCGAGTTCACCGTGATTCAACTCGCCCGGCTGGTGCTGCGGCTCACGGGATCGAGCAGCTCGATTGTGTACGAACCGCTTCCGACCGACGATCCCAGGCAGCGGCGTCCGGACATCACGCGGGTATTCACGGCGCTGCAATGGGAGCCGCGGGTGTCGCTGGAGGACGGACTGCACCGCACCATTGGCTACTTCAAGGACGTGCTGGCATGAACGTCAGCTCTGAGCAACTGCTGCAGCAGGCGAGAGACCGCTTCGCGCTCGAGGATTACTACGGGTGCGTGCATCTGCTTGAGGATCTGATCGAATCCGGGCGCGCGTTCGCGGATGCCTACCACCTGCTCGGGCTGGCGTATCATTTCGCGGGTCAGCCGGAGCGTGCGCTGGACGCGCTTGATCGGGCGCTGGCGCAGAACCCGCGGTACCTCGAAGCGCTCATGCACCGGGGCATCGTGTTGAATGCGCTGGGGCGGCCTGAGGAGGCGTCCGCGAGCTTCGCCGCGGCGCGGGGTGGAGGTGGGGGCGCAGGCGCCGACCAGCCCGGCATTGCCGCGCACCACGCGGCGAAACTGGCCAATCAGCATGCGGAGCTGGCGGAGGCGTACGTGGAAGCCGGGTCCCTGTCGCAGGCGATTGAGCAGTATCGGACAGCCATGCGACTCGGCCCGACGTTCCTGGACCTGCGCTACCGCCTGGCGCGACTGCTGCTGGACGCCGGGCGCGTGCTCGAGGCGCGTGAGGAGCTGGCGCTGATCGCGCGCGAGCGGCCGGGCTTCCGCGAAGCGCGGGCCACGCTGGGGCTCGCGTGCTTCTTGTCGGGCGACGCGGCGGGCGCGCGTGACGTTTGGCGGCAGTTGCTGGAGGAGAGCCCCGGGGACGTGCGGGCGAGAGCCTACCTCGCGTTGCTCGATCGTGGAGACGGGCGGTAACGCCATGGGACGGCGGGGCCGCGGCGGCCTCTCGCTGGGAGCGTTGCTGGTGACGGCGGCCTGCGCCGGCGCTGCCGCCGATCACGCCGTCCTGGCGGACCGCGCGTACGCCAACCGGCAGTTCACCGACGCCCTCGTGGAGTATCGCCTCGCCCTCCGCCAGGCCACGAACCCGAATCCGTCCCTGCGCGCCCGTGCCGCGGCCGCCGCGTTGCGGGCCGGCGAGTTGCTGGAGGCGGCGCGGGAGTATCGGGCGCTCTCGCGCGAAGGCGGTCCCGCCCGCGCCACGGAAGCCGCCGACGGGCTCGAGCGCGTGGCCCGGGCGGCGGCGAGTGCGGATGAGCGCATCGCACTCGACTCGGCCCTGCTGGGGCTGCGGGAGGTGGCGGCGGGGCGGGTCCTGGGATCGCTCGCGCTGGAATTGGCTGCCAGCCTGAGCCCCGAGTCGCGGCCGGCGGAGGCTGTTCGCGTGCTCCCATACGCGGCGGCGGGCGCCCCTGATGGCGGCCGACTCGACTCGCTGCTTTACACGTACGGAGTCGCGCTCTCGCGCGTGGGTCGCTGCGCGGAGGCGACGGACGTGTTCGAAGGGGTCGCGCGCCGGCGCCGACAGGAGGGCGTCGTTGGAGCGGCCGGGCGCGAGTTGGGCCGCTGCGCCCTGCAACTGGGACGGCGCGCGATGGATGAGGGCCTTCCGGAACAGGCCGAGCAGTGGTTCCGGCGGGCAGCCGCGGGGCCGGAACAGGACGCGATCCACCGGGCGGCGTACATCGGTCTGGGCGACGTGCTGTTCTCCCGGGGCGACCTGATCGGTGCGGCGGAGGCGTATCAGCGGGGTCTTGCGGGAGCGGCGCCGGGAGACTCACTCGCCCAGGTGGCAGCGCAGCGACTCAACACGATTGGCGACGCCGGGGCGGTGGTGCGGTGACGGAGTGGTGGTGAGGATCTCTCGAAGTCTCGCCGTCGTGGTTGCTCTAACGGCCTGCGGCGGCGGGCCGGAGCCGCCCGAGCCCGTGGTGCCGGCGGATTCCGTGCTGGCGCAGGCACGCGACGACTTTCGGGGGGGCCGCTGCAAGCGCGCTCAGCCGGAGTT
>JACQHC010000078.1 GCA_016199245.1 Gemmatimonadota bacterium | reverse complement strand
GGAGGGTCCGTCTCACGAGTGACGGCTGCTGCCCCACGTGCGGCGCGAGGATCCCGGGCCTGTGGCGCTGACGGCGTTGGCGATCGTCGTAGCCGCCGCTCAACTCGCGACAGCAGCCGAGCTCCATCGCGTGGTGCTGGGGGGAATCACGGCCGGCGTGTACCCCGGGGCCGTGGTGATTGTCGGCCGGCGTGACTCGCTGCTCGTCGCCCGGGGATACGGGCACGTCACCTGGTCCACGTCAAGCCGTGTGCCGAGCCCGGACAGCACGTTGTACGACCTGGCCTCGCTGACCAAAGTTGTGGCGACGGCGCCGGCCCTCATGCGCCTGGTCGAAGCCGGCAAGATCCGGCTGAACGACGCCGTGCAGCGCTACCTGTCGGAGTTCGTCGGCGAGGGCAAGCAGGACGTGACCGTGGCGCACCTCTTGTACCATACGTCGGGGCTGCGGGCGTTCTTGCCGCTGAATGAACGGTCCGCCGATTCCGCGGGAGCGAGCCGGTTGGTGTTGGAGGAACCGCTCCGCCGGCGCCCGGGAGCTCGCGCGGAGTACAGCGATCTCAATGCCATCCTGCTGGGCTGGATCATCGAACGGGCCTCGGGGCGTCCGCTCGACCAGTTCGCTCTGACAGACCTGTTTCAGCCGCTGGGCATGACCGAGACGCGCTATCGTCTACCCCGCGTTTTGCGGGACCGTGCCGCACCCGTCGGTGTGTGGCGCGGCACACCGGTGGGAGGCGTCGTGCACGATCAGAACGCGGCGCGGCTCGGCGGTGTCGCCGGCCACGCCGGCCTGTTCAGTACAGGGCTCGACCTTGCTCGGTTCGCGCAGTTTCTCCTCGACAGCGGGCGAGCCGCCGATTGCAGTCCCGTTCTGCACCCAGAGACGGTCGCCCTGTTTAGCAGCCGCGCCGGCGGCAACCGGTCGCTTGGCTTCGAGATGGACGACACCACGACCGCCGACAACTCGGGCGTCCGCCTGTCGCGGCTGGCCTTTGGCCACACGGGCTTCACGGGCACCTCGCTGTGGATCGACCCGGAGCGAGACCTCTTCGTAATCGTGCTAACGAATCGCGTGTACGCCCCGAAGGCGTCGCGATCGATCACGCGGCTCAAGGAGATCCGGGGCCGGATCGCGGATGCGGCGGCGGAAATCGTAGAACAGCAGGACGGGGCTCCACGGGCGCCGCGCCGGTGCTAGAGCAAGCGCGCCGCCCCACACTGATCTACGACGCCGATTGCGCATTCTGCCGTCGCTGGGTCGGCCGCCTGAAACGCTGGGATCGCTCGGACGCCATCGAGCTTCTGCCGCTCACGGATCCACGCGCCGCGGCGCTCGCAAGCCGTGACCTCACCGTGCTGCGCCAGGCGGTTCACCTCGCCCTGCCTGACGGAAGCGTACTGGCCGGGGCGGCGGCTGCCCGAGGGCTCTGCGCGTTTGTTCCGTTCGGCTGGATCCCGCGAGGAATCCTGGGCCTGCCGGGCGCGCTGCGCATCGCGGAACGGCTTTACCGGTGGATCGCACGAACGTGGGGCCCGGTGCGTGGATGAGGCAGTCTGATTGCACATCGCACGTCGCGAATGGTAGATTGCTGACTGCCCAAGGTTGATTGGCGCGTTACGGAGTTCTCCCTCATGATCACAGCCGACGACGTCCGCAGAGCGCTGCGCCAGGTCAAGGACCCGGAGATCAACCTGAGCGTCATCGACCTCGGGTTGGTCTACGACGTCCAGGTCGACGGCGAGGGGATCGTGGACGTCACCATGACGCTGACGTCCCCGGGATGCCCCTCAGGCCCGGAGATCATGGCCGACGTGGACCGCGTCACACGCTCGCTCGACGGGGTGACCGGTGTGAACGTGGACCTGGTGTGGGAGCCCTACTGGACACCCGAGCGGATCGATCCGAAGGTCCGCGCCTTCCTGGGCTACTGAGCAGCGTCACGCCCCGCACCGGGCTGCGGCCACCAATTCCGATTCGCCCAACGCCTGCCGTTGCCAGGCCCGGAGCTCGGCAACGTTCGCGAGCTCCGCAGGCGTGCGCGGCGCCGTGCGCGCGATCGCGAGGAGGGTGCCATTGGGGCAGAGCACTCCTGGTTCCAAGCCGAGCGCGGCCGCTCGGTGGTTGCGAAAGCTCTTGAGTCGCTCCAACCGGATCTCAGTCTCGGCATCCGGTCGCGGCGACGCCGGCCGCGGCCGGACCGTTCGACGAATCTCCTCACGGAGTCCGCGGCGCACCGCCCCCAGTAACCCTTCCTCGTGACGCCTCCCGATTGACTGCGGCAGCCCTGCTACGCGGTGCAGCGCGCTTGGCGTGGCGGGGGCTTCCCGGGCCACGGCTACGAGTGCTTCGCTCGGAGCCACGCGAAACGGCGGGCGGTCGAGCGATCGGGCGACGTCTTCACGCCACTCGCACAGGACCTTGAGGATGACTTTCGCGCGCGGCGAGAGCGCCTTGGCGCCCGACAAGCGAAGATAGAGATCGTCCTTTTCGGGCGGCGTCCAGCGGATTGTCTCGAGCCGGGCGAATTCCTCGCGCGCCCACCCGAGCCGCCCGGCCTGCTCCATCAAACGCTCGAGCTGATCGCGCAACGCCAGCAGATACATCGTGTCCGCCGCGGCGTAGGCCACCATGTCCGGCGGCAGCGGCCTCCGGGACCAGTCCGCGCGCTGGAGCTTCTTGTCCAGCTGGACGCCGACGAACTTCTCCAGCAGCGCGGATAACCCCACGCCGGGCTCGCCGAGCAGGTGTGCGGCGATTCTGGTGTCGAACACGCGGCGCGCGTGGAACCCAAAATCGCGGTCCAGGACTCGCAGATCGTAATCCGCGTCGTGGAACACGACCTCGACGCGCTCGTCCGCCAGCACGGCGCCAATGGGCCCGAGGTCTCGCAACTGCAGGGGGTCCACCAGCACCGTCTCGTCGTCCGAGCTCAGTTGTACCAGGTAGACCCGATCCGTGTAACGGTGGAAGGACGCGGCTTCCGTGTCCATGGCAATACGGCCGCGCGTGGTGAGCCGTGACACGGCTTGGGCCAACGCGGCCGCGTCGCCGATGATGGGAGGCGGTGGGTGAGCGGGCATCAGGGTCGGGCGTAACTTCGCTACCAGGCTTCGGAAAAAGGAGTCCACTCCTCCTGCCGTCGCCAGTTCACATGCCGCATATTGTCCTCATCCGCTCCCTGACACTTGGAGTCATCCCATGCCGTGGACGTTGAGAAACGGAGCGCTGTTCGCCGCGTTCCTGATGATTCTTCCCGCAACCGCGTCAGCGCAGAACGGTGGGCTTTCCCCGACGCTCGTGCGAGAGCTGAGATTCCGCTCCATCGGCCCCGCCGTGACCGGAGGACGCATTCATGACGTGGAAGCGCTGCCGCACGAGCCCGCCACCATCTACGTGGCGACGGCGTCCGGCGGGTTGTGGAAGACCGTGAACAACGGGACCACGTGGACGTCGATCTTCGACCACCAGCCCGTCAGCACATTCGGCGACGTGGCGATCGCGCCTTCCGATCCCAATGTGATCTGGGCCGGGACAGGCGAGCAGAATAACCGCCAGAGTACGTCCTGGGGCAATGGCGTCTATCGCTCCACCGACGCGGGAGCGACCTGGACGCACTTCGGACTGGATGCGACCCGGCACATCGGCCGCGTGCTCGTGCATCCGACCAATCCCGACATCGCCTACGTCGCCGCCCTGGGCAACCTGTGGAAACCGACTCCCGAACGCGGCGTCTTCAGGACGACGGACGGCGGCCGTACCTGGGTCAAGGTGCTCTACGTCGACACCCTCACGGGTGTCGTGGACCTGGTGATGGATCCAGCGGACCCCAACACGCTCATCGCGGCCTCGTATCAGCGCCTGCGGCGCGCCTGGGGCTTCAACGGCGGCGGGCCGGGGAGTGGGATCCACAAGACGACGGACGGCGGGCGGACGTGGCGCCGGATCACGGCCGGCCTTCCGCGGGGTGATATCGGGCGGATCGGGCTCGCCATGTCAGCCACCAATCGGATGGTGCTCAACGCCACGGTCGAGCATCGCGGCGAGGGCGGCACCTACCGCAGCGCGGACGGTGGCGAGTCCTGGCGCAAAGTGAGCAACCTCAATCCGCGGCCCATGTACTACAGCGAGATCTTCATCGATCCGCGCGACGAGAACCGCGTGTACGTCCTTGGCACGCAGTCGTCAGTGAGCGAGGACGGGGGTATCAACTTCAAGGAACTGCCCACCGCACCGACGTACGACGTGGGCGTGCACGCGGACCACCACGCGTTGTGGATCGATCCGAACAACACCAAGCATTTCCTGCTGGGCGGGGACGGCGGCCTGTACGAGACCTGGGACCGCGGGGCCACCTACACCAAAATCAACAACCTCCCCATCGCGCAGTTCTACGACATCGGCCTCGACATGCGGGAGCCGTACTTCGTGTACGGCGGGCTCCAGGATAACCATTCCTGGCTGGGGCCCAGCGCCACGCGGCACTGGGAAGGGATCATCAACGACGACTGGCGACAGATCGGGTTCGGTGATGGCATGTACCATCAGATCGACCCGACGAGCCATCGCTACGTGTACAGCAACTCGAACGACGGCGGGTTCACGCGCGTGGACGCCGAGACGGGCGACATCCTGGACATCGCCCCGGCGCCGCCGGCGGGCGAGCCGGACTACCGCTGGGAGTGGAACTCGCCCACGCTCGTTTCACGCCACAACCCGAGCGTCGTGTACGCTGGCGGGAACCGCCTGTTCATCTCGCGCGACCGGGGACTGAGCTGGGAGCGCACGGACGATCTCACGCGGCGGATCGATCGGGACACGTTGGTGCTGATGGGCGTGCGGGGCGCCGAGATCACGCTGTCGCGCTACGACGGTGAATCGTCGTTCGGCGCGATTTCCACGATCGCCGAGTCGCCGCTGGACGCCGTGATTCTGTGGGTGGGCACCGACGACGGGAACGTGCAGGTGTCGCGAGACGGAGCACGAACCTGGACGGAGGTCTCGCGCAACATTCGCGGCGCGCCGAACGGGGCGTTCGTGAGCCGTGTCATCGCCTCGCGCACGGCTCCCGGCGCGGCGTATGCGGCGTTCGACGGCCACCGGGACGGGGACTTCGCGCCATACGTCTTCCACACGGCGGACTTCGGCCGCACGTGGACGCCTCGGGTGAACGGTCTTCCCGCCGGGTCCGTCAACGCCATCGCCGAACATCACACCAACTCCCGGCTGCTCTTCCTGGGCACGGAGCACGCCCTCTTCGCCTCGAACGACGGTGGCGCCGCGTGGGTGCGGCTCATGCCGAACCTGCCCACCACGGCGTACGACGACATCGAGATTCACCCGCGTGACAACGATCTGGTCCTCGGCACGCACGGGCGGAGCATCTGGATCCTGGACGACCTGGCGCCGTTGGCCGAGTGGTCGCCGCAGGTTGCGGCTCATCCCGCGCATCTGTTCGCCATCCGTCCCGCCACGATCTTCCATTACTGGAAGGATCAGTCGTACCGGTCGCAGGCGGCCTACGCGGGAGAAAACCCCCAGTTTGGCGCCATGATTGGCTATCACCTCTCGCAACGGGCCGACCGGGCGACGATCACCGTGCAGGACGCGTCCGGCCAGATCCTGCGGCGACTGGAGGCCTCAGGCGAACCCGGTGTGATTCACCGCGTGAATTGGGATCTGCGGCACGAGCCGCCTCCCTCCTTCGGTGGCGGGGGTGGCGGCGAGGCCGCTGAAGCACCAACGCAGGCCCTGCCCGCGCTCGCGCAGCCCGTGGGACCCAGGGGGCCGTTTGTATCGCCGGGCGCCTACACGGTGGTCCTTGAGGCCGGCGGCGTAAGCGCCCGTGGGACGGTGCTCGTGAGGGGCGACCCGCAAATGCCCATCACGGATGCCCAGTACCGCGAGCGACAAGCCTTCCTCCTAGGGGTGGCCGCGCTGCAACGCCGCGGCTTCGAGACCGCTCAGCGACTCGGCGTCCGCGTACAGGGCGGTTTCGGTCAACAGCCGGCGGTCCCAGCTGGCGACACTGCCGCCGCGGCGCGCGGTCGTCTGGCGGCGACGCTACGAGGCCTGGCTGGGCTCGCCTCAGACATGAACGGCGGCGGCGTGCGATCGGGCAGCCTCTATCCACCCACGGAGACTCAGAAGCGGCGGAAGGCCGAACTGGAGGCGGGGCTCAACGAGGCTATCGCCGTCTTGGAGCGGATGGCTGGACGGCGCGGAGGCCGGGATTAGAACGCCAGCAGCCTCGTTACCTTCGCCGTGATCAACCGGTCGAGCAGCTGCCCGGTCTCCACGTTGCGGCGCTCGGTGAAGACGAGGAAGAAATCCGATAGCGGCGCGTGGATGTAGTTGAGCCGCGCATTCACGGACAGCTCGTCCCCCGCGGCGTTGTACTGCACCAGCGCACTGGCAAAGACGCGGGTCGAGTGCGCGTAGCGGAACCTGGCCCGGAACACGTCGGCATTGAACGCCGTAGCAGGCAGACGGACATTGTTGCGCTCGGCGGACGCGTCGACTGAGAAATGATGATTGGGTAGCCAGCGTAGGTTCGCCCGCCCGGACCGCTTGGTGCCGTCGTAGAAGCTGCCGTAGCTGCCGCGCGCGCCCAACGAGAACGGCCGCGACTGGTCCGACTGGAACCCGCCGCTGGCCTCGCGGTACTCGTACTCGCCGGGTTGCACCGTGGCCGTAGCCGAAACCCGGAACGGGACCGTGAGTCGCTCGTACGTCTGCGTCGCCCCGATATTCGCCTGCGCACCACTGAGGAACTCCGCTTCCAACCCGGCCGAGAGCTCGCGCGTATCGAGCACGCCGTCGCGATCTTCGACGAAGTTGCCTTCAATGAATGGATTCAGCTCCTGGAGCGATGCGAAGCGCGGCTGCGGGTGAGCACCGAGCGTTGCGTACGCCTGTCGCACGCCGTTACGCCGAATGAACCCGACCCCGGGATCGAACCCGTCCCCCACACGCTTGACGAACCCGGAGATGTCCAGCACGCGGTCGCGCCAGGCGAGCAGCACGTTGCCGATGGTGTTGTCACCCGCTCCGGTTCCCTCGTCGGTGGCCGCGGCATACGTGTTGACGAACAAGTGGTCGAACAACCGCAGCGACAGGTCCGCACCGTAGCTCCGGTTGAACCCCGTGCTCGCGGCGCTCGTGATCTCCCGATTGATGAAGACCGCTCCGACCTGCGCGGAACCGAGGTTCTTCTTGACCCGGGCAAGGGCGAAGTTCTCCCCCGGCGCGCCGGAGTCCGCTTCCGTCTGCATGTCGAGCAACCCGATCTCCAGCCCACCAGCCGTGCCAGTCACCCGTCCGCCCCCGATCATGGGGGCGGGCTGCCCGTTGGGCAACAGGCCGATGCGGCGCGAATAGAACAGGCTGAAGTCGCGCGGCGAGGACCCGAGGCGGTAGTTCTGCAGGGACACGTCGCCGAACGCGAACACCCCCGCGTTCTCCATGAAGAAGTCGCGCTTCTCCGGAAAGAATAGCGAGAACCGCGTCAGGTTCACCTGTTCTTCGTCCACCTCGACCTGCGAGAAATCCGTCCGGTATGTGAGGTCCAGGGTCATGCGCGACGTGACGCCCCATTTCAGGTCCACGCCGCCATCCCCCGCCAGATCATGCTGCTCCACCGGCCGCAGCGATCCCCACCCCCTCGAGGCGAGCGCGAACGGCTTCAGCGAGAGATTCCGGCCCTGTTTCAGACCCGTGAGTCCTTGAATGGTCCCGGCGAGCGACATGGTGTGGACTCGGTGATACCGATGCATCGGCGCCCAGTAGGACTCCTCGTTCCGGCGTCGCACACGTCGCAAGAAGTTGATGCCCCACGACTGCTCGCCTTCCGAGCCCTTGAACCGCAGCGTCGTAAGGGGAATGGCGAACTCAGCCGTCCAACCCGAGTCGTGTGCAGCGGTCCTGACGTGCACCACACCTTCCCACGCCCGGTTGATCAGCCGGCTGTTGTCGAACGCCTGGGCGTCGAACAGCGCGCCGGACGGATTGGTCGCGAACATAAACGCGTTCTTGCGGTCGAGGTACGGATCGAACGAAACGCCGAACACGTCGCTGTTGTGGGTGTCGAAGTCCTGGTCGAACCCGGGAGAAAACATCTTGCTGGGATCGGTGTCATAGCAAATCGCGCCGACGTAGATGTAATCGTCGTCGTACAGCACGCGGACCACCGTACGCTCGGACGCCGGCATTCCGGGCCGCGGCTGGGACTGGAGGAATCCGGAGAGGAGCTCAGCCGCGCTCCACGCTGCCTCATCGAGCTGGCCATCCACGGCAATCCGCCCCACCGCGCGCACCGCGGTGGTCGTAGGTCGTGGTATGGCTTCCGGGTTCGGCGGGCGCGCGTCGCTGTCCGGCGGGCGGGTCGGGTCGAGGGCCTGAGCGCCCAGCCCGGATGGGGGCACCGCCGTCACAATGGCCGCCAGAACCAAGCCGGCCGGTAGGGATCGCAATACGCATCCCTTCCCGGGCTCGCAACTACGGCGCACGCCTGGCCCGTCACCCTTCGTCGTCACTCTTCGCCTTCCCTCGCTGCGTGACGGCCGTCGCCTGTCATCGCCTGTCATCGCCTGTCATCGCCTGTCTATTCAGTACGCGCCCGTGCTTTGCCCCGTTGGCGCGCCCCTGATCGACCGCCAGGCCGCCGTTTACCAGCACATACACCATCCCTTCGGCGAGCTGGTGCGGCCGGTCGTACGTGGCCGCGTCCCGAATACGCTGCAAGTCAAGCACGACGACGTCGGCCGCCGCACCAGGCCGCAGCATGCCGCGGTCGGCCATCCGGAACACAGACGCGGGCAAGGCTGTCATGCTGCGAATCGCGAACGCCAGATCCACGACGGGCTTGTCCAGAACATAACGGCGGATCTTGCGAGGGAATGTCCCGTTTCCTCGAGGGTGCGGGACGCCGTCACCGAACGCGACCAGGTCGCCGTCGGACGCGGTCATGGTCCACGGTTGCCGCATGAGCGTCTCGATATCGGCCTCATTCATGTTGAACGATACGACCCCGACACCGCCGGCCGCGATCAGGTCCAGCGCTGCATCAACCGGCTCCTTCCCGCGGTCGCGCGCCACGTCGGCAAGGGCCCGGCCTTCAATCGAAGGGTCCGCTCGATGCCGGCGGAACTGGAGCCGCGCAGCGCCGCCACGACGATCCAGGTTCTCCAGCATCTCGCCGCGGATCCGAGCCCGCTCGGCCGGCGTGCGCAGGCGCCGCTCGAGCGCCGTGTCCCCGCCCACCTCGGCCCACCGAGGCACGAGGGCCGCCGTCAGGCTCGTCGCAGAAGCCTCATACGGATATTGATCCGCGTAGACTTCCACACCCTCCGAGCGCGCCCGGTCGATCCGGTAAACCAGCGCAAGGGAATAGCCCCATACCCTTGGCCCCAGGGCCTTGATGTGCGTCACGACGCCTGGGAGTCTCGCTTCCCGAGCGATGCGGATGACTTCGTCCACTGCCGCCACGACGCCGATCGTGTAGTCGGATTCGTCCCGGATGTGACTGGTGTAGGCGCCGCCGAACTCGGCGGCGACCCTGGCCAGCTCCACCAGCTCCTCGGTCCTGGAGAAGCTCCCCGGCGCGTAGAACGGTCCGGAAGACAGGCCGAACGCGCCCGCCTCCATCCCGGACCGCACCAGCTGCCGCATCCGGTCCAGTTCGGTACGGTCAGGCGCGCGATCCTGCATCCCCAGCACGGCTCCGCGCACGGAGCCGTGAGGGGCAAGTTGCGCCACGTTCACGCCCAGCCCGTTCTTCAGCAGCGCAGCCTTCTGCCCTGCGAGGTCCACAGGCCCACCGCCGTCCGGGTTGACGAAGACCGTGGTGATGCCCTGTGCCAGCAATTGCTCCGCGCCACTCAGCTCGGGCGTGGCGAGCGCGGGACCGGAGTGCGAATGCACGTCGATGAAGCCCGGCGCGACGTAGAGCCCCGTTGCGTCAATCACCCGCGCGGCTCGCGCACCGCTCAGGTTCCCGACTGCCGCGATGCGATCACCCCGCACGGCGATGTCAGCCGTGAACCAGGGATTGCCCGTGCCGTCGAGGACGCGCCCGTTGCGGATGATCAGGTCGTAGGAGGTCTGCGCAACCGCTGCTTGGGGGAGCGGCAGGAGCGGGATGAGCGGCATGGACAGCCTAAGACCAGACACGAGCAGAACGCGGCTAATCCCGCGGATGCCGCCTATGCCGCTGTGCAGGGCGGTGGCGTGGCGGGCGCGCATCATCGGACCGGCCTCTCCGGCCGCAGCCGCTGTCCGATGAACCGCCAAATCTCCACTCGCGACTCCCGCGCAAGCCGTGTGTCAAGCCGGTTGAACAAGTGACCACCCGGAGCGTCCTGATAGACCTTGTACTCGAATCCCGTCTTGCCCGCAGCCTGCAATGCCTGAATCAGCCGCTCCACCTCCAGCACGTTGACGTCCTCATCGTTCGTGTTGGTGTGAATCAGCAACGGCGTACCGCGGTACTTGTGGACGTTCCAGGAAGGTGAGCGCCGGCGGTACTCCTCCACGTCCTCGAACGCGTCTTTCCCGATGTGATAGTCCGCCGAAAACAGGTCCCGATAGCCCTGGGTCTTGTAGCCCATGCGCGCGATGAGGTCGCTCACGGGCACGCCGGCGTACGCCACCGCGTAGGCATCCGGGTGCTCGAAGATGTTCATCAGCACGTGCAACCCACCGTGGCTCCACCCCACGATGCCTACCCGCGCGGGGTCCAGGAAGTCGTACGTCTCCAGCGCGAAGCTCCGCGCGGCGTACGTGTCCTCGATCTCAAGGCCGCCATAATCGATGCTCTCGTAGAACCCCCGCCCATAGCCCGTGCTACCGCGGTACTCGGGCGCCACGACGGTGTACCCCTGGTCGAGCAGCTCGCCCAGCAGGTGGGCATAGGCCGTGTTGAAATTGCTGTGCACCCCGTCGTGCGGCAGGACGATCAACGGTTGCTTCCGCGATCGGTCCAGGCGCTTGGGAATGAACACGTAGGCCGGTATGCGGAGCGGATTCCCGGCACCCTGCGCTGTCGGGTTCGGCTCGCGCCGTCGCGGTGGTCCCGTGAAGCTCACGACATCGACGTCCGCGATACCGGAGAACCGCTGGAAGAACATGACGTCGTCAAGCCGGCGATTCAACACATCCATTTGATGCCGCATGCTCTCCATCTGACTCTGGAGCAACCGCTCAAGACGGGAGGTCTGAGTGTCCTCCTGAGCCACGGCTCCCGCGCCCAGCGGTGCTGCCACGGACATGGCAAGGAGTGCTGCGGCAACGCGGCTATGGGTCATCTGCTGAGGCTCTCCTTCGAACGCGTATACTTGTCAACACAGTGTGTCGATGGTGCGCGAGTTGTCCACAAGATCGGCGCGCAACTATCGTGAGATCAATGCGACACCGTGGGGTCATCACCGACCATGACTGTCCGACTCGTGACACCGGGCTTCTGCATCCTCCGACCCCGGAAGCCCAGGTCATCCCTACGATCCGGCAACCGGTCGGGAGCAGGGTGGTCCGCGGTGCGATCAAAGGTAACTTTCAACCGCCAACGGGCCAGCGAGGCGCTCAAGCGTGGTGACTCCGGTGGAACTGCTGATCTACCCCGACGATTGCGACGCGGGCGGACGGCTCACGGCGGCCGCTCTGCTCCGCCTACTGGATCGAGCCCGGTGGGAGCAGCTCGGCGGCGCAGCGTCTGGGCAGGCGAGGTCCGATTCGTTCCCCGCGGTGCGCAAGACAACCTTGGAGTTCCAGTCGCACGCGGGCGCAGGCGATCGACTGCGCGTCGAGACGTCGCTTGTCGCGATGGGCCGGACGAGCTTCACGGTGCGGCACGTCGCACGCGGGGAGGACGGCGCCATCGTCGCCGAAGCGGAGTTGGCGTTCGATTGCCTCAATTCCCGGGCTGAACCCGCGCCGCTTCCACCGGAGTTCGTACAGGCATTCGGCCGCCGGCCTTCCGTGCGCGCCAGTGAAACGAGGCATCTCGCGGTCCGGGGGCTCGCCGTCGCGTTGGACCTCCAGGGGGACGGAAGGCCCATCCTCTTCGTCCATGGTTTCCCTCTGGACCGCACCGTGTGGCGCCAGGTGATGGCCACCCTCACGGGCTGGAAGCGCATCGCACCGGACCTGCGGGGCATGGGCTTGTCCGACGCGCCAGGCAAATACACCATGGCCGAGTATGCGGACGACCTCGCCGCGCTGCTCGACGTACTACACGTGGATCAGGCCGTGGTGTGCGGGCTGTCTATGGGAGGCTACATCGCGTTCGAACTGCTTCGGCGACACAAGACACGGGTCGGCGCGCTGGTATTGGTGAACACGCGCGCCGAGGCCGATACGGAGGAGGGTCGGCGGCGGAGAGACGAGATGATTGGCGTCGTGCAACGTGACGGCCCGGCGGCCCTGGCGGACGCGCTCGTTCCGCAGCTGCTCACACCCTGGTCTGTCACCGCTCAACCTCAGGTGGTCGAGCATCTCAAAGCCATGATCGCCGCCAATCCGACCACAGGGATCATCGGGGCGCTCGAGGCGATGCGCGATCGGCCCGATTCCACGGCGCTCCTCGGGAGCATCGACGTCCCCACGCTCGTGATCGCAGGCCGCGAGGATCGCCTGATCCCCGCCGCGACGTCCCGTGCGCTGGCCGATGCCATCCCAGAAGCGCAGCTCACCGTGATCCCCGAAGCGGGCCACCTTGCGCCCCTCGAGCAACCGGTACAAACCAGCCGCGTGATTGCGGAGTTCCTCGAAGCGCTCGCCTGAACCTTCGTGAAGTCGTAGCATGACGTCCACTGGGACTCCCGCAAAGGCACTCGCCGCCCGGGGCCTTCGACTCGTCCTCGTCACGCTCTGCTACAACGTGGCGGAAGCGATCGTGGCCCTCTGGGCCGGCGAAGCCGCCGGGAGCATCGCGTTGGTGGGCTTTGGGCTCGACAGCGTGATCGAGACCGCGGCGTCAGGGATGCTCGTGTGGCGCCTGACGCGGGAGGGGAGCGGACGGAACCCCGAAACCGCTGACCGGGCCGAGGGACTCGCCCGCCGGTTCGTGGGTTGGACATTTCTGGCGCTCGCGGCCTATGTGGTCGTACAGTCCGTCCGGTCGTTGGCTCGCGGTGCCGCGGCGGAGGAGAGTGTGGTTGGGATGCTGCTCGCCATGCTGTCGCTCGCGGTGATGCCACTCCTGGCGTGGCGCAAGTGGCGCGTGGCCGAAGCCATGGGCAGCGCCGCTCTGATGGCGGAGGCGAAAGAAACGCTCGCGTGCTCCTATCTGTCGTTGTGCCTCCTGGCCGGGCTCGCCCTGAATGCGCTCTTGGGCTGGTGGTGGGCGGATCCTGTCGGTGCGGCGCTGATGGTGCCTTGGTTGGTACGAGAGGGGATTGAAACGACGAGCGAAGCAGACGCAAGTGCCGGCTAATAGACGTGCGCGCCCCTTGGTTCCTCCCTCACACTGGGCGCGCTGTACCGTCCCTGGGCCGCCCAGTGCTTCTCCCATTCCTCACGCAAGCAGAACGGATCCACACCGGTTGCCCGATCCACCGCCAGCACGCCGTCCAGGTGATCAATCTCGTGCTGCAGCAGCTCCGCGAGCGCTCCTTCCGCATCCAGGATCAGCGTCGCACCTGTCAGGTCCTGGTACCGTACGGTTACGTGGTAGGCACGCTGCACGCGTACGAGGAGATCCGGAAAAGAGAAGCAATCGTCCCACACGAGGAAATCCTGGTCGCCCACGTCCGTGATTTCGGGGTTCACCAGCGTCCAGCGGCGGTCCGCTAGCGCGATGTGCACCAATCTGATCGGCGCACCAATCTGCGGCGCTGCGATTCCCCGGCCGGCGCCCGAGCGCTTCTGCCAGTCACGCAAGGTGTCCCTCAGGTCGTCGGCCACGATCCTCACAGCCGGCGACTGAGGACTTGTCACAGGATCGCAGCGAGCCCGCAGGACGGGGTCGCCTAGCAGTCGAATCCGTCGTACAGCCATAAAGGGACCCCCAATTTACGCCTCGTCATCCCGAGCGGTAGGTTCAGGCACATCAACATGATCAACCATTCGGTTGAGGGGGCTAGATGCGTCAGAACGCCGTAAAGCCTATGGAGGTTGAGCAGTAACATAACATGCTGTCCTACATAAACATACGCATATTACGAACAAAACGGTTTCATAAGTTTGCGATTTTGTACGCGGCTGACTAGATTCCCGCCCCTGATCATGGAACCGCTCTCCCCCTCACTCGCGGCCCACAAAGGCCTCCGACGGCAGATTCTGGTCGCGTTGAAGCGCAACCAGCCGCTTTCGGCCAACGACCTGGCACGGCGACACGGCGTGACCCCTACCGCGGTGCGGCGCCACCTCAAGGAACTCGAGGTCGAACACCTCGTGGCCCACGAACGAGAGCAACGTGGTCTCGGCGCGCCCACGTTCACCTACAAGTTGAGTCAGGCAGGCGAGGCGCTGTTCCCCAAGCGCTACGAGGAGACGCTCCAGGCCGCCTTGGCATTCGTGGAGCGCAGCGGCGGCCGCGAAGCCGTACGCCGGTTCTTCGCCGAGTACTTCGAAGCTGAGGCCGATCGGTTGAAGCTCCAGCTGCACCAGGCAACTCCGGAGCAGCGAGTGGACGCGGTGGCTGGGTTGCTCTCGCAGCGGGGCTTCATGGCCGAATGGTCGCCCGAGCCCAACGGCCTCCGTATCGCCGAACATAACTGCGCAGTTCATGCGGTGGCCGAGAAGTTCCCCGAGGTATGCCATGAGGAGCTGCGGTTCCTCGAGCAGGTACTCGGCGCTCAGGTCTCCCGCGAACGGCACATCGTGAACGGATGCAACGCATGCGAGTACGCGGTGAGCTTCGGAGAACGACCGAGCTCCCCACCGCTCCCTGGTTCGGAAAACGCGGCATGACCTCGACGTCCTCCATCGAAGCCCAGGTTCTTCAGCCCTACAAGTACGGGTTCGTCACGGACATCGAGTCCGAGCTGGCCCCGGCCGGCCTGAATGAGGACATCATCCGCCTCATCTCGGAGAAGAAGGGCGAGCCCACCTGGATGCTGGATTGGCGCCTGAAGGCCTACCAGCAGTGGACCGGGATGACGGAGCCGAAAT
This sequence comes from Gemmatimonadota bacterium, assembly GCA_016199245.1. Taxonomy (GTDB): domain Bacteria; phylum Gemmatimonadota; class Gemmatimonadetes; order Gemmatimonadales; family GWC2-71-9; genus JACQHC01. The sequence continues at coordinate 23,153 of JACQHC010000078.1, read as the reverse complement.
GGGCCAACGTGAAGTACGGGCCCATCGACTATCAGGCCATTCACTACTACGCGGCACCAAAACAACAGAAGAAGCTGGGGAGCCTCGACGAGGTGGACCCCAAACTGCTCGAAACGTTCGAAAAGCTGGGGATCCCGATTTCGGAGCAAAAGCGACTATCGGGCGTCGCAGTGGATGCGGTGTTCGACTCGGTTTCCGTGGCCACCACGTTCAAGGAAACGCTGGCCGCGGCCGGCGTGATCTTCCTTCCCATCTCGGAAGCGATCCGCGAGCACCCGGACCTGGTGCGTCGCTGGCTCGGCTCGGTGGTGCCACACAACGACAACTTCTTCGCGGCGCTCAACTCCGCCGTGTTCACCGATGGATCGTTCGCCTATATCCCCAAGGGCGTGCTCTGTCCGCTGGAGCTGTCCACGTATTTCCGGATCAACGCTCAGGCCACCGGCCAGTTCGAGCGCACGCTGATCGTGGCGGACGAGGGGAGTTACGTGAGCTATCTCGAGGGCTGCTCGGCCCCGTCGAGAGACGAAAACCAGCTGCATGCGGCCGTGGTGGAGCTCGTGGCGCTCGATGACGCCACCATCAAGTACTCCACCATCCAGAACTGGTATCCCGGAGACGAACACGGCAAGGGCGGCATCTACAACTTCGTGACCAAGCGCGGCAAATGCGCCGGCAAGAGCTCCAAGATCTCCTGGACCCAGGTGGAGACCGGCTCAGCCATCACCTGGAAATACCCCGGCTGCATCCTCCAGGGCGACGACTCCGTGGGCGAGTTCTACTCAGTGGCCGTGACTAGCCGCAGGCAGCAGGCGGACACGGGAACCAAGATGATCCACATCGGCAAGAACACGAAGAGCACCATCGTCTCCAAGGGGATTTCGGCCGACCGCGGGCAGAATACCTATCGCGGGCTCGTGAAAATCATGAAGGGCGCCGAGGGCGCGCGGAACTACTCGCAATGCGACTCCATGCTGATCGGCGACAAGTGCGGGGCACACACGTTCCCGTACATCGACGTTCGGAACAGCAGCGCCATCATGGAGCACGAGGCCTCGACGTCCAAGATCGGCGAGGATCAGATCTTTTACCTCAGGCAGCGCGGGCTCAAGGCTGAAGACGCTGTCTCGATGGTCGTGGCGGGGTTTTGCAAGGATGTATTTCGTGAGCTGCCGATGGAATTCGCAGTTGAAGCACAGAATCTGCTGAGTATCAGTTTGGAGGGGAGTGTGGGATGAGGCGGCCGACACCATCACGTTGATACCAGGACCTTCATGCTCCAGATAACCAATCTCCACGCCACGGCCGACGGCCGCGAAATCCTCAAGGGCCTCGACCTCTCCGTGAGCGCCGGCGAGGTGCACGCCATCATGGGCCCCAACGGCTCGGGCAAGAGCACACTCGCCCAGATCCTCGCGGGTCATCCGGTCTACATCGTGACGGAGGGCTTGGTGACGTTCGAGGGGCGGGACTTGCTGGACATGGAGCCCGAGGAGCGTGCGCAGGCCGGCCTGTTCCTCGCCTTTCAGTATCCCGTATCCATCCGCGGGATCACCAACGCCTACTTCTTGCGGGCCGGTGTCAACGCCATCCGAAAGAGCCAGGGACTGCCCGAGCTCGATCCCCTGGACTTCCTCGACGTGCTCCAAGAGAAGCTCAAAGTGATCGGTTGGGACGACAGTTTCCTCAATCGGCCGGTGAATGACGGGTTCTCCGGCGGTGAGAAGAAGCGGAACGAGATTCTCCAGATGGCCGTGCTGGAGCCCAGACTTGCGGTGCTCGACGAGACGGACTCGGGGCTCGACATCGACGCGTTGAAGACCGTCGCCGCGGCGGTGAACAAACTGCGCGCTCCGGAGCGGGCGACGATCGTCGTCACACACTACCAGCGCCTGTTGAACTACATCATCCCGGACGTCGTCCACGTGCTGGTTGATGGCCGGATCGCCCGCTCCGGCAGCAAGGAGCTGGCGCTCGAGCTTGAAGCGCGGGGCTACGACTGGATCAAGCCGGAGGCGGACGTCGCGTGACAGCCGGAAGCGGCACCGCTGCGGACCAGCGGCAGGGGTTGCTCGACGAGTACCACAAGGCGATCGCGCCGAGCGGGCGCAAGGCACCCGCCTGGCTGGCCGGGCTGCGCGAGGCGGCAATTGCCCGGTTCGCCGACGTCGGTTTCCCCTCGACGCGCCAGGAGGACTGGCGGTTCACGAGCGTCGCTCCGCTCGCCAACCTGCGGTTTTCACGTATGCACTGGCACCCGCGGCCCCAGATCGGCCGGGAGCATCTGGGATTAATGTTGCCGCCCGGCCCCGGCGCCGCGCACGCCGTGTTTGTGAACGGGCGCTTTGCGCCGAACCTCTCCTCCGTGGGCGGCCTTCCTGCCGGCGTGCGGCTGGGGAGCCTGGCTGATACCATCCAGCGGAACGGGGCTGCCGGCGCCGCGATCGAGCGGCATCTCGGCCGGCACGCGCTCGTCGACCGCAACCCCTTCACCGCACTTGCCACGGCATTTGTCGAGGACGGAGCGTTTCTCTACGTGCCGGCGGGCGTGGAGGTCGAAGCGCCCGTTCAGTTGCTCTTCCTTGCGGCGCCAGGTGACGGGCCGTCGGCCAGCTACCCCCGGGTGCTGATCGTCGCCGAGCGGGGAGCCAGGGTTAGCGTTGTGGAGACGTACGCGGGTGTCGAGGATCGCGCGTACCTCACCAGCGCCGTGACCGAGCTGGTGGCGCAAGACGGCGCGCAGATTGCGAGCTGCCGCATCCAGCGTGAGAGCGAACTCGCCTACCACATGGCAACGAGCCAGGTGTACCAGGGGCCGGATAGCTCTGTTCAGACGTGCACCGTCGCGGTGGGGTCCGCCTTGTCCCGGCATGATGTGGGTGCCGTGCTCGGCGGAGCGGGCGGGTACCTCATTCTCAACGGGCTTTCGGTGTTGCACGGACGGCAGCACGTGGACCACCACACCACGATCGATCACGCCGCCCCGCACTGCGAGAGCCACGAGTTGTTCAACGGGATCCTCGACGACCACGCCCGTGGCGTGTTCACCGGTCGCATCATCGTGCGACCCGGCGCCCAGCGCACCGACTCCAAGCAAACCAACAACAACCTCCTCCTCTCCGAGGAGGCGCGCGCCGACAGCCAGCCGCAGCTCGAGATCCACGCCGACGACGTGAAGTGCACGCACGGCGCCACCCTGGGCCCCCTGGATCCAGCCGCGCTGTTCTACCTCCAGACCCGCGGCATCGCGCCGCACGACGCCCGGGACCTCATGACCTACGGCTTTAGCGCCCAGATCATCGGCACCGTCCCCGTGCCGGAACTGCGGCGGCAGCTCGACCGTCTGGTGCGGGCAACACTCGACCGGGGCGCGCGCCGCCCACGCGCGGTTCCATGACCACGGCCTCCCGCTCGACAGTGAGCCGTGCCGAGGCCACGGGCCGGGCAGGCCATGTAGCGGATGTCGAGTCGCTCCGCGCCGACTTCCCGATCCTCGAGCGCACGATCAACGGCCAGCCGCTCGTGTATCTCGACAACGCCGCGACGACGCAGAAGCCCCGCCCGGTCATCGAAGCCGTGCGGTGGTATTACGAGGAAACCAACGCGAACGTGCACCGGGCGGTTCACACGTTGAGCCAGCAGGCGACCGCCGCGTACGAAGGCGCGCGGGCCAAAGTGCAACGATTCCTCAACGCGGCCGAGTCACGCGAGATCATCTATGTCCGCGGTACCACCGAGGCGATCAACCTTGTCGCCCACAGCTTCGCCCGCCCTCGGCTCCGTCCCGGCGACGAAGTCCTGATCTCGGCCATGGAGCATCACTCGAACATCGTGCCGTGGCAGATCGTCACGGCGGAACGCGGTGCAACGCTGCGAGTGATCCCCATGGACCGGTCCGGGGATCTGCTGCTGGACCGCTATGTCGACTTGCTCACCGACCGCACGCGGCTCGTGTCTCTCGTCCACGTGTCGAACTCGCTGGGCACCGTGAATCCCGTCGCCGAGATGATCCGGCAAGCGAAGGCGCGCGGTATTCCGGTCCTGCTGGACGGGGCGCAGGCGGTGGCGCACCACCGCGTGGACGTGCAGTCGCTGGGCTGCGACTTCTACGCGTGCTCGTCCCACAAGATGTTCGGGCCCACAGGGATTGGCGCGCTGTACGGCCGCGCCGAGTTGCTGGAGGAGATGCCGCCGTTTCAGGGCGGCGGAGACATGATTCGTTCGGTCACGTTCGAGCAGACGACCTACGCCGTCCTGCCCCACAAGTTCGAGGCCGGCACGCCGCACATCGCGGGAGCGGTCGGCCTGGGCGCGGCCATCGACTATCTCATGGCCCTCGATCGCGACAGCCTGGAGCGGCACGAGGCGGATGTCGTCGATTACGCGGTCGAGCGGCTCCGCGCCGAGCCCGGCGTCCGCCTGATCGGCTGCCCGACGCGCCGAACCGGCGCCGTGTCATTCGTCATGGACTGCGCGCACGCGCACGACGTCGGCACCATCGTGGACCAGGCCGGCGTCGCCATCCGCACGGGTCACCATTGCACGCAGCCTGTGATGGACTTTTTCGGCGTCCCCGCAACCGCCCGAGCATCCTTCGCGTTCTACAACACGCGCTCGGACGTGGACGCCCTCGTCAGCGCCCTGGCCCGCGTGCGCAAGGTCTTTGCCTGAATGGATCGTCACGAGTGACGACCGACCTCTCGGACCTGTATCAGCAGCTCATCGTAGACCACAACAGGAACCCTCGGAACTTCCGCGTTCCTCCAGACGCGAACCGGACTGCCGAGGGTGACAATCCCCTTTGCGGCGACCGCATCACGTTGTATCTGCACGTGGAAGACGGGCGAGTGCTCGACGCGGCATTTCAGGGCTCCGGCTGCGCCATCTCGCGGGCATCGGCATCGATGATGACGCAGGCCGTGCAGGGCAAGACGGAGGAAGAAGCCGGTCGGCTGTTCAAGGCGTTCCACACCATGGTCACCTCGCCCGCGACCGCGCCACCGGATACCGGGGACCTCGGCAAGCTGGCCGCTTTCGCCGGCGTGCGGGCGTTCCCCGCCCGCGTGAAGTGCGCCAACCTTCCGTGGCACACGCTGCACGCGGCCCTGGCCGCCAAGACCGAGCGCGTATCCACCGAGTAACGATCGGGTAGCCTCTGCGCCGCGCCAGACGTATCGTAGGGGCGGCCAGCACCCCTTCTACGTGACGATGAGCCAATGACAGACAGCTTCGAGACGCGGGACCAGCCGTGACTGCGGACACAGTCGTCGCCCTCCAGGGCGTCACGAAACGCTTTGCCGCCCACACGGCGGTCAAGCAGCTCACGCTGGCGGTCCCACGGGGCAGCATCTACGGACTCCTCGGGCCCAACGGCGCGGGCAAGACAACCACCATCCGGATGATCATGAACATCCTCGTTCCGGATGAGGGGACCATCTCGCTCTTCGGCACGCGGAGTGACGGCCGGGCACTAAGCAGCCGGATCGGCTACCTGCCAGAGGAGCGCGGGCTCTATCGCAAGATGAAGGTGGGAGACCTACTGGTCTTCCTCGCCGAGACAAAAGGCATGGACCGACAGGCGGCTCGCCGGGAGGCGAAGCGGTGGCTCGAGCAGCTCGGACTCGGCGCCTGGGAGCAGCAGAAACTCGACGCGCTCTCCAAGGGCATGCAGCAGAAGGTCCAGTTCATCTCCACCGTCATGCATGGCCCGGCTCTCGTGATCCTGGACGAGCCGTTCGCCAGCCTGGATCCCGTGAATACGCAAGTGATGAAGGACACTGTGGTGACGCTTGCCAGGGCCGGGACAACGATTCTGTTCTCGACGCACATCATGGAGCACGCTGAGAAGCTGTGCGACGCTATCTGTATCATCGCCCGCGGAGAGAAAGTGGTCGACGGCCGGCTTGCGGACATCAAGCGAAACCACGGCGGCCGGCATGTCATCGTTGCCGTGGAACGCGGAGTGGAGGCCGAGAGGGTGTTGAAGGACCGCACGCTGGTCGCCAAGGCGGACGAATACGGACAGTATGCCGAGCTCGAGCTCGCCGACGGCGCGGCACCGCACCGGATTCTCGAGGCGTTGGTCCGGGCCGGAGCTCAGGTCACCCGCTTCGAAGTGGCCGAGCCGACGCTGCACAAGATCTTCATCGACAAAGTGGGACCTGATGCCGCTACGGCGCCGGCCGACACCGGAGGCGCTCGTGGGTAAGATCTGGGTCGTGGTTCGGCGGGAGTTCGTGGAGCGCGTCCGCACCAAGTGGTTCATTATCTCCACCGTGCTCGGACCGGTTCTCATGTTCGCGTTCATTGCCGTGCCACTGATCATGGCCCGACGGGGCGCCGAGGAGCGGAAGGTGGGGGTGGTGGACGCAACCTCCACTGGATTCGGGCAGCGGCTGGCGGAGACGTTGGATCAGGCGCTGCCCATCCAGGCCACGTGGCTCCCGACGTCCGTGGATCAAATCGAAACTGCGGCGGACTCCCTGGTTGGGCTGATCGGCCTGAAGTCGATCGACGGGTTCGTGATCGTCACGGATGAGGCGGTCGACGACGGCAAGGCCGAGTACCGCGGGGCCAATGTCACCTCGCCCCGCGACATGCAGATCTTGTCGAACCTGGTGGAAGAGGCTGTCTTCACCGAGCGGTTGGGCCGCGCAGGCGTGGATGCCGCGTTAGTCCGTCAGGCCCGGATCCCTCTCCAATTCCGCACGTTGAAAGTCGCAGGCGCCCGAACTACCACGTCCTCGGGCGAAGGCTCGTTCATTCTGGCCTACGTCATCTGGCTTCTGCTGTACATGGGAATCCTGCTGTATGGCGTGAACGTGATGGGCTCCGTAGTGGAGGAGAAATCCTCCCGTATCGTGGAGGTGCTGATCTCGAGTCTGCGCCCATTCGAGTTGCTGGCGGGAAAGATCGTCGGCGTTGGAGGTGTCGGCTTATTCCAATTCGCCATCTGGGGCGTTTTCGGCGCGGTGATGGTGGACCGCCGGGAGCTGGTGTTCCGCCTCCTCGGTGAGTCCATTCCCGGCGGGGAGATGCCGGCTCTCCCTGAGGTGCCACTCGGCACGGTGATTGTGTTTCTGTTGTTTTTCCTGCTGGGCTATTTCCTCTACGCCGCCATGTTCGCGGCGGTCGGGGCGATGACCGGCAGCGAGGCGGAGGCACGGCAGGCCGCCAACGTCGTCGTCATGCTGCTCGTTCTTCCCTCCGTGTTGATGATCGGCATCCTCAACGATCCCGATGGGAGGATGGCCGTGACCCTGTCCCTGGTGCCGTTCACCTCACCGATTGCCATGCCCGTGCGCTGGGCGGCAGCGGAGGTTCCCGCGGGTGAGCTCGCGTCGTCTCTCGGATTCCTCGCGCTCGCGCTAGCAGCCGTTACCTGGGTTGCCGGGCGAATCTACCGCGTCGGCATCCTGATGTACGGCAAGCGCCCGGGCCTCGGCGAGCTTGTGCGGTGGGTCCGCACGGCGTGAACCCTACCATCATTGTCGTCGGTGGAGGCCACGCCGGTACCGAGGCCGCCGCCGCTGCTGCGCGACTGGGTGTCGACGTCACGCTCGTCACCTCTAACCTCGACACGATCGGGCAGATGTCCTGCAACCCCGCGATCGGTGGCATCGCCAAAGGGACGGTGGTGCGCGAAGTGGACGCACTCGGCGGCATCATGGCCCGCGCGGCAGACCAGGCGACCATTCAATTCCGCATGCTCAACCGGTCAAAAGGTCCGGCAGTATGGGCGCCGCGCGCACAGTGTGATCGTACGATATATCGTCGCGCAGTGCGGTCGCTGCTGGAGGAGCGCCAAAACGTGGCGATCGTCCAGGGGATGGCTGTGGCACTTGAGTTGGAAGGTGATGTAGTATGCGGTGTTCGGGTCGGCGACGGGCGCGTTTTCCGCAGCGATGCTGTGATTGTAACAGCAGGTACATTTCTTCGAGGGAAGATTCACCTCGGCACAGAAACGAGGATCCCGGCCGGCCGCGCCGGGGACCCGCCATCAGTCGACCTTGCCACGCAGCTCGAGGCGTTGGGCCTCACCGTCGCCCGCTTCAAGACGGGAACGCCTCCGCGCGTGGACGGACGCACCGTGAATCTGGCTGTCCTCGAACGACAGGATGGCGAGATGCCGGAGTACCGGTTTTCTCACTTCAGAAAGGAGGCCAGGCCGGACCAGCGACCGTGCTGGATCACGTGGGCTGAGGAGCCGGTAAAGGAGGTCATTCGGCAGAACCTCAAGCGGTCAGCCCTGTATGGCGGTGCCATTTCGAGTCGTGGGCCGAGGTACTGTCCGTCTGTGGAGGACAAGATTGTGAAGTTCCCTGACGCTCCCCGGCACCAGGTGTTCCTCGAACCCGAAGGGCTCGGCACCGAAGAGCTCTACCTCAACGGCCTCTCGACCTCGCTTCCGGTGGACGTCCAACTCGAGTTCCTTCGTCTGGTGCCGGGTCTTGAGCGCGCGAGGATGACACGGCCTGGTTACGCGATTGAGTACGACTACTATCCCCCCGACCAACTGACTCCGTGGCTCGAAGTAAAGGCCGTCAACGGGCTTTTCTTCGCCGGGCAGATCAACGGGACCACGGGGTACGAGGAAGCGGCGGGCCAGGGCGCGATCGCCGGCATGAACGCGGCACGACGGGCCCTGGGTAGGGAACCTATCGTTCTCGGTCGAGACGACGCCTACCTCGGCGTCCTCGTGGATGACCTAGTGACTCGAGGCGTGGACGAGCCGTACCGGCTTTTTACGTCGCGGGCAGAGTACCGACTGCTGCTGAGGCAGGACAACGCGCTAAGACGTTTAGGCCCGTTGGCTGCGAGGCTCGGGATGCTGAGCCACGGAGAACGCGCTGTGCTCGAGCGGCGGATCAAGGAGGAAGAAGAACTGGTCGACACAGCGCGGGCTACGCCGCTCCGCGCATCTGTAGCCAACGAGCTGCTTCGGGCCGTGGGAGAGCGAGAAGTGGCCGCCCCCACACGGCTGGCCGAGCTCGTGAAGCGACCATCGGTGCGGCTGCGCGCTGCAGCTGAGGCGGCCGGCATCGCCGCTGAGGCGCACGATGACGCCTGGGCGTCTGCGGAGATCGAACTGAAGTACGAGGGTTACCTGGCCCGCGAGCGAGAAGCGGCGCAGAGGCTTGCTGAGTTAACGGAGTTCCAGTTGCCCGCGGATGTCCCGTACGCCGAGCTCGCGAGCCTGAGCACGGAGGCGCGGCATAAGCTGAATCAGATCCGCCCGACGTCGCTTGCGCAGGCGGGCCGAATTCCCGGTGTCTCACCGAGTGACTTGCAGAATCTCGTGTTCGAAGTGGTCCGGCGCGCGAGGGGTCGAGCCGCCTAGTAAAGAGGGGGCGCTCAGCTCGGCGGCCCGGCCCTAACCGCCTGTCCGAGAAGCGCTTGTCGCTGTTCCATCCCCGTGTTTCACGTGAAACATGCCCGTTCCTTTGACCCCTATCTGGCTCAATGGTATATTGGCCGCTTTCGGCTGAACCGGCTGCGAGCTTCCCCTCTCTTAGACACGTAATTATTTGTGACAAAAGGAGTTATGTAGAGTGGGTCGTGTCATCGCCATAGCGAACCAGAAGGGCGGCGTGGGCAAGACCACGACGGCCGTTAACCTCGCCGCTTCGCTCGCTGTGAGCGAGCGGCGTACACTTCTGGTTGACGGCGACCCGCAGGCGAACGCGACATCGGGCGTCGGCATCGACCGGCGTCGGCTTCCCGCATCACTCTATGAGGCATTGATGGGAGATATGCCGCTCCCGTCAGTCGTCCGCGGCGGCGTGCAGGTTCCCTACCTCGATGTCGTACCCGCCACGCAGGATCTCGTGGGGGCGGAGATCGAACTGGTTAATCGCCCGGCTCGCGAGACGGCCATGCGGCGCGCCATTGCCGGCGTGCGAGATGCCTACGAGTTCGTGGTGATCGACTGCCCACCGTCACTCGGCCTGATCACCCTCAACATGCTCACCGCGGCCGATTCGGTGCTCATACCCATTCAGTGCGAGTACTATGCGCTCGAGGGACTCTCGCAGCTCTTGAACACGGTGAAGCTCGTACAGCAGAACTTCAACGCGGACCTCGCCATCGAGGGCGTGTTGCTGACCATGTTCGACAACCGCTTGAATCTCTCCAAGCAAGTCGCTAAGGAGGCGAACGAGTACTTCGGCACTAAGATGTTCCAGGTCGTGATCCCGCGCAGTGTTCGCCTGGCCGAGGCTCCGAGCTTCGGCAAGCCGATCCTCTTGTACGACGTACAATCCGTGGGTGCCAAGGGCTATCTCGCCCTCGCGCAAGAGGTCATTCGCCGGGTCCAGGGCGCCTTCGCGTCCGTCGAACCCGTCCCGATCGGCAGCGCCCTTCGTGACTGACCCTCGAAACCGCCGGCGTCTTGGGCGAGGACTCGAAGCGTTGCTCGGCCCGTCCGTCGCGGAAGCGCGGGCCGAGGGCTCGCTGCGCAGCATTCCGCTGACGGACGTGCGGCCCAACCCCTATCAGCCGCGCCGCTCATTCCCGGAGGAAGCACTCGCGGAGCTGGCGGAGTCCATGCGTACCTCCGGTCTCCTCCAGCCTGTGGTTGTCCGGCCTGGGTCCGACGGCAAGTTCGAGCTGATCGCCGGAGAGCGCCGCTGCCGCGCTGCGGAGCGGTTGGGCTGGACCGAAATCGATGCCGTCGTGCGCGACGCCGACGAGCGTACGCTGCTCGCGATGGCGCTTGTCGAGAACCTCCAGCGTGACAATCTGTCTCCGATTGACGAGGCGCGCGGCTACCAGCGTCTCGTGTCCGAGTTCCATGTAACGCACGGCGAGGTGGCGACACTCGTGGGCCGCGCTCGCTCGACCGTGGCGAACGCGCTCCGTCTGCTGGGGCTTCCTGAAGAGGTGCAGCAGTTGCTGCACGATCGGCGACTGACCACCGGTCACGCGATCGCCCTGCTCCAGCTCCCGAAGGCCGCGGACCTTCGCCGCCTGGCCCAGCTTGCAGTCGAGCGAGGGCTCTCGGTGCGCGAACTGGAGGAGGCGGCCCGGCGCGACACGGGAACGGCGCCTCGGCCTCGGGGCCGGCGCGCTCGCGGCGCCGGGCTGGACCCGGAGCTCCAGCGCGTCGAGAACGCGCTCCGGCGACGCCTGCAGACCGACGTGTTCGTGGTGGCGCGCGGCAAGGGCGGCCGCATCATGGTGAGCTTCTATTCGAATGACGACCTGGAGCGCGTCCTGGAGTTGATACTCGGAGAGGCGTACCGCCCGTGAGCTCGACCCCACGGCGTTTCGTGACGCTGATGATCCACCGGGACGGCGCCCTCAAGTCCCCCAGCATTCGGGTGCCGCTCTGGGCAGCCCGGACTCTGCTGGTGTTCGGCATTGTGCTCGCAGTCGCCGTCGTGCTCGGCACGGTGACCCACGGGCCTGTGGTGCGCCTCGCCGCTCGCGTTCCGTTGCTGGAACGCGAGATCGAGCGATTGCAGGCCGAGAATGCCCAGGTGAGGGACCTCGCCGCGCGGCTTGGCGAGCTGGAGAGTCGCTACGAGCAAGTGCGCAGTATGCTGGGCGGGGACCTGATCCCCCGCCGGGCGCAGGGTGACAGCCTCGCCGTCGCACACCCCGTTCTGGCACGTGCGCCCGACGCGCCGCAGCACTATGAGCTCGGCCCATCGCCGCCGCGGCACTGGCCCCTGGACGAGGCCGGGGTGGTCACCCGCGGGCAGGTGAGCATGGGAACGGGACGGGAGGCGCACCCCGGCCTGGACATCGCGGTTCCCACCGGGACCCCGATTCGCGCCGCCGGCGGTGGCATCGTGACCGAGACCGGCGACGACGTCGAATACGGGCGCTTCGCGCTGATCGAGCACCCTGACGGGTATCAGACGCTGTATGGCCACGCCTCTCGCCTCCTCGTCGTTGCCGGCGAAGCGGTCAATGCTGGCCAGGTGATTGGTCTCTCGGGTTCGACGGGCCGCTCGACGGCACCGCACCTTCATTTCGAGGCGCGGCAAGGCGGAAAGGCGATCGACCCCCGGCCACTGCTCGGCCAGGCGCCAAGCTAGGACGATAAGGAAGGGACTCCATGAAACGAACGGCGGATACCCGCGAGGGCGGGCTCTCGATCATCGCGCCCGGCATGCGCGTCGAGGGACAGGTGATCACGAGCGGCGTCGTGAAGATCGAAGGCACCGTCGTTGGCGCCATTCAAGCCGATCAACAGGTGCTCGTTGCGAGCGGCGGGACTGTCGAGGGCGACGTTCGGACGCGCGAAGCCATCGTCGGCGGCACTGTCCACGGATCCATCTTCGCCGAGGATCGCGTCGAGATCCAGCCAGGCGCGGTTGTGCAGGGGGATATCACGACCTTCCGGATCCTCGTCAGCGAGGGGGGCGAGGTGAACGGACTCCTCAAGATGGGGCAACCCGCCGACCAGGGTACCGAGCCAAGCCCCCGCACACCTATCCCGGTGCATTAACATGGTCGTGTTCAGTGTGGATATCTCGGTCGCCTCGACTATTCGCTTGGTACACTGACAGTTGACCAGTATCGAGCCGCTGAGGCCATCAGCATGATGGCTTTATGATGACGCTATACTGTATAGACGACGTCGTTAGTTACCTTGATCGCTACCTCGACGTTCGGTCGGTACCGGACGACGAGCGATCGCTCAACGGCCTCCAAGTCGAGAACTCCGGGCGCTTCAGTCGAGTCGGGGCGGCCGTCGATGCGTGTCAGGCAAGCATTGATGCCGCCGTGGCATCGGGCGTCTCGTTGCTTCTGGTGCACCATGGTTTGTTCTGGGGCGGGATTGAGCCCCTCACCGGACGCCACGGCCGTCGGGTCCGAGCTCTGCATTCCGGCGACGTCGCGCTCTACTCCGCCCATCTACCGCTGGATTGTCACCGAGAGGTCGGCAACAACTGGCTGCTCGCCCGCAGGCTCGGGCTCCTGGATGCCGAGCCGTTTGGGACGGAGCGAGGTGCGGCAGTCGGCGTCATTGGCAACCGCGCGGTGGCTCGGGAAGATCTGGCGCTCGATCTTGAAAGAGAGGTGGGGACGCCCCCGACGGTCATTCCGGGCGGGCCCCGTCGGGTCACCCGCGTGGCCATCGTCACTGGCGCGGGGGCTTCATTCCTCGCTCAGGCGCGGGACGCCGGAGCCGACACGCTGGTGACCGGCGAAGCGCCGCACCACGCGGCCCTCGACGCCGAGGAATGGGGCATCAACCTGCTGCTCGGCGGGCACTACGCAACGGAGGCAGTGGGAGTGAAGGCGCTGGCGGCGCACGTGGCCGTGCGGTTCCGGGTGGACTGGGAGTTCATCGATCACCCCACCGGGCTTTAGGAGGGCGAGGAAGGGCGACGGCGGCCGTCGTGGGCAGCGTCCAGGATCACCCGCGCATTTCGCCTCAACCCCGCAGCTCCTGCGCGCATCAACGCGGTTCCTTTGAACCGTGTCGCGATTTCCTCGTCCGGCGTGGCCGCCAGCTCGCGAAGGTCGATCGACCCGAGCGACGGGTCCGCCGCCAGCATCTGATCGGTCGGCGGCTCGGCGAAACGCTCATTCCACGGGCACACGTCCTGGCATACGTCGCAGCCAAACACCCAGTCGCCGAGCATGGCAGGGACGTGCGGGGGGAAATCTCCGCGGTGCTCGATGGTCCAGTACGAAATGCACTGTCGCGCATCGAGCACTCGCTCCTGGGGGAAGGCGCCGGTGGGGCAGGCGTCCAGGCACGCCCGGCACGTGCCACAGCGATCCGCCGCGAACGGCAGGTCGGTCGCGATATCGAGATTCGTGAGAATAGCCGCGATGAACGAATAGGACCCGCGGCGCGGGTCGATCAGCATGGTGTTCTTGCCGATCCAGCCGATTCCCGCGCGTTGCGCCAGCTCCCGTTCCGGCACCGGTCCCGCATCGACGTACGGTCGCGCCAGCGTCCCCGGAGGTCCCAACGTGACGAGATACCGCGCGAGGTCGGCCAGGGGCCGGCGGAGAGCCGCATGGTAATCTCGTCCGCGGGCGTACTTCGCCACGCGGCCGCGCCCCGGGGCAGGCGCCACATCGGGCGTCAGGTAGTGCTTCGTGACCACGACGGCGCGGGTCGCGCGTGGTTCAATGGCGCCGGGATCTCGCCGCCGCGCGGCCTGCCGGTGCATGTAATCCATACCGGCCGCCATGCCATGTTCCAGCCAGCGGTCCAGCGCGTCGCCGTGCGGCAGTGGCCCAAGGCCGGTCACACCTGCCGCGTCGAAGCCGAGCGTGGTGGCTCGCTGCTTGGCGAGGAAAGCCCGTCGCTCGGGCGTCAGAGTTGGAGCAGGCGTCGTCGCCACGTCGCGAAGCGAATCACGTCATCCACTGGCGGCACGGCCCGTTCATCTCCGTAGGCGGTGTACATGCGCCAGCGGACGTATTCTCGAGGCGGAACCGGCAGGAACGGCGGCCGGCGATACCAATCCCGCCGGCGGAACGCCCACGCGAGAGACACCAGGTCGAGGGCCAGGCGCGGGCGGAGCACGGCGCGAAGCGCCACCCGCACGCTCAGGCGCGGCCACGAATCGCGGTATCTCGGATCGAGCTGATTCTCCGACCTCGCCGTCATCGCGCATCTCCGCCGGCGGCCCATGTCGCACTCACGGGGTTATGCAGCCCGCTTGTATATTGGGCCCACATGACGGGAGCAACGGCCGCGGCGCCCCCCCAACCCCACGCCCTCGCGCGTTACCGAGCCGAGTTCCCCATCTTCGACCGCCAAATCTACCTCAACACCTGCTCGCTCGGCGCGCTGTCGCGCCGCTCACGCGCTCGCATGCAGGCGTTCCTCGACCAATGGGACGCCCGCGGTGCGGCAGCCTGGTATGACGTGTGGTGGGGTGCGCTGGCGGAGCTGCGAGCACGATACGCGGCGGTGATCGGTGCAACGCCCGGGGAGATCGCGCTCCACGCGGCGGTCTCGACAGCCACCGCCGTGCTGGCCAGCGCGCTTGACCACCGGAACCGCCCCCGCGTCGTCACGACCTCGCTCGATTTCCCGACGGTCGTCTACCAATGGCTCGCCAGGCGCCCCCTGGGCGTCGAAGTGGTGGTGCTGGAGAGCCCGGATGGGGTCTCGGTCCCGCTCCAGTCTTTCGCCGACGCGATCGATGAGCGGACAGCGCTCGTCGTCACCTCTCACGTGTTCTTCACCTCGGGCTGCGTACTGGACATTCGCGCGGTGGCGGAACTGGCTCACGCCCGGGGCGCGCTCTGCTATGTGGACGCGTATCAGGGCGTCGGCCAGGTGCCGCTGGACGTCCGCGCCGCGGGGGTGGATTTCCTCACGGCCGGCGGGCTCAAGTGGTTGCTGGGTGGACCGGGTATTGTATTCCTCTACGTGCGCGAAGAGCTGGCCCGGCGGCTCAACCCTACCGTGACCGGATGGTTCGCCCACGAGCACCAGTTCCGCTTCGATCCGCGCGTCCTGGAGTTTCACACGGACGCCCGTCGCTTCGAGCAGGGCACGCCGGCGCTGGCCGCCGTACACGCGCAGCTCGGCGGGCTGGATGTGTTGGACGAAATCGGCTGGGATGCCGTGTTTCGCACGACCCGCGACCTGACGCGCGACCTCGTGGAGCGCGCCTCGGCCGCCGGACTTCGTCCCAAGGTGGCGCCGGACCCGGCCAGCCGGTCAGCGATCGTGATGCTCCCGGCCGCCGACCCCGCGGCCCAAGTCCGGCGACTGGCAACCGCGGGCATCGTGGCGGACGCGCGGCCCGGGCATGTTCGGCTTTCGCCGTTCTTCTACAACGTCCCCGATGATCACCAACGAGCGATCGATGTCCTCACCACCTGAAGAACCCCCTCCGTCGGTGGGCCCGCGGCGGACTGCCGATGAAGTGCTGTTCGCGCCGCGACCCGCCGGCGAGCGCCAGGCGTTTACGCGGACCGATCCCTGGCGCGCCCTCCGAATCCTGGGCGAGTTCGTCGAGGGGTTCGACAGCCTGTCGGACGTCGATACCGCCGTCGCCATTTTCGGCTCGGCACGGATGACCCCCGATCATCCGTGGTACGCGAAGGCGGTGGAAACCGCGCGGCGGTTCGGCGAGGCGAATTTCGCCGTCATCACGGGCGGCGGGCCGGGTATCATGGAGGCGGCCAACCGCGGCGCGACCGAGGCCAGCACGCTTTCGATCGGCCTCAACATCGAGTTGCCGCACGAGCAACACTCGAACCCCTACGTCACCCGGGAGATTGATTTCCGGTATTTCTTCGTCCGCAAGACCATGTTCATCAAGTACTCACGCGGTTTCCTGTTCTTTCCGGGCGGCTACGGCACGCTGGACGAGCTGTTTGAGGCGCTGACGTTGATCCAGACGGACCGGATCAAGGATTTCCCCGTCGTGCTCATGGGCAGGGAGTACTGGCGGGGACTCGTGCAGTGGCTCACCAACACCGTCGCCGCCGAGCGGATGATCAGTCCGGACGATGCGCGTTTGTTTCACGTGACCGACGATCCGGAACAGGCAGTGCGCGTCGTGGTGGAGAGCGTCGGTCGCCAGATGCGCGAGGAGCGGGGCAAGAAATGAGCAAGAAACCAAGCCGGTTCCTGCGCGGGTCGCGGATCAACCCGATCGCCATCACGGGACGGGAGTCGGTGGCGGAGTTGATGGATAACTCGTTCCTCGCCTACAACGCCGGGCGGCTGCGGGAGGCGGCGCGGCTCTTCACGGAGCGCATGTTGGAACCCGACGTCACGGTGGGGATGAGCCTCACGGGGGCGCTCACGCCCGCCGGGGTCGGGATGTCCTGCCTGATCCCCCTCATGCAAGCGGGCTTCGTGGACTGGATCGTTTCCACGGGGGCCAACCTGTACCACGACGCGCACTTCGCCCTTGGGCTTTCGATGCACCAGGGCTCGCCCTTCGTGGACGACGTGGTGCTGCGCAAGGAAGGCGTGGTCCGGATCTACGACATCCTGTTCGATTACACCGTCTTGCTCCACACGGATCACTTCATGCGCGAGATCTCGGCGCGTCCGGAGTTCCAGCGGGACATGACCACCGCCGAGTACCACTATCTGATGGGCGGCTACGTGCGGGAGCGGGAGGGGGCGCTGGGCCTGAAGCACCGATCGGTTCTCGCGGTGGCGCACGAGTGCGGCGTGCCGATCTACACGTCGTCGCCGGGCGACTCCTCCATCGGCATGAACGTCGCCGAACAGGCGCTCGACGGCGGCAAGCTGCGGTTCGACGTGTCGGCCGACGTCAACGAAACCGCGGCCATCGTGCTGGACGGGAAACGCCGGGGCCGGAGCGCGGTTCTGATGATTGGCGGAGGCAGCCCGAAGAACTTCGTGCTCCAAACCGAGCCCCAGATCCAGGAGGTCCTCGGGATCGACGAGAAGGGCCACGACTATTTCCTGCAGATCACCGACGCCCGCTCCGACACGGGCGGGCTATCCGGCGCGACCCCGGGGGAAGCGGTAAGCTGGGGGAAGGTGGATCCCGACCAACTGGCTCACTCTGTCGTGTGTTACGTGGACAGTACCGTGGGTCTTCCTCTGGTCACGGCCTACGCTCTGGCCCGCCGCCCGCCCCGCCCGCTCAAGCGGCTCTATGACCGGCGCGGACCGATGCTCGCGGCGCTCGTTAGGGCTTACAAGAAAGCCCGCCGCACGCGCGACCAACGCGCCGCGGCGGCCGGCCGCGGGGAGTGACCGGGCGAGCTGGGCACACCGGTAGCACGCCCGGGGCGTACGCGTGGTACGCCCTGGCGCTGCTCACGTGCATCAACGCCGTCAACTACATCGACCGCAACATCATCTTCGTGTTGTTCGAGCCCATCAAGCAGGAGCTCGCCCTGTCCGACACCCAGCTGGGGTGGCTGGGCTCGGCCTACATCATCGTGCTGTCCGTCGCAGCCGTGCCGCTCGGTATCCTGGGCGACCTCCGGTCACGTAAGCTGGTCATTGCCGGAGGCGTGGCCGTGTGGAGCGCGTTCACGGCGCTCACCGGGTTGACCAGGCACTACTGGCAGCTGCTGTTCTGTCGCTCCATGGTCGGTATCGGCGAGGCCGCGTACTCCCCGTCGGCGCAATCCCTCGTGGCGGATTTCTTCCCGTCGCGCGGCCGGGCGCTGGCTCTGGGGATCTTCTGGGGTGGCCTCGCCCTCGGTGGCGTGGCCGGCATCTGGCTGGGAGGCGAGCTGGAACACCTCTACGGGTGGCGAGCGGCGTTCATGGCGGTGGCCATCCCGAGCCTGTTGCTGGCGATCCTGACCACGCAGCTCCGCGACCCGACTCGCGAAGAGCGCCGCCTGTCCTTACTCGAGATCATCCGCCGCCTGGAACTCACGATCTGGCACCTCATCCAGGGCACGTGGCCTCTCTGGTCGCTTGGCGCCCTCGGGCTGGGACTGGCCTACGTGCTCGATCGGCTCGATCAGGTGAGTGCCGAGGGTGAAGGAGCGATCATCGGCACCGCGCTCGCGCTCGGGGCGGCCGGCACCGTCGCCCGCCTGGTGCGGCGCATGCTCGCGGCGCGCGCCGAATCCCGTCAGCGCTCGACCGCTTTGACTACACTGGATGAGATGATCGATGCGGCCCGCTTTGTGCTGCGCACGCCCACCCTCGTCTGGGTGTTCGCGGGCGGCGCGCTGATCTCCTTCGCCATGAACGGGTTGGTCGGATGGTCACCGAGTTTCCTGCAGCGAGAGCTCGGGCTCGAGCCTCAGATGGCAGGCCGGCTCATGGGCGTGTGGGGACTGCTGGGGGCATCACTCGGGGTGGTCTTCGGCGGGCGACTCGGGGATCGCCTGCTGGAGCGCTGGCCCACCGGCCGGCTGATCGCCGGCTCGGTCGGCTTCATCATCGGTGCACCGCTGTGTCTCCTGCTGCTCACGACGCGGGACCTTAACGCGTTCACGCCATTGTTCTTCGGGACCATTTTTCTCTTCACGTGGTACAACGGCCCCGTGACCGCCGCCATCTTCGACGTCGTGCCGTCCAGCATCGGCGCATCCGTGGTCGGTACCTACGTGTTCTTCACGCACATCGCAGGCGACGCGGTCGCGTACCCGCTGATCGGGTTCCTGTCCGACCGCTTTGGCATCCAGACCGCAATGCTCTTGCTTCCCACCGTCGCGGTCGTCGGCGCATTCGTCCTGCTGCTCGGCGTGCACACAATCGAAAGCGACATGCAGCGGCTGCGCGAGATGGAGGGGCGCTAGCTCCCGAGCTCTCCCCGAAACGCGAGACTGCGGTCGACATCCTCCAGGTAGGCCGCCAGCTCCTGCGCCTTCCGCGCCGCTGACCACTCCAGTTCAGAGGCGGCGAGCTCCACCAGCGCCGGAGCTTCCGGCAGGGCGTGGTGCTCGGCCTCATGGAATACATGTGTGCGGCGGACGAGCAAATCGGACAGCTTTATAGCCATCTCGCGCCGGATCGCATGCACCAGTTCCGCTCGCAAGGAGGGGTGTCGCTCGACAATCGGGCGGGCCAACGAGGGGTCGGATCGAGCCAGCCGGACCACGGCGGTCGCCTCGCTGCCGTACGTGCGCACGAGGCGCTCGGCCACGGGCCGGGGGGTCTCCTCGCGCTCGAGGTCGCGTACCAGGAGATCGAGGTCCCGGACCTCGCCGCCTGGCAGGGGCTCGCGGTCCGTCCGCGCTTTCGGTGGCACGGGCCGCCCGTCCAGGGCTACCAGACGCCGGGCGGTCAGGTCCACGGCCTCGGCGGCCATGGAGCGGTAGGTGGTGAGCTTACCGCCCACCACGGAGATCAACCCGGAGGCTCCCTCGATAATCCGATGCTCGCGAGACATCGCGCTCGGGGCGCCGTTCGTCAGTGTCCCTAGCAAGCAGCGCAAGCCCGCCCAGGTACTCCTCACGTCCTGCGGACCAAGGCGCGCGTCCGGGAAGTACGCGTTGGCGGACCGGAGCAGGTAGACCACGTCCTCCGCGGTGGCTCGCACGTCGTCTGGAGATTCCGCGGTATCCGTGTCCGTCGTGCCGACATAGGTGAGGTCACCCCACGGCACGACAAACATGACGCGGCCGTCGATCGGCGAGGTGATGGTAACAGCTTCCCGGTTGCCGAGGCGCTCGCGCGGCACCGCGACGTGGGCCCCCTTTGTCCGCCGGAGCGCCGGGGGCTCCCCGAGTTGCGCCCGCAAGCCGTCCGCCCACGGACCGGTGGCGTTCACGACGACGAGGGCGCGGATGGCCAGGGTTCCCCTGCCGATCGCGTCCGTGGCGTGCACCCCGCGAACGTGCCCGTCCGTCACGGAGAACCGGTCGGCTTGGACGTAGTTCGCAACCAGGGCGCCGTGTCGGCGGGCGTCGCGGGCGTTCGCCAGAGCCAAGCGGCTGTCATCGCACTGGGCGTCGAAGTAGCGGGCGCCGCCGCGCAAGCCCTGGCTGCGCAACGCCGGCTCCGCCCGTTGCAGGCCACGCTTGCTCAGCATTCGATGGTGGCGCACATTCCGGAACGCCGCGAGGAGGTCGTACAGCCACATCCCGGTCGCGAGCTTCCAGGCTGGAACGCGACCACCGGCGTGGACGGGGAAGAGGAACGAGCGGGGCCACACCAGGTGGGGGGCGATCCGGAGGAGTGTGCGCCGCTCGCGGCTCGCCTCGAACACCAGCCGCCAGTCGCCGAGCTCGAGATAGCGCAGGCCGCCGTGTACCAAGCGCGATGACCGGCCGGTCGTGCCCGAGCCGAAGTCGCCCTTGTCGATCAGCACGGTACGAATGCCGCGCATGGCAGCGTCGCGGGCGATCCCCGTGCCGGTGACACCGGCGCCCACGACCAGCAAGTCGACGGCCTCGCGGCCCATCGCAGCGAGGTCCGCGGCGCGCGTAGCGTGAGAGAAGGAGGGGTCCACGAGCCGGTCAGGAAGCAACGAGCATCCGTCCGCCTGGTTCACCTGGCACGCCCACATCATTCGACCGGCCGGGAAGGTGCTGGACCTGGCCTGCGGTCGGGGCCGCCACGCCATTGCCGCCGCGGCCCGCGGCGCCATGGTCACCGCCGTGGATGCGGATGCCGAGAACATCGCCGCGGGCCGAAAAGCGGCCGGCACGCTGCCCATCGAATGGGTGACCGCGGACCTCACGCGCTACGAGCTGCCCGAGGCGCGGTTCGATTTGGTCATGGCCTTCAACTACCTCGATCGACGGCGCATGGTGGATTTCCGGCGAGCGGTCCGGCCCGGTGGCTATCTCATGTGCGAGACGTTTCTCGAGGAGCAGCGCGAGCATGGGTGGGGGCCGACCTCCTCGGATCACTTGCTGAAGCGCGGCGAGTTGATCCAGCTCGCCACGCCGTTCGAGATCGTGCTTGCGCGTGAGGCGCTCGAATTCATCGGCGGCCGCCCCATGGCGGTCGCGAGCGTGCTCGCCCAACGTCCCTCGGAATGATGCCGCAGGTCTGACGCTCCACAAGAGGCGCGCGCCGCTCCGCGTGGCGCGATTCGTTGAACCCGCACTAGCTTACCGTTCATGACGGGGCCGGCCAACGGGAAGCTCGTCGCGGTCGTCGCGGGATGTCGCACGCCGTTCTGCCGGTCCGGTTCCGATCTCAAGGACCTTTCCGCGGTCGACCTCGCCCGCCACGCCGTCGTGGAACTGCTGCACCGCGCCAATCTCGACGGCGATGTCGTGGACGAGATGTTCTTCGGGCAGGTTGTGGCGAGCCCGCTCGCGCCAAATCTGGCCCGCGAGGTGAGCCTGCTGCCGCAGTTCCCCCGCTCCATTCCGGCCGCCACCGTGAACCGGGCCTGCGCGTCGGCCAACACCGCCATCGCTCTCGCCCATGACCAGATCGCGCTGGGGCATGCCCGCGTCGCGATCGCGGGGGGCGCAGAGTCCCTGTCCGACATTCCGGTCCTGCACAGCCGCCGGTTCGCGGACACGCTCGTGAACCTCAGCAGGGCCAAGAGCATGGGGCAGCGGGTGGCGCTGATCGCCCGCATTCGGCCCCGTGATCTCGTCCCCGTCGCACCCGCGATTGCCGAGCCGTCCACCGGCAAGACCATGGGGCAGTCGGCGGAGAAGATGGCCAAGGAGAACGGCATCACGCGGACCGCGCAGGACGAAGTGGCGCTGCGCAGCCACCAGCGCGCCCTGGCGGGTACGGAGGACGGCCGGCTGACCGCGGAGATTGCGCCCGTGTTCCGTCCGGGCGCCGATCCGGTGGCCCGGGACAACGGGATCCGCGGGGACACGACGGCTGAGAAGCTGGCCGCGCTGAAGCCCGTGTTCGACCGCCGGTACGGGACGGTGACCGCCGGCAACTCCTCTCCACTCACCGATGGCGCCGCGGCGGTGCTCCTGATGAGCGAGGACGCTGCCCGCGCTCTCGGCTATGAGCCGCTGGCGTTCATCCGGTCGTACGCTGTGGCGGCGCTCGACCCCGGGGAGCAACTGCTCATGGGGCCCGCGTACGCCGTACCCCGAGCCCTGGACCGGGCCGGGATCTCGTGGCGGGAGCTGGGATTGGTCGAGATGCACGAGGCGTTCGCCGCCCAGGTACTCTCGAACATCCAGGCATTCGAGTCGCGCGAGTGGGCCGCGCGCCAACTCGGGCGCGGTGAGGCCATAGGCCAGGTGAACTGGGACACCACGAACGTGATGGGCGGTTCCATCGCGATCGGCCACCCCTTCGGCGCCACAGGCGCCCGCATCACGCTCACGCTCGCCAACGAGATGAAGCGGCGGGACGCGCAGTTCGGCCTGATCTCAGTCTGCGCGCAGGGAGGAATGGGATTCGCCATGGTGCTGGAGCGGCGCTGAGCATGCCGGCATTCCAGGTGGATGCGACGGCGGGGGTGGTCCGTGCCCGCCTCGACCTCCCCGGGGAGAGCGTCAACAAGATCACGCGCGGCGTGCGCGATGAGCTGGACGCCCTGCTGACCAACTGGGCCTCCGACCCGACCGTGCGGGCCGTGGTCTTGCTGTCCGGCAAGGCTGACACCTTCATCGCGGGCGCCGACATCGACGAGTTCGGGCACCTGCGCTCGGTTCCCGAAGCGCGAGAGCTGGTGCGAGGCGGGCAGGCGCTGATCAACCGGATCGCCGATCTCGGGAAGCCGGTCGTGGCAGCGATCCACGGCGCGTGCCTCGGCGGCGGGCTGGAAGCGGCTCTGGCGTGCACCTACCGGATCGCCACCGACCATCCCAAGACCGTACTCGGG
>JACQHC010000075.1 GCA_016199245.1 Gemmatimonadota bacterium | reverse complement strand
GCCTTCACGTCCACGGCGCCCGCCTTGAACGTCGCCGTGGCGACGTGGAACTCGACTCCCTGCGTGCGCAACGCGTTCACCGCATCGGCCACTTCTCCCTTGCGCCGCTGGCCCGCGGGAATGACCCAGGCAAACGGGGGTCCGTTTCTCCCCTTCTCCACCTGCCGCTTGTTCTTGAGCCAGTAGTTCTCGAGATAGAGATCTTTGTTCTTCGCCACGTGGTTCAAGGCGATCAGCATGGCCGACTGCTGGATGTTGGTGTTGTTCCTCGGCCCCCAACTAATCGAGGGCAGCGGCGGGTTTGGTCGGAACCACTCCCGGCTCGTCTGCGTCGCCTGGAGCCGCACCGTGGTCGTGTCCGGGCCGTAGCTCTGCACTTCGTAGAACCGCCCGGTCGCGTTGTGCGAGTGCGCGGCGAAGAACATGTAATTCGGCACCCAGCCGTCGTAGAAGCCATACGTCCAGACGCCGGGCACGCCGCGCTTGGTCAGCTCCATGACTTCCGTCTTGGCGAGCAGCCACCATTCGTCCACGGTGATGGCATCGAGCGCCTCGTTGTACGGTCCCGTGCCCGTTGACGTGTAGAGGTAATTCGATGCTTCATGCAAGTCGTGCATGATGGGCGGGTGCCACTCGAGGAAGAACCGGTTCACGTGCTTCGACAGCGCGAGGAACTGCCCGATATTGTCGCGGTTGTTGTCGTGCGCCACGTACTTGCCCCAGTACATGAGTGGCAGCCGGGTCTCGCCACGCGGCAGCTTCTTGTTGAAGTAGTAGGTGTCCACCTGCTTCTCGCGTCCATCTACCTCGATCACCGGCGTGATGAGCGTCACCACGTTCTCGCGGATGGCCTGAATGAACGGAGTGTCCTCCACTGCGAGGCGGTAGGCCAACTCCTGCAGCATCTCGGGGCCGCCGGTTTCGGGTGAATGCATGCCTGACGTGATCCAGTAGAACATCTTCCCGGAGCCGATGAGCCGCCGGGCCTCATCGTCGGGCGTTTTCCGCGGATCGGTGAGCGCGGCCGTTATTCCTTTATAGCGGTCGAGGTCGGCGATCGTGGCCTCGTCCGAAACCGCGAGCACGATCATGTCGCGGCCCTCTTCGCTCTTCCCGATGGTCCAGGTCTTCACGCGGGGTGACGCCTGGTCGAGCGCCTCGAAGTAGCGCTGGATGTCCCTGGCGTACGTGAGCTCGCCCGGGGTGCCGATGATGCGGCCGTGGAACTTGAGCGGCGTCGGGACCGTGCTCGAGGCCGGCAGGTGGTCCACCAGCTCGGTCGTGATGCGCGGGTCGCGCAGGTATTCCTTGATCTTGTCCGTGTACTCCTGGTCAATCGCCTGGCGCGCACCCTGTGCGCGGAGCGCCGGCGCCGGCCACACCAGGACCGCTGCCAGTGCGGCTCGGATCAACCGCGACCCAGCCATGAACCTGCGAGACATACTGCCTCCTGGCTCTCTCTGTGCGTAGGAAGAAAAACAAACCGGCCTGCGAGACTACCGCTGTTGCAGGGTACGCACAATGGGGCGGGAGTGTTGGCGGGGATTCTCCCCGACACGTATGTTCCGTGCGTGCTCCGCGTGGCCGACGTCGGGTCTCCCTCGGCGCCGCCGGAGCGGTCGGCGTAGCGGGACGAGGATCTCATGGCGGCGGAAAAGCTGAAGTTCACCCACGCCGGTCGTACCTTCGAATGCTGGGTGGATGCCCAGGGTGAGGTAGCCGGCGGTCTGTCCCGGCTGTCCAGTCCGATGTGGGTGGTCGCCGTGGATGGCGTCGCTCACGCACCATTCGATGCGACGCCCGACGACACGACGGAAGACGTGCGGCGCAAGATCGTCGAGTGGTACGATGCGGAGAAGGGCGGAGGAAGCGCATGAGGCGGCGCGTGCGAGTGGCCGCGGCGTTGGTCCTCGCCGCCGCGACGTGGACGAGTCCGGCTCGAGCGCAATTCCACTGCTGGCTCCGAGGCAATCCCGCCCAGGCCGCGCAGCGGCCCAGCCCGCCTGACTCGACCGAAGTAGTACTCGGTGGGGCGACCGTGAAGGTGTGTTACGGCGCCCCGTCCGCCAACGGGCGGGCCGTCGTTGGTGGCCTGGTCCCCGTGGGCCAGCCCTGGCGGCTCGGCGCGAACGAGGCGACCACGATCAGCGTGCCGTTCGCCGCCGAAATCGCGGGGGTGCGCGTGGAAGCCGGCACCTACACGCTGTACGCGATCCCTGGCGAGTCGGAGTGGGAGATCGTCGTGAATCGGGCGGTCGAACGCTGGGGCATTCCCATCAACGAGCAGGTGCGAGCCCAGGACGTCGGGTCGGGCACGGTCCGTGTGGAGCGCCTGACCGCTCCCGTGGAGCGGCTGGACATCGCCTTCGGGCCGGCAATGGGGAACGCCGCGGAGCTCGTGATGGAATGGGAGCTCACCCGCGTGCGGATTCCAGTCCGGCGGGCCGGAACGTAGCGCTCATCGCCGCCGTTCCATGAGTGAGCCGTTCTACATCGCCCGGGCTTCGGTAGAGAAGGTCCTCGGCACCCACCGGCGCGCCGCGCTGCCGCTTGGCGTGTTCATCGATTTCGGCGTGCACGGAGCCGTCAAGGCTCACTACCGGCTCACCGACGCCCGGGACCTCCCCCTCCCGGTGGACTACATCGTGGCGGCCACCGGCGCCTGAATGCTGGGCACCCTGAACGGCGCACTGGAAGTGCGCGGGATCAGTTTGCCCCCTGAGGCCATTCGGGCCGAAGTGGAAGGCGTGAACGAGATC
>JACQHC010000074.1 GCA_016199245.1 Gemmatimonadota bacterium | reverse complement strand
GACATGTAGGCGCGCGGAGGGACTAACCGGCCTGCGAGCCACGCGGTGGCTGAGCTGCCGGTACTGCGGCCGCGTTGACTGGTCCCACGGGGTCCTCTAACTTCCCGCGCGGCATGACGCCGGGCCAGCGCGACACGATCCTCGACGCCCGCCAGGTCGAGCGGACCCTCCAGCGCATGGCTTCCGAGATTCTCAAGTTCGCGGCGGCAAAGAACACCGAGCTGATCCTCGTCGGTATCCAGCGCCGAGGCGTGGAGCTTGCCGAGCGCCTCGCCAGGCTGATCGAGTCGAAAGCAGGCAAACCCGTGCCGCGCGGCGCCATCGACATCACCCTCTACCGCGACGACCTCGAAGTCATCGGCCCGCGGCCCATCGTGGGCGAGACCCACGTCCCCCACGAGCTAAACGGCCGTTGGGTCGTCATCGTGGACGACGTGCTCTATACCGGCCGCACCGTACGGGCCGCGATGGAGGAGCTGTCCAACTTCGGCCGGCCCGGGCGCATCGGCCTTTGTGTCCTGATCGATCGCGGCGGCCGCGAGCTGCCGATCCAGGCCGACATCGTGGGGAAAGCGGTGGAGGCCAGGCCCGGCGACCGCGTGGACGTGTTCGTCAAGGAAGTGGACGGAAAGGACGGTGTCGAGCTCGCGAGAGGTGCCGAGAAGTGACCGAGCGACCTCTGGGCAAGGACCTCCTCGGCCTGGAGCCGCTCTCCAAAGAGCAGATTCAACTCATTCTCGATACCGCGGAACCGTTCAAGGAAGTCTCCGAGCGTGTCATCAAGCGCGTCCCCACGCTGCGTCACAAGACGATCGTCAACCTGTTCTTTGAAGCGTCTACCCGCACGCGCATCTCGTTTGAGTTCGCGGCGCGCCGGCTCTCGGCGGACACGGTGAACGTGGCGGCGTCGGGGTCGTCGGTGGAAAAGGGCGAGACGCTCGTGGACACCGCCAAGAACCTCGAGGCGATGCGGATCGACATGGTCGTGATGCGACACCCGTCGTCGGGCGCCGCACAGTTCCTCGCCGACCGCATCCGCTCCAACGTGGTGAACGCGGGCGACGGCACGCACGAGCACCCCACGCAGGGGCTGCTCGACTTGCTCAC
The DNA here is from genome assembly GCA_016199245.1 of Gemmatimonadota bacterium. Classification (GTDB taxonomy): domain Bacteria; phylum Gemmatimonadota; class Gemmatimonadetes; order Gemmatimonadales; family GWC2-71-9; genus JACQHC01. The sequence goes on along the minus strand of JACQHC010000074.1, from coordinate 24,591 downwards.
CATCCGTGACCGGCTGGGCAGAATCGAGGGCGTCCGCGTGTGCATCTGCGGCGACATCCTCCACAGCCGCGTGGCGCGCAGCAACATCTGGGGCCTCACCAAGCTCGGCGCCCAGGTCGCCGTGTGCGGGCCGCCGTCGCTCATGCCGCGCGAGGTTTCTTCGCTCGGCGTGACCGTGTTCAAGCGGATCGAGGAAGCGATCGAATGGGCCGACGTGCTGAACGTGCTTCGCATCCAGCTCGAGCGCATGCAGGGCGGTTTCATCCCGTCGGTGCGGGAGTACTACCGGGTGTTCGGTGTTACGGTCGAACGTCTGGAAAAAGCCCCGCGCGACCTCGTGATCCTCCACCCCGGTCCCATGAACCGCGGCGTGGAGATCGATTCGCGCGTCGCGGACGGTTCCCACAGCGTGATTCTGGACCAGGTGACGAACGGAATCGCCGTGAGGATGGCGGTGCTGTATCTGCTCGCGGGTGGGAGGCCGGAGTTGGCGGAAGCAGCGAAGCGGGAATGAGGTGCCGTGAGCGAAAGAGGTGGGATATGTGGCATGAGCGGCATGAGCGGCATTAGCGGCATGCCCGGTATGAGCAGCAGAGCAGGGCGCCCGCCTGCGCTGTCGCAGCATCCATGTTCAGACTCCGCCCAGCGCGCATTACCTGGAGGGACTGCCGCTCAGGCGCCGAACGCCGCAATGGGAAAGCGCGTCTGCATTCGACCGCAACCTCGTCATCTGTTCGGCTGTCACCGCTCATGCCGCTGATGCTGCCGCTGCCGCTGTTTCTCACCAACGGTCGCGTGATCGATCCATCATCGGGTTTGGATCAGATCGCTGATGTGCTCATTGTCGACGGCAAGATCGCGGGTGTGGGGAAGGGACTCGGCAAACCGGACGGCGCCGAGGTTGTCCATGCCAAGGGGCTGGTCGTGGCTCCAGGCCTGATCGACCTCCACGTCCACCTGCGTGAGCCGGGGAACGAGGACGTGGAGACCGTCGCGAGCGGCGCGCGCGCGGCCGTGGCGGGCGGGTTCACGGCCGTGTGCGCCATGCCGAACACCGACCCCCCCACGGACAACCAGGCCGCCGTCGGATTCATCGTGAAGCAGGCGCACCAGGCGCGCGCCGCTCGCGTCTATCCCATCGCGGCCATCTCGCTCGGTCAGGAAGGGAAGCAGCTGGCCGAGTTCGGCGAACTGGTTGCCGCGGGCGCCGTGGCGGTAAGCGACGACGGCAAGCCGGTCGCGTCGAGTCATCTCATGCGCATGGCCCTCTCGTACGCGCAGACGTTCGGCATCCCGGTCGCCGACCACTGTGAGGATCCCACGCTGCCGCGCGGCGTGATGCATGAAGGTGTGGTATCCGCGCGGCTAGGCCTGAGAGGAATCCCCGCCGCATCGGAAGAGATCATGGTCGCGCGCGACCTGTTGCTGGCCGAGCTGACGGGCGGGCACGTTCACCTGTGCCACATGTCTACGCGGGGATCCGTGGATCTGATCCGGCGCGCGAAAGACAAGGGAGTCCGGGTCACGGCCGAGGTGACGCCCCATCACCTGACGCTCACGCACGAGGCGTGCGACGGATACAACACCAACGCGAAGATGAATCCTCCGCTGCGCGAGGCGGCGGACGTCACGGCCTTGCGCGCGGGCCTGAAAGACGGCACGATCGATGTCATCGCGACCGACCACGCGCCACACGCCTACGACGCCAAGGAACGTGAGTTCGACGATGCCCCGAACGGCATCATCGGGCTGGAGACCGCGCTCGGGCTCGGCCTCACCGAGCTCGTGGCCGGCGGCGTGCTCACCGTGCCCGAGCTGATCGATCGCATGAGCACGACACCGGCACGCGTGTTCAACCTCCCGGGCGGAACGCTCGCACCCGGCGCGGTGGCCGACGTCGTCGTGTTCCATCCGGAACTGAAATGGAAAGTGGATCCCACGAAGTTTCACTCGAAGAGTAGGAACACGCCGTACGCCGGACGCGAACTGCTGGGCCGCGTGATGCGGACCGTGGTTGGAGGAGCCACGGTCTACGACGGGCGGGAGCAGTAGACGGGCAAGCCGTGTGGCGCTCGTGCGCCGAAGCTTAACTCGTTACAATACAAAGCTTTACACGTTAGTATGGCACCGGCGCAGCATGTTGGAGCGGGACCCGCTATCTTCTAGCGGTCTCTGCCGGCCGCCGCCCGGGGGTCGTCGATGCCCAAGCCAGCGAAATCCACAGCCGCAATCCAACGCCTGCTCGATGAGCGGGGGAAAGTGCAACGTTGGCTCGAGCGCATCGAGATGGCCGGAGACGCGGCACCGGAACAGGTGCGGGCCAAGGTCAAGCACGACTACGAGAAGCGACTCGAGGAAATCCTGGAGGAGCTGGAAGGTTACTCTCAAGAGTTAGGGAGCACTCTCGACCGGCTCACGGCCGTGCGCGGCGGTCTACAGAAACAGGAAACCGAGGCTGCCGAGCGCGTCGCTGAAGCCGAGCTGCGGCACGCGGTGGGTGAGTACGAGGAAGGGCAGTGGCGCCAGGTGCACGCGGGACTGCTGGGAGATCTGGTCAAGATCCGGGAGGAACTGAAGCAAGCCGACGAAGAGATCGCGCGGGTCGATGAAGTCGTTTCGTTGATCGGCGGCAGACTCCCGCCGCCCCGCGTGAAAGAACCACCCCGCCGAGAAGAGCCGCGCGTTCCGGCGCCGGAGCCGGTCATCAAGGTCCGGGCCGAGGAGCCCAAGCCCGCGGCCAAGCCGGAGCCCCGGCCTGAACCCCGGCGCGAACCGCCGCCCGAGAAGGCCGCGGCCCGCAAGCAGGAAGCGGGGTTCGACGAGCTCGCGTTCCTCAGGTCCGTGACCGAAGATGAAACGCACGGGCCTGCGCCCTCGAGAGCCAGTGGCGCGATGCGCGCGGTCGTGAACGAGCCAGTTGTGCCTACGAAGTCCGTTCCGTCCGACGTGGTGGAGCAGCCCGCGGATGCTGGCCCGGGCGGCAGCAAAGCGCAGAAGGAACTCAAGTGCGCCGAATGCGGCGCGATGAACCTGGCGACGGAGTGGTACTGCGAGAGGTGCGGGGCAGAACTCGCCGCGCTCTAAAGGCGTCAGAGGTGAGACGTAAGAGGTGAGAGGGAAAGCCCCATCAAGCGAGCGCTTTCACCTCTCACCTCTTACGCTTTAGTCTTCAGCAGTTTCTGCAGCCGGCTTTTTTGTCTCGCCGCGGCGTTGCGGTGAACGATGTTCCTGCGCGCGGCCCGGTCCAGCAGTTCCTCGGCCGTCTTGTAAGCCGCGAGTGCCTCAGCGGCCGTCGTCGCGAGGCGGACCTTCTTGAGCGCGGTGCGCAGCGCCGCCCGCTGCCGGCGATTCTGCGCGGTTCGACCGCGCGCCTGGCGAAGCCGCTTCTTTGCCGAACGAATTCGTGGCACCAACATCTCCTGTGAAACACGAAAAATCCGAGCGCCGTGGCGCTCCAAAATGGGCCGAATCGTATCGCGCAAGTGTCGGTGAGTCAAGGCGCTATCCGCTTTGACACTCCCTCCGGGCGCCGTTATTTTGCGCCTCACCCAACCCGCGCTCACCCCTCGTGCAAGAAGCCTTGCTCGCCCTTCCCGTGCTCCTCTTTTCCATGGTGGCGCACGAATACGCGCACGGCTACGCGGCGCTGAAACAAGGGGATCAAACGGCGTACATGCTGGGCCGGCTGACCTTCAATCCCTTGAAGCACATCGATCCCTTCATGACGGTGTTGTTGCCGCTCATGCTCTGGTTCGGCTCGGGCGGTCGCATGGTGTTCGGTGGGGCCAAACCGGTGCCGGTGAACCCGCGGAACTACAGGAACTACAAGCGCGGGGACATCATCGTCTCGCTGGCGGGAATCGCGACGAATATCGCGCTGGCCGGTGCATGCCTGGCGCTCGTGGTGGGCACGGGCCTGCTCGGGGCCGCGCTGCCGTCAGGAGGGCAGAGCCTGGCCCTGTTCCAGCGCATGCTGTTCTGGGGCATCTGGCTGAATCTCCTGCTCGCGTTCTTCAACCTCATCCCCATTCCTCCGCTGGACGGCTCGCACGTGCTGGCGCATGTGCTGCCGCCCTCGCTCGCGCTCCCGTACCGTCAGCTCGCGCAATATGGTTTCCTGGTGCTCCTCGCCCTGATGTACTTCTTCAGGAGCCTGTTCGCCATCCTGCTTCTGCCGGCCTTCTTGTTGCACGATTTGGCGATGCGGGTAGCGCTGCCCTTCGCGCTGATGCAGCCGCCGCTGTAGGAGGCTAAGTACCACTCCATGACCGCGCCGGCGCAGCTGACCGACCGCCCGTTCGTCGTCGAGCTCGACGCGTTCTCAGGCCCGCTCGACCTCCTGCTGCACCTGATCCGCGAGCAGGAAGTCGACATCGCGGACATTCCCATCGGCCGGATCGCCGACCAGTTCCTCGCGTCCATTCATGAACTCGGGTTCAACGAAGCCGCCGATTACCTGGAGATGGCCGCGTACCTGCTGCGCATCAAGCTGGCCATGCTGTTGCCGCGGCCGCTGGGGGACGACGAGTGGGAGGATCCGCGCGCCGAGCTGGTGCGCCGGCTGCTCGAGTACGAGCAGATTCGAGAGGTCGCGGACTGGTTGGCGCGCCGGGCGGGTGAGCGATCCGACCGGTTTGCGCGGGGCCTGCTGTCGGAGGAACCGGACCTGCCCCCCCCGCCGCTGCTGCTCGAGCTTGCCGAGTTGCTGGCCACGGCGCAACGCCTGGCGGAGGGACTGCCGCAGGACGTGCTCCATCGCGTGGTGCCGCGCCCGCTCGACACGGAGGGCGCTACCGCGCGGATCCGCGAGCTGCTGTCGGCGCGCGAGCGGTTTGATCTTCTCGAACTGCTCGGCGCGCGCCCGAGCGTGACCGACGTGATCTCGTGTCTCATCGCCCTGCTGGAGCTGGCCCGCCTGGGCGAGCTAGTGGTGGCGCAGGACATTCCTTTCGGCTCGGTCGCCGTCGCGCGTGCGGTCGCTCACGAAACTCGTTGAGGCGGCACTGTTCGCCGCCGCCCGACCCCTCACGGCGGACGAGCTGGCCGTCCTCGATCCCGACGCCACCGAGGTGGACGTGCTGGCCGCATTGGAAGAGTTGCGCACGGTGTACGACCAGGGCGGCCACGGTGTGGAAGTGGTCGAGGTGGCCGAGGGGTTCGAGATCCTCACGCGCCGGGAATGCGCCGAGGCGATCGCCGAAGCGCAACTCGTGCAGCGGCCTCGCAAGCTCTCGGCCGCGGCGATGGAGACGCTCGCGATCATCGCGTATCGCCAGCCCGTGGGACGCGCGGACATCGAGCAGATACGCGGCGTCCAGGCAGACGGCGTGCTCCGTCTGTTGCTGGAGCGCGGCCTGGTTGACGTCGTAGGGCGCGGGGAGGGGATCGGCCGGCCGCTCCTCTACGGCACCACACCGGCGTTCCTCGAACTGCTCGGTCTCAAGGATCTGAACGAGTTGCCGCGGCTGGAGGAGTTGTCGGTGGCGCTCAGGCCCCAGGGCGAGGCCACATGACCACGATGCGGCTGCAGCGGGCGCTCGCGCGAGCCGGCGTATCGTCGCGTCGCGGCGCGGAGTCGCTGATCCGCGAGGGCCGCGTCCGTGTCAACGGGACCGTGGCGGAGATCGGATCCAGTGTAGATCCGGACCGCGACGTGATCACCGTCGGCGGGCGGCGCGTGCGGCCGGCCCCGGGCGGTCCGGTGTGGATCGCGCTGCACAAACCGGTGGGGATGGTCGTGTCGCGGAGTGACGAGGAGGGTCGCACGACCGTATTCGATCTGCTGCCGGACGTGCCGGGGCTCACGTACGTGGGGCGGCTCGACGTAATGACGTCGGGATTGTTGCTGCTCACCACGGACGGTGAGGAAACACACCGGCTCACCCACCCGCGGTACGCGGTGGAGCGGACGTACCGCGTGCTTGTGCACGGGCGCCCGGAGTCGGAGATCCGGGAGGCGCTGCGCCGGCCCATCGTGCTCGCGGGGCGCCCCGTGGGACTGGTGCGCTGGAGCCTTCGGCCGGTGGGACATTCCACGGACGTGCTGCTGGTGCTGGCCGAAGGGCGCTACCGCATCGTGCGCCGCGTGTGCGACGCGCTGGGACTCAAAGTCGAGCGGCTGACCCGATTGTCCTACGGGCCGGTGAAACTGGCCGCGCTCAAGCCGGGCGAGTGGCGCTATCTCACGCCCGCCGAGGTGCGGGCGCTCCACGGCGCGAGCCGCGGCTGATCGGACGGAGATCCATGGAGCTTCCCGGACGGACGGCCATGCTGCTCGGTGGTTCGGGACTGGTGGGCCGGGCGGTCGCGCGACGGCTGTTGCAGTTCGAGCCCGCGCGCCTCGTGATCGTGGGCCTGCGAGAGCCGGAAGTGCGGGAGACCATGGCGGACCTCGAACCCTCGGCGGGCGAGACGGCGCTCGACGGGGAATGGGGCGACGTCTTTCTCCCGGCTGAGGCCGCGCGGCAGGATTGGACCACGATTCTCGCGGACGCGCCGCTGCGCGCCCAGGTCGTGGCGGACGTGGCGGGCGAGCTCACCGAGCAGGTGCTGGAGCGCAGCCTCCTGTTCCAGCTCGTGATGCGCTACCGCCCGGAGATCGTGGTGGACACGATCAACACGGCAACCGCGTTCGCCTACCAGAACGTGTATCACAGTGTCGAGGAGCTGCTCGCGCGAGCCGTGACGGGTCGAGTGGACCGTGAGTTCGCCGAGCGCCATGTGCTGACCCTGGGCATTCCCGAGCTCATTCGCCACACGCAGATCGCGGTGGAGGCGTTTCGCCGCGCCGGCACGATGGCGTACGTCAAGGTCGGGACGTCGGGCACGGGCGGCATGGGCTTCAACATCCCGTACACGCATTCCGAGGAGCGCCCGTCGCGCATGCTGCTCACCAAGTCGGCCATGGCGGGCGCACAATCGCTGCTGTTGTTCCTCCTGGGGCGCACGCCGGGGGCGCCCGCCACCATCGAGATCAAGCCGACTGCGGCGATCGGGTGGAGCGGGATCCGCTACGGCCCGGTCCGCCGGGCGGGGAAGGAAATCCGCCGCGTGGACTGCCCGGCCCCGTTGCCGCTCGGTCGAGCGTTCGGCGCGGACGCGGCCGGGTGGAAGGACACGGGTCGCGCGCTCGAGTCCGTGTACATCGACATGGGAGAAAACGGCGCGTTCGCCCGTGAGGAGTTCGAAACGGTGAGCGCGCTCGGGTCGATGGAGCTGGTGACGCCCGAGGAGATCGCCGACCTCGTGATCATGGAGCTCGAGGGCCGCTCCTCGGGACGGGACGTCGTGGCGGCGCTGGACGGCGCCACGGCGGGACCGAGCTACCGGGCGGGGATGCTGCGCGCCGCGGCGATTGGTCGGCTCAAGCAGCTCGAAGCGGAACACGGCGTCCGGTCGGTGGCGTTCGAGATGCTGGGCCCTCCCCGGCTGAGCAAGCTCCTGTACGAAGCGCGAGTCTGGTCCGAGATTGTGGGCTCGGTCGCGGGTCTCGCCGGGGGCGAACCGGCCGCGCTGGCGCGGGACGCCGCCGCCCTCATCGCGCGCGACGCTGATCTCCGGTCGGCCATCGTGTCGATCGGGCTGCCGATCGTGGTCGAGGGAAATCGGGTCTATCGCGGCGAGTTCGTGGTGATGCCGCCCGCGCCGCCTGCGGGCGAGCCCGAGCAGGTGATCCTGCGCGGCTGGGTGGACCTGCGTGCGTCGAGCGCTCGTGTCTGGCGCGAGCGGGCTCGCCGGGTGGTGGAGCAGGCCCGCGCGCGCGCCGTGGGATCGGGGAGCGCGTTCGAGTGGGGCGCGATGGAGCCGGGCGATCCCGTCTCGCCTTCCGCGTTTGCGGCGTGGATTTTCAAGTATGAGGATGGCGGGGACCGGATCAAACGGTAGCGTTGACCGATGAATGATGTCCGATAACAGATGTCTGATAGCCGGTGTCCGATGGTCGAGTGAACGATCTCGGACATCGGACATCGAACATCGAACATCGAACATCTGACATCCTTTCAGCAAAGGACCACATGGCCACTCGGACTTCGGGAGCGACGAAGACACCTGTCACCACCGCGATCGTGCGCGAAGTGGCGAAACGGGTGGTGGGGCAGGATGAGATGGTCGAGCGACTCCTGGTGGGACTGCTCGCGGGCGGACACATCCTGCTCGAGGGCGTTCCCGGCCTCGCCAAGACGCTGGCAGTGCGCACGCTCGCTGACGCGATCAAGACCAGCTTCTCGCGTATTCAGTTCACGCCCGACCTGCTGCCAGCGGACATCATCGGCACGCTGGTGTTCGACCAGCGCACGGGGCAGTTCCATCCCAAGCGCGGGCCCCTGTTCGCCAACATCATCCTGGCCGATGAGGTCAACCGCGCGCCGGCCAAAGTGCAGGCGGCGTTGCTCGAGGCGATGCAGGAGAAGCAAGTCACGATCGGCGGCGAGACGCACCCGCTGGAGGAGCCGTTTCTCGTGCTGGCGACGCAGAACCCCATCGAGCACGAAGGCACGTACCCCCTCCCCGAGGCGCAGCTCGACCGCTTCATGTTGAAAGTGCGCGTGGGCTATCCCTCGCGCGACGAGGAAAAGGAAATCTTGTGGCGTATGGCGGGCGGCCGGCTGCCGCCGGTGGAAGCGGTGGCGGACCCGGAGGAAATCCTGGCGCTGCGCGCCGCCATCGCGGACCTGTACATGGACCAGAAGATCGTCGACTACATCGTGGACGTGGTGCGCGCCACGCGCGAGCCGCAGACGATCGGCTTGGCGGAGCTGAAGCCGCTGATCGCGTTCGGCGCGAGCCCACGGGCCTCGATCTACCTCGCGCAGGCGGCGCGGGCGCACGCCTTCATGCGGGGCCGGGCCTACGTGGTTCCGGAAGACGTGAAAGCTCTCGCGCCCGACGTGCTGCGGCACCGCGTGCTGCTGACGTTCGAGGCGGAGGCAGAAGACGTCACGGCCGACGGGATCATTCAGCGCGTGCTGGGAGCCGTGGACGTGCCGTGACCGTCGCGTTGCTGCCCAGCGAGGTCATGCGGCACGTCAAGCGGATCGAGCTGCGCACGCGCCGTCTCGTCGCCACGTTGTTCTCGGGCGAGTACCGATCGGTGTTCCGCGGGCACGGCATCGAGTTCGCCGAAGTCCGCGCTTACGAGCAGGGCGACGACTACCGCGCGATCGACTGGAACGTGTCGGCGCGCATGGCGTCGCCGTTCGTCAAGACATTCATGGAAGAGCGGGAGCTGACGCTGCTGCTCGTCGTGGACCGCTCGGGGTCCGTGGAGTTTGGGGAGCCCACCACCAAGGCGCAGCTCGCGGTGGAGGTGGCGGCGGTCCTGGCGCTTGCCGCCGCGCGGCAGAACGACCGGGTGGGCGCGGTGATGTTCTCCGATGGCATCGATCACGTGGTCCGGCCCGCGAAGGGCCGGCGGCACGCGCTGCGCGTGATCCGAGACCTGCTGGCATTCCAGCCGGAGCGGCGGCGCACGAATATCGGGGCCGCCCTCACGTACAGCGCGCGCCTGCTGCGGCATCGCGCAATCATCGTCGTCATCTCCGATTTCCGCGCCGCGGAGTGGGAACAGCCACTGCGGCGCATCTCGCGGCGCCATGAGGCGGTGGCGATCACCGTGGACGATCCGCGCGAGCTCGACCTGCCGGATGCCGGCTGGATCGAGCTGCAGGACGCCGAGACAGGTGGCACCGTGCTGGTGGACACGTCCCACGCCGCCACGCGCACGCGGATTCAGATTGCCGCTGAGCAGGCGCGGATGCGGCGAGCCCGCGCGCTGGCACAGGCTCAGGTCGACCACATTGCCTTGCGCACCGACCGCCCCTACGCCCAGGAACTGCATCAGGCGTTCGCGCGCCGGGCGCGACGGTTGAGCCGATGACGACCGTCGCGGCGCTGCTGCTCGTCGCCCAGGCAGCCGGGCCCTGGACGGTGACTCCGGACACGCCGACGGTGGGCGACACGGTCATCGTGTGGCGTGTGTTCGTGCAAGCCACCTCGGCGCGTGTGCGCCCGCTCGCGGGAACGGCCGTGCTCGAGCCCCTGAACGACCCCGTGGCGGTGGCCGCGCGAGGCGGCGTCATCGTCCGCTACGCGGTCGCGCTGTTCGCGCCCGGTCGGCACGCCCTCCCCATGCCCGATGTGGACGTGCTGCAACCCGGCGGCGTGTCGGAGACGGTGCCCGGGGACACGGCCTGGGTCCCGGTTTCTGCGGTTCTGCCACCGGGAGATACGTTGCCGCCGCCACGGCCGTCGCTCGGGCCGTTGCCGCGCGGAGAGCGACGCGTCTTCCCGGTGGCGGTGCTCGTCGGAGCGGCGCTGAGCGCGAGCGCGGCGTGGTGGCGCGTGCGCCGCCGCAGGGGCCCTCGCGTCGGGCCGCCCCCCCCGTCGCACGCGCCGGCTGACGCGCCGCTGGACCGCTGGTTGGCCGCCGGCGAGGCGCGGGCGGTCGCGGCCGTCGCGGCCGATCGCCTGCGCCGTGCCATCGGGCGCGTCGAGCCGCGCGCCCATTGCGCGTTGTCTGGCGATGAGGTGCTCGCGGTACTGCGCGAGGCGCAGCCGGACTGGCCGCTGGACGACATCGCCGCCACGCTCGGCGCGCTGGAGCGCGCGCGATATGCGCCGGCCATTCCGGCCGATCTCATGGGGCTGGTCGAGCAGGCCGCCGCGCTGGCGCAGCAGTGTCAGACGGTCGATGCTCGATCCTCGTCAGCCGGCCCCCGAGAATCGGACATCGAGCATCGAGCATCTCCCAGCTGATCCTCATGCTTTTCGCGCGTCCCTTGTTACTCGTCCTTCTCGCGCTGCTGCCGCTCTGGTGGCTGCGCCGGCGCGGCCGGCGGTCGGTCGTGGCGTTCAGCGACGTCACGCCGCTCGCGCGACCGGTCGGGGCCCGGCGTTGGGTGGGACAGGCGCCGCCGGCGCTGCGAACGCTGGCGGTAGGCGCCTGGATCGTCGCGGCAGCGGGTCCGCAGCTCAGCGTCTCCACCACCGAGATCAGGAGCGAAGGCATCTCGATCGTGCTGGTGGTGGACGTTTCCAGTTCGATGCTGGCGGAAGATTTCGCCCCATCCAACCGGCTGGACGTCGCAAAACAGCAGGCCATAGCCTTCGTCCGGGGCCGGAAATACGACCGCATCGGACTCGTCGCGTTCGCGGCGGAGGCGCTCACGCGGGTGCCGCTCACCACGGACTACGCGGTCATCGAGCAGGCCGCGCTGGATCTGGGAGTCGGCCAGCTGGAAGATGGCACGGCCATCGGGACGGCGATCGCGACCGGAGCCAACCGCCTGCGCGCGGCGCCCGAGAAAAGCAAGGTTATGGTGCTGCTCACGGACGGCGAGAGCAATCGCGGACGCGTGGATCCCCGCACGGCGGCCGACGTCGCCGCCGAGCTGGGGATTCGTGTCTACGCGATCGGCGTGGGGACGGAGGGCGAGGCGCGGCTGCCAATCGGGCGGGGTGCAGACGGTCAGGTCCGCTACCAGATGATGCCGGTCCGCATCGACGAGCCGCTCCTGACGGAAGTCGCCACGAAGACCGGAGGGCGCTATTTCCGCGCCACGGACGCCGAAGCGCTGGCGCGCATCTTCCAGCAGATCGATCAGCTGGAGAAGACCGAAGTCGAGGTCACGCGGTTCGCCGAGTATGAAGAGACCTATCGGCCTTTCGTGATCGCGGGGCTGGCGGCGCTACTGGTAGAATTGCTCCTGGCGTCCACGATCGCCGTCAGGGTGCCGTAATGGCCTTTGACCTCCCCTGGATGCTGGTGGCGGCTCCCGCGCTCGGCCTGGCGGTGCTCGGCCTCGCGCTCGTGGCGCGGTTCACGCGAATCAACCGGGCCCGGCGCTGGTCCGCTGCCCTGGCCGTGCGGGCCCGCGGCCGCGGACGCGGCACGCCGTTCGTCGTGGCGCTCGCGGCGTTTGGCGCCGCCGTCGCGCTCGCGGGCCCGCGCTGGGGCCGGCGGGTCGTGACGGCGGAGTCCAAGGCGCTGGACCTGGTGATCGCCATGGATGTGTCGCGATCCATGCTGGCCGAAGACGCAACGCCGTCGCGGCTGGGTCGAGCGCGGCGGGAGGCGTCGCGGCTGATCCACGATCAACGGGGGGACCGGATCGGGCTCATTGTGTTCGCCGGCCAGAGCTACATCCAGGCGCCCCTCACGATCGACGCCGCCGCCCTTCAGCTGCTGATCGACGCGCTTCACCCGGACATGATGAGCGCCGGCGGGACCGAGCTGTCGCTCGCCCTGCGGCAGGGTCGAGACCTGCTGCTGGGCGGCTCTGAAGTGGCCGACCGCGTGCTCGTGGTTTTCACCGACGGGGAGACGCACGATTCGCTCCCGGCGGTGCTGCAAGCGGCCGACGTGCTGCGGCGGGAAGGCATTCGCCTGATCATCGTGGGGGAAGGCGACGTGGACCCGGTGAACATTCCGCTGCGCACGCCGGACGGTGCGTTCGTGGAATTCCAACAGGACGCGGACGGCAGTCCCGTCGAGACGTGGCGACGGGACGACGTGTTGACCGCGGTCGCGGACGCCGCGCAGGGCGCGTTGGTTCCCGCGGGACTTCCCGACCAGGCCGGCGCGATCCGTGAGCTCGTGAGCGGTTTCAAGCGCGCGCCACAGGCGACTGCCACGACGATCGACCGTCCCGCGAAGGCGTGGATCCCGCTGCTGGCGGCCGCCACGCTGCTGCTGGCGCATATGCTGGCCAGGCCCGCCACGGCGGTGGTGGGATTGCTGCTCCTCTTGGGCGCGGGGCGCGGCGCGACGGCGCAGGTTCCGCGGAGCGCCGCGGATTCCGCCTGGGTGCGGGGAGATTTCCGCGGCGCGGCTGAGCGGTGGATCGGTCAGGCGCGGGCCGGCGTCGGCGGCGACACGGCGTGGCTCAACGCCGGTACGGCGGGGCTCGCGCTCGGCGACACCGCGTTGGCGCGGCGCGGCCTGGAGCGGGCGGCGCGGTCGGTGGATCCGGATATCCGATTCCGCGCGCTCTACAACCTCGGGCTGCTCTCGCTCCGGCTCGCGCTGGCCGACAGCGCGAGCCGGGCGATGTGGTTGGACGATGCACGGGCGCGATACCGTGAGGCGCTGCTGCTCGCGCCGCGCGACGAAGCGGCCAAGTGGAATCTGGAGCTGGCTGTGCGATTGTCGAACGAAGGCAACCCGGATGCGCCGCCGCCTCCGCCGGGCTCCGGTGGCGGCGAGGCGGAGCCGCCGCCTCCGGAGGAGTCGGGGCTCACGCGGTCCCAGGCGGAGGCCATCCTGGCATCGATCGCGGCGGAAGAGCGGGAGACGCGGCGGTCCGGCGTGCGCCGCAACATCGGGCGCGATCCCCGGGGGAGGCGCAACTGGTAGTCCGGCTCGCCACGCTCGCGATCGTCTTGACGGCGCAGCAGCCGCAAGTAAGTGCGCGCGCCGACCGGACGACGGTGGCGGCCGGCGACACGATCGTGTTCACGATCCGCGTGGAGACCAGGAGCAGCGACCCGGTCACGATCGAAGATCCGCCGCTCGCCGGACTCCTGCTGGCGGGCGCGCGGGAGAACTCGGCGGTGGACATCGCGAGCGACGGAATGCGCCGGGTTACCACCCGCGTGCTGCGGCTGGTCGCCGCGCAGCCGGGCGCCTGGAGCATCGGTGCGGCGCGGGTGGTCCAGGGGGGAATGGTCGCGACCACGCCGCCGATCGGCGTCGAAGTGACCGGAGATCCCACCACCGCCCCGCTATCGGCGGAGGCGCTTCGCACCATGATCGCCGAGGCCGCACCGCCCGAGATCGAGAACGAAGTCGCGGTCACGCTCGTCGTGGAGCCGCGGGTCGTGACGCTGGGTCAACAGGTGGACCTCCTGGCCCTGGCGTGGTTCCCGCGCGAGGTCCGCACGCGGATGCGTGCGCCGGCGGCGTTCGAGAATCCCCGGGTCGGTGGCGTGTGGTCCTACCGGCATCCCATGCCCGCAGGCGTGGTGGCGACCCGCCGGGTCGGCGGCAGGACGTACGACATCTTCGCGCAGCACGAGACGATCTTTCCGCTGCGGGAGGGCCCGCTGGTGCTGGGGCCCGCAGCCGTATCGTACAGCTTTCCGCTCACGTTCTCGTTTCTGAGTCGCGAAGTCCGTCACGTCGTGCAGAGCGACAGCGCCGTGATCAGTGTGCGCGCGCTCCCGGTGGTGGGACGCCCGAGCGGATTCCGTGGCGCCGCGGGCTCAGGGCTGACGCTGGAGCTCGAGCCCAGCGCGTTCGACCTGGCGGTCGGCGAAGGTCGTCCCTTCAGCGTCACGCTCTCCGGGCGGGGCAACGTGGCCTTGTGGCCCGAGCCGGAATTCCGCTGGCCCGCGGGGCTCAGGGTGTACCCCGGCGAAGTCGGCGTCGTGGTCGCGCGCACCGGCGTGGAGCTCGAGGGGAACAAGACCTTCCGATACTTGCTGGTCGCCGACTCGGCGGGCACGTATCGCGTTCCGCCGGCGGACTACCCGTATTTCGACTGGCGTACGGGCCGGTACGTGGCGCTGCGGACCGTCGGGCTCGAGGTCATGGCGCGCGCGGGGACCGGCCGGAGCCTGCCGACTGTCGCCGCGCCGGACGTGCTGGACCACGCGCCGTTCGTACTGCCGGTCGAGCCCACCAAGCTGCCGCTGTGGGCTGGGGTACTCATCGCGTTGGCGCCACCGGTCCTGGTGTTCGGGTCCCGGCTCCGGTGGCGCCGGCGCGCGCGCGGCGGTCGGGAGCGGGCGCGACCGGCGGCAGCGCCCAAGGGAACGTTGGCCGGATTGGAGCGCCATTTTGCGGCGGCCCTGGAGCGACTCGTCCCGGCGGCTGAAAGGCAGGATGGAAGCGAGTTGGTCGCGGCGCTCCGCGCGGCGGGGATCGAGGCGCCGCGGGCGGTGCACGTGGTGCGGCTGCGGGACCGGCTGCGGCAGGCGGTGTACGGTGGCGGCCAGGCCCCCGACGCAGACGAATTGCTGGCGGAAGCGCGCGAGGTGTTGAGCGGCCAGCTGGGAGAGCGCGACACGGGGCAACGGACGCCGTGGGGCACGGTGATCGCGATCGTGTTGGTCACCGCGACAGGTCCTCCGCTCGTGGCCCAGTCGGTCTCGGGGGAGGCGTTGCTCAGGGCGGGGGCGTACGCGGCCGCGGTGGATAGCTTCGCCGCGCGCGCTCTCCTCGACCCCGACGATCCGGGGCACTGGTACCATCTCGGCGTGGCGTGGTTCGCCCTGGGGTCCGAGGAGCGCGCCCGAGTGGCGTGGATTCGCGCGGCGCGGCTCGCCCCGCGGCATCGGGCGATCCGGCGCGCCCTCGCGCGCACGGGTAGTACCGACCCGCGCTCCCGCTCCCTGATGTGGGTGGCGCCCGTCACGGGTGGTGAAGCCGTTCTGGCGGCGGCGGTTCTGTGGATGGTCGGTTGGGGGATGGTGGCCGCGCGACGCCGCGGGGCGACAACGGCCCTGCTCGCAATCGCCGTGCTTGCGGCCGCCTACGGGGCGTTCGTGGCGGTCCGCTATCGCACGCCCACCGCCGTCGTGCTGGACGGCGCGACGCCGTTGCGCGAGGCGCCGTACGGCAGCGCCACGCCAGTGGACCGACTGAACGCGGGCGCTGCCGTGCGGGTCGCGGGAGCGCGTGGGGGGTGGATGTTGGTGGAATTCGGATCGCGCCGCGGTTGGGTCATGCGCGCGGAGGTCGTGCGGCTCTGATGGGACGCATCGCGATCCTGCCCGATGCCGTGGCCGACCAGATCGCCGCGGGCGAGGTGGTGGAGCGGCCGGCGTCAGTAGTCAAAGAACTGGTGGAAAACGGCCTCGATGCGGGCGCGACGGAAGTGGCCGTGGACCTGGAGGATGGAGGCACGGCACTCATCCGCGTGAGCGATGACGGACGTGGAATGGACGCGGATGACGCTCGCCTGGCCGTGAGCCGGCATGCCACGAGCAAGATCCGCGCGGTGGGCGACCTGGTAGGCGTGGCGACCTACGGCTTCCGCGGTGAGGCGCTTGCCGCGGTTGCGTCCGTGTCGCATTTCGAGCTGGAGACCTCGACCGGAGGAACCGAACCGGGCACTCGCGTTCGCGTGACTGGTGGACGGCTCGAGGGGATCGAGCCCGTGGCCCGGCAGCGCGGGACCACCGTGACCGTCCGGCGGCTGTTCTACAATACCCCGGCGCGGCGGAAGTTCCTGCGCACCGCGCGCGGCGAGACGCGGGCGGCGGTGGAGAGCGTGATCGTGCTGGCGCTCGCCCGGCTCGACGTGGCGTTCCGCGTGACGACCGACGGCCGCGTGGCGCTGGACGCGCCGCGCGTGGCGGACGTGGAGGAGCGAATCGCGGCGCTGTTCGGGCGCCGGCTGGCGGGCGAGCTGCTGCCCGTGAGTGGCGGGGCAGGCGCCATTTCGATTGCGGGGTTCGTGCAGCGGCCCGCCGACGCGCGCCCGGCGGGACGCAAGGCCTACCTGTTCGTCAACGGCCGCCCGTTCCGCGACCATTTTCTGGTGCGCGCAGCGGAAGCGGGGTTCAAGGGCGCCATCAACCCGGGCCTCCGTCCCACCGTCCTGCTGTCGATCAATGTTCCCGGCCCCGCTGTGGACGTGAACGTGCATCCGGCCAAGCTCGAAGTGCGCTTCCGCGATCGGTTTCTGGTCGAGCGGGCGATAGAGGACGCCGTGCGGGTGGCGCTCCGGCCCATGGAGGCAGCGGCGTTGCTGCGGGGCGCGAGCGGGCTTGGGGGTGTGGGCGGCGAGCACGAGACCCCCGGAGCGGTCGTTCAGGGCATCATTCCCATGGGGTGGCGGGGTGCGAGCCCCGGGCCCGCGGAATCGCAGCAGCCGCTACCCGTCGATGTGGCGGCCGGTTCTGGACCACAGGCCCCTACTGGAGACCCTCTTCAGGTATTCGACACGTACATCGTCTTCGAGACGCCCGAGGGCCTTGCGATCGTGGACCAGCACTCCGCGCACGAGCGCATCCTCTTCGAGCGAGTCATGGCGGAGTTGTCGGGAGACGGGGCGGCGGCGCAACACCTGCTTTTGCCGCTCACGCTCGATCTGGGCCCCGAGGAGCTGGAGGTTGTCGAGGCACACGGGGACCTGCTGCGCGCGGCCGGTTACACCGTGGAGCCGTTCGGCGGCCGCTCGGTGGTGGTGCACACGGTTCCCAATCCCCATCCGCGGTTCGACGCCAAGCGCTGCCTGGAAGAGCTGGTAGCGGACCTCGCGCGGGGGCGTTTCGGCGGGTGGTCGAATCGCCTGGAGCGCTTTGCGGCGACCTACGCCTGCCGGGCGGCGATCAAGGCCGGCCACCGGCTCACCGTACCGGAGATGCGGGACCTGCTCAGCCGGTTGATGGCGGCGCACCTGCCGCCACACGACGTACACGGCCGACCCACGATCGTCCAGCTGCCGCGCGAAGAGCTGGAGCGCCGTTTTGGCCGTGCGTAGTCCTCGCGTTCCCGTGATTGTCGGTCCCACCGCCGTTGGCAAAACGGCGTTAGCGGTCGCGCTTGCGCGTCACTGGCCGATCGTCGTGATTTCGGCAGACTCGCGGCAGGTGTATCGCGGTCTGGACATCGGCACGGGTAAGCCCACGCTGGAGGAACGGGAGGCGGCGCCGCACCTGGGGCTCGACGTGGTCGAGCCGGGTGACCGGTACAGCGCCGGCCGGTTCGCTCGAGACGCCGCGGGATGGCTGGCGCATGTCCCGGCGGGCCGCCGGGCGGTGATTGCGGGCGGCACCGGTCTTTATATCCGCGCGCTGGTTGACGGCCTGTTTCGCGAGCCGCCGCTCGACCCGGAGCGCCGCAAGCGGCTCGCGATCTGGGCGGCCGGTGAGGTGCGGCTGGCGCGCTGGGCGGCGCGGCTCGATCCCGAGTACGCTGGTGGGGGGCGGCAGCGCGCGGCGCGCGGCGTGGAAGTGGCACTGCTCACGGGCCGGCCGCTCTCCTGGTGGCAGCGCATGGCGCGAGCGGAGGGCGTGATGCGTCCGGTGTACGTGCGGCTCACGCTCCCGCGCGCCGTGCTGCACCGCCGTATCGCGGAGCGGGTGCACGCGTGGCTGGCGGCTGGGTGGGTGGAGGAGGTGCGAGGCCTGCTGCGCCGCGGCGTGCCCGCGGGCGCTCCCGGGCTGGACGCCGTCGGCTATCGGGAGATCATCCGGCGCCTCAACGGGGATCTGGGCGCCTCCGACCTGGCGGACGCGATCATCGCCAGCACCCGCCGATACGCGAAGCGACAGGAGACGTGGTTCCGCCACCAATTGGGCGGGTGGCCGGTGGTCACGTTCGACGCGAGCGAATCCGCGGAGGCGCTCGCGAGGCGGTTCATCGAGCACTGGGAAACGGAATTCGCCGGATGAGAATCGGCATCACGTGTTATCCGACGTATGGAGGCTCTGGCGCCCTGGCGACGGAGCTGGGTATCGCGCTGGCGCATCGCGGGCACGAGGTCCACATGATCTCCTATGCCTCGCCGTTCCGCTTGCGCCACTTTGCCGAGCACGTGTTCTTCCACGAGGTCGACCTCACCAGCGGCGCCTACCCGCTGCTCGAGCATTTCCCCTACCCGCTGGCACTCGCCGTGACGCAGCACGAGGTGGCCAGCCGGCAGCACCTCGACGTGCTGCACGTGCACTACGCGGTGCCCCATGCCACGGCCGCGTTTCTCGCCAAGCAGATGCTGGCGGGCGAGCGCGATCTCAAAGTGATCACGACGCTCCACGGGACGGACATCACGCTCGTGGGGCAGGCCCGGTCGTTCTTCACGATCACGAAGTTCTCGATCGAGCGGTCGGACGCCGTCACGGCGGTGTCCGACTACTTGCGGGACGAGACCTACCGGGCCTTCGATTGCCAGCCGTGCAAGATCGAGGTGATCCCGAACTTCGTGAACCTCGCCGAGTACTTCCCGCTCGACGCAGCCCCACGACCGGAGTTCGCCCGCGCGGGCACGAAGCTCGTGGTCCATGTATCCAATTTCCGCCAGGTGAAACGGGTGCCGGAGGTGGTGCGGGTGTTCGCTCGTATCCGGGCCGCTGTACCAGCGGTGCTCGTCTTGATCGGAGACGGGCCGGACCGCGCCGAAGCCGAGGTCGAGACGGAGCGGCTGGGCATTCGGGACGAGGTGTTCTTTCTCGGAAAGCTCGACACGGTGGCGGATCTCCTGCAGGCCGCCGACCTGTTTCTGCTGCCCAGTACGTCGGAGTCCTTCGGGCTGGCCGCGCTGGAGGCGATGGCGTGTGGCGTGCCGGTGCTGGCGAGTCGGGTCGGCGGATTGCCCGAGGTGGTGGTCGACGGGGAGTGCGGGTGGCTCATCCCGGCGGGCCCTCGCGACACCGAAGCCATGGCGGAACGGGCGATCGAGTTACTCCGGGACGTCCCGTTGTGGCGCCGCATGCGCGAGGCCGCGGTCGAGCGCGCCCGGCTGTTCTCGGCCGACCGCATCGTGCCGCAGTACGAGCAGTTGTACCGCAAGCTCGCGGGCGCATGACGTACGACGGCTTCACCGAGGCTCAGCTGGCGGCGCGGTTGCGCGTGAGCCGGTGTCTGGTGCTCGGGCGCGTGACCAGCACGCTCGACCTGGTGCACGAGCTCGCGGCCGAGGGAGCGCCTGCCGGGACCGTGGTGCTCGCGGACGAGCAGGTGGCGGGCCGGGGACAGCGCGGGCGCCGCTGGCACAGTCCACCGGGCACGGGCATCTGGCTCGGCTATCTGGTGCGCTCCTGGGGGGCGGCGGGCGGTGGCGTGTTGTCGTTGCGCGTTGGTCTGTCCGTGGTCGCGGCGCTCGCGGACCTGGGTGTGGAGACGTTGCTCAAGTGGCCCAACGACGTGATGCTCGGGGGGCGAAAGGTGGCCGGCATCCTGTGTGAGGCGCGCACGGGAATGGAGGGGACGGCACGGGAGACGGTGCCAACGGCGTGGGTCGCGGTGGGGATCGGGCTCAACGTCCGGGGCTCCGTGCCGGCGGAGGTTGCCGAGACCGCCGCGGTGATCGCGGACGTCAAGCCGGCGGTCACACGCGTGGACGTGCTCGAGTGTCTGGTTTCGCGCCTGCACGCGCTCGCTCAGGACTCTGTGCTCACGGCGGCGGAGCGGGCGGCGTACGATCGGTGCGACTGGCTCGCCGGTCGGCGGATCCGGGAGCCGGTGAAGGGCAGGGCGGAAGGCATAGACGAAGACGGGGCCCTGCTCGTCGCCACCGCTCGCGGACGGCGCCGCGTGATGGCCGGGTCGGTCGTGGCCGCGTAAGGGGATTCGATGCTCCTGGTGTTCGACGTGGGCAACACGGAGATCACGGCCGGGCTGTTCGCCGGGGACGCGTTGCGCGCGCAGTGGCGGTTCACTACGGCGACCCAACGGACACCGGACGAATGGGCCGCGATGATCACGGCGTTGCTGGTGAACGCGGGTCACTCGACGCACGAAATCAAGGCGGCCGTGGAGGCGTCGGTCGCGCCGTCGGTGACCGAGCCCCTGGCTGACGGCATACGGCAGGCGACGGGCGTCCGGCCGGAGCTCGTGACACCGCAGTCCAGGCTACCGATCACGCTGGATGTGGAGGAGCCGCTCTCTGTGGGCGCTGATCGGATCGTGAACACGCTGGCGGCATGCGAGCTGTTCCGCCGGGACACGGTCGTGGTGGACTTCGGTACGGCGACGACGTTTGACTGTATCACAGCCGACGGCCGGTTCATCGGTGGCGTCATCGCGCCGGGACTCCAGACGGCCGCCGAGACGCTCACGCGCCGGGCCGCCAAGTTGCCCGCCACCGAGTTGCTGCCGCCGGATAGGGTCATCGGACGCCGAACGGAGGATTGCATCCGGGCCGGCGTGTTGTTCGGCGCCGCGGAAGCAGCCGACGGGATCGTGCGACGGATCAAGGCGGAGTGGCCGGGCGGGAGCGTCCCGTTTGTCGTGGCCACGGGCGGTCTTGCCGCGCGCGTCGCCGGCCTGACGCGGGAGATCGAGCGGGTCGAACCGGAGCTGACGCTCGTCGGCTTGCGGTTGGCGGCCAAACACCTGGGGCTGTCCTGGTAGCCGGTTGAAGTCACCGCACCACCGCGCTAATCTGTAGCCCATCCTACCGGACCGAGCAATCGGGGAGCGTGCATGACATCCGCGGCCGAGCCCGGCGTCACCGAACGGAGTGATGTCCGCACCATCGTCGGTGGGGGCGTCAAGCTTGGTGTGGTTACGGCGGGCGGCGTGACCGTCTTCGCGCTACTGTCGCGCATGTTGGCGGGTCCCTCCGAAATTCTCCTGCAGAGCGTGCTGGTGTTCGTCGGCGTCGGCGTGTTCGCCTACCTGCCCACGTCATGGGTGCGGCCGCGCGGCATCGACGGGATCGCCTGGACCGCGCTCGTGGGCCTGTTAGGTGCGTTGGTCTTCACCGTGGTGGACACCGCCCTTCTCCGGCCTGTGAACCTGTATCACTGGACGTGGGATCAGATCGGCGGCGGGAGCGGGTTCTGGTATATCCCGATCTGGTGGATGGGCTCGGCGGTCCTGGCGTGGCTCGGCGGCTGGGCCTGGAGCCGCGGCGGCGGTGGCAGCGCGGTCGCTCGCGCGGGGCAAACGGCCGTCGTCGGCGCCGTGCTGTTCGCGATCATCGTGCTGACGGGGATCCTGCCGTTCCACGCGGGGACGGCCGCCCTCGCGGGGACGCTGGGGTTGGTCGCCATGGTTCCGCTCGTGGGCGTGTTGCGCGGCGCGTGACCGAGGGATCGCGCCGCCCGTGGCTCGTGGTCGGCGGTTGGCTGCTCACGCCCGTGGTGGTGTGGGCAGTCGCGTTTTTGGGAGGCTGGCTCGGCGCCGTCGTGGGTGCTAGCCTGCGATCGCCGGCTGCCGGATTGGCGGCCATCGCGCTCGGGGCGCTCACAGGCGCCGCGGGCGGCGTGGCGGGCTGGGTGTGGGTGCTGCGGCGGCGGAAGCGCGTCGTGACCGAGGACAGGGCGGTTCCGCGTGACCGGTCGGGACGCCAGGCGCCGCGCCAGGAGACGTGGGATCGCTACTGGGGCGACAAGTCCGTCGTGTGGGACGTCTATCCCGCCGTCTCCGATCTCCTGGGCGAGATCACGCGCGCGTTACCCGACCTGCGAGGGCGGCGGGTGTTAGAGGTAGGGGCCGGTACGGGTCGCGAGGCGCACACACTCGCGCAGCGAGGCGCAACCGCTGTGGCGTTGGACTTCTCGCCGGAGGCGCTTCGATTGTCCCGGCAGGTCTCCCCGGGCGTGCGGCTGGTGCGCGGCGATGCGCTCATCGCGCCGTTCCGACCGGAGAGTTTCGACCTCGTCTATCACCAGGGGCTCCTCGAGCATTTCCGTGATCCCGCGCCGCTTCTCGCCGAGAACCGCCGGGTGCTTCGGCATGACGGGTTGCTCCTCGTTGACGTTCCGCAGGCGTTCCACGTGTACACGATCCTGAAGAAGGTGCTCATTGCGGTGGGGCGCTGGTTCGCGGGGTGGGAGACGCAGTATTCTCCACGGGCGCTCCAGCGCCTGACGGAGCGCGCCGGCTTCCGCTGCGTGCGCCGCTATGGGTACGGGATGCACCCGGGACTCACGTACCGCGTGGCGCGGGAAGCGTTTCGCCGACTGGGCCTTCGGTTGCCGCTCGAGCCCTCGCTCGGGCCGCTCCAGCCCGTCTACAACGCGTGGCACGGAGCGCTACGGCGGCTCGAGAGGTCCCGCGTCGGGCCCTGGGTCACGGTGACAGTGGGCGTCATTGCACGCCGGGAGGAATAGTCCCTTGCTACCGCGCGACTTGGGCCGCGCTTCCTTCGGTGTCTGTCTGATGCTGGCGCTCGCTGCGGCCCGCGGTGCGGCCCAGACGCAGGCAGAGGAACGGGAGCCACCGCGCGCGATGGCCGCGGCGGCCGGCTCCGCGCCGGTGATCGACGGGCGGCTGGACGACGCGAGTTGGAGCGCTGCGCCCGTGATCGGGTCGTTCGTGCAGCATGAGCCGTACGAGGGCCGTCCGGCCTCGGAACGGACGGAAGTCCGCATTCTCTTCGACCGGGATGCCGTGTATGTCGGCGCGTGGTTGTTCGACACGGATCCGTCGGCCATCGTGCGTGGGGAAACCCGGCGCGATGCGACGATCGAAGACACCGATGCGTTCATGGTCGTGCTCGACACGTATCTCGATCGCCAGAACGCCTTCGTGTTCGGGACCACGCCGGCCGGCATCGAGTACGACGGGCAGGTTACGCGGGAGGGAACCGGTGGCGGGTTGCAGTCCGTGCGCGCGCAGGGTGGGGCCGCGGCGGGGTTCAATCTTAATTGGGATGGCAGCTGGGAAGTCGCGACGTCGCGGGATGAGGGTGGGTGGTACGCCGAATTCCGCATCCCCTTCGCCACCATTCGCTACGGCGGCGGCGGCCCGCAGCGGTGGGGGCTGAATCTCGCGCGGCACATCCGGCGGCGGAACGAACAAGCGTACTGGTCGCCGGTGGGGCGCCAGTTCAATCTGTGGCGCATCTCCGGGGCGGGGACGCTGCAAGGGGTTGTAGCACCTACCCGTCACCCCGTGGATGTAACACCGTTCGCGCTCAACTCCGCCGCGCGCGATTATCGCGCGACGACGTCGTGGCCGGACGAATGCCGGAACGGCCGGCCCACCTGCCGGTACAACGTGGGGAGCCTGCGGGGTGAGTTCGCCTCCGGACTGGACGCCAAGATCGGCGTCACGCCCAGTCTCTCGCTCGACCTGACGTACAACACGGATTTCGCCCAGGTGGAGGTGGACGAGCAGCAGGTGAACCTCACGCGGTTCAACCTGTTCTTCCCGGAGAAGCGCCCGTTCTTCCTGGAGAACGCCGGCCTGTTCTCGGTGGGCAGCTCGGCACAGGGCGGCGGGCAGTCAGTGGAAATGTTCTTCAGCCGGCGACTGGGCATCGGTCCGGGCGGCGTCCTCGTGCCCATCGTCGGTGGCGGGCGGCTCACGGGCCGGCTGGGCGGGATGAACGTCGGACTGCTCGACCTCGTGACCGAGGAGGTTGGCGCCGTTCCGGCCAACAACTATGCCGTGGCGCGTCTCGTACGGGAGCTGCCGAACCGCTCGCGCGTGGGCGCGATGGTCCTCAGCCGCTCGGCCACGGCGATCGGCGGCGACTACAACCGCACGTACTTGGCGGATGGCCGGTGGGGCATTGGCGAAGCGCTCAACGTGGACGCCTTCGCCGCAATTACCCGAACGCCCACGCTCTCCGGCCGCGAGCACGCCGCGAGCGTGACCGGTAGCTACGCCACACGGAACTGGCGCTGGACGGCGACCTTCACGGAGGTGGGCGACAACTTCAACCCGGAGGTGGGCTTTCTCGAGCGGTCCGGCTACCGCTTGTACTCCGGCATGTTGATGCGGCATCTGCGGTTTCCCGCCCTTCCCTGGTTCCGCGAGCTCCGGCCGCACGTCTCCTATCGCGGCTGGTTCGATTTCGACGGGTTCAACGAGACGGCCAACATTCACTTCGATTCCCATATTCAATTCGCCAACGGCGCGTTCGTCAGCCCGGCGATGAATATCACGCGAGAGGGACTGAAGGAACCGTTCGACATCGCCCCGGGGATCACCGTGGCGGCCGACACGTACGATCACCTCGAAGCGGCCTG
>JACQHC010000073.1 GCA_016199245.1 Gemmatimonadota bacterium | reverse complement strand
CCGGGTTCCCGCTGTTGGCGTAGATCAGGTCCCCGGTGACATCGCCCGAGCCTGACATGCCCAGGTACGTGATACCGACGTCGGCGTAGGAGTCCTTGTCCTCTGGGTAGCCGTCCTCTGTGAGAGTCGGCTCGTACCGAACGGGCTCCAGCATCGTCACGCGTACCGACTCTGGGTACGGGAGGAGGACGTCGTAGCGATGCATCCGCACGTCCTCGAGACCGTAGTCCCGGAACCGGGCGGCCACGTAGTCGGCCAGCTCCTTGTTGCGTGGCGAGCCCGCGACGTGCGGCTCTTCCGTGAGATACCGGAAGTGGCGGCCCGTCGAGTCGTTCTGGAGCAGGGCTGGGATCCGCTGCTCGAGCCGGAGCTGCTCGACCGCGGCCGCGGGCGAGAAGCCGGCGAGGGGTCGCTCGTGCTGAGCCTGTTGTGCCGAGAGTGCGAGCGGCCAGGCGAACAAGAGGGCCGCCGAGAGTGACGGAATCACGCCGGTTCGCGCGGCAACGCCAGCGCGGCTCATCGGGCGGGCTGTCACTGAGCCAGCTTCTCCAGGCATGCCCCGATGATGTTCAGGGCCGTGTCCACGTCGTACCCATCAATGACCAGGGGAGGGGCAAGCCGAACCGTGCTCTTGCCCGCGCCGAGTAAGAGGAGCCCCTGACGGAACGTGGTCTGGACCAGCGCGCTCGCCAGTTCGGGCGCGGGCTCGCGGGTCTCCCGATCCTTCACCAGCTCGATCCCGATCATGAGCCCGAGGCCCCGCACATCGCCGATCACCGCGTGTGTTTGTGCGAGACATCGCAACCCCTCGAGCAATCGTTTCCCCATGACGGCCGCGTTCTGCTGGAATTCCGCTTCCACGAGATCCAGTGTCGCGAGAGCCGCCGCGCAGCAGACGGGATTGCCGCCGAACGTCGAGCCGTGCGCGCCGCGCTCCCACGTGGTGATCGCCTCCCTGGCGATGATCGCCCCGATCGGCATGCCGGACCCGAGTCCCTTGGCGGTGACGAGAATGTCCGGCTCGATTCCGGCATGCTGGGTGGCGAACATCTTGCCCGTGCGCCCGATCCCGCACTGGACCTCGTCGCATACGAGCAGGATGCCATGCTTGTCGCACAGGGCTCGAAGGGCCGGCAGGTAGTCCGGCGGTGGGACCACGTAGCCTCCCTCGCCGAGCACCGGCTCGACGAACAGGGCCGCCACGTCTTTGGGGTCCACCAGGCGGCCGAACAGATCGTCCTCGATCGCCGAGACGCAGAAGAGCCGGCAGTCGGGAAACGACCTGCCGTATTCGCAGCGGAAACAGGTCGCATACGGGACGTGGAAGACGCCCGGCAGCAGCGGCCCGAATCCGGCTCGCTGCTTGACCTTGCTCGAGGTCAGGCTCATGGCCCCGTAGGTGCGGCCGTGGAAGGCGCCCTTGAACGCGATCAGCGCGGGGCGTCGGGTCGCGTAGCGCGCTAGCTTGATCGCGCCCTCGACGGCTTCGGTGCCGGAATTCGTGAGGAAGACGCGCTTCTTACTGGTGCCGGGCGCGAGGGTCGCCAGCCGCTCGCACAGCGCCGCCATCCCCTCGTAGTAGAAGTCCGACCCGCAGATGTGCAGGAACCGGTCCGCGGCCTCCTTGATCGCTGCCACGACCGTCGGATGACAGTGCCCGGTCGAGGCAACCGCGATTCCTCCCATGAAGTCGAGAAACCGATTGCCATCGACGTCTTCGACCATGGCTCCCCGCGCGCGGGACACCACCAGGGGATACTCCTTGATGTAACAGGTGGACGCCCACGTGGCGTCGCGCGCCACGACCGCGCGCGCCTTGGGCCCGGGCGGCGCGACGACGATACAGGGATAATCTCTCATCGCCCGGACTCGGTGATGACCGTTCGACTCTGCTCGCGCATGAACTGCGCGACATAGTACGGGCCGCACCCCCCCTTGCCGGTGGATCCCGAGCCCTTCCAGCCGCAGAACGGCTGTGCTCCAGGCCACGCGCCGGTCGTGGCCCCCGTCCGCTTGTTCGCGTAGCAGACGCCGGCTTCGATCTCGTCGAAGAACCGATCGATCTCTGCCGGGTCGCGCGTGAAGATCCCCGCGGTCAATCCGTACTCGGCCTTGTTCGCCTCGCCAATCGCCGTGGCGAGATCGGGCACCTCGCCGATGACGAGTAGCGGCACGAATAGCTCGTCCCGAAAGAGCGAGCTCGACAACGGCACGCTGGCAATCGTCGGCGCGACGTAGTGCCCGTGCGCAAGACGACCCTCGGTCAGACGCCGCCCCCCGAGCAGGATCTTCCCTTCCCTGCCCGCCTGGGCGGCGGCCTGCTCGAACCGCGCCACGGCCCGCTCGTTGATGACCGGTCCGAAGAGGACGTCACGCTCCGTCGGGTCTCCGATCTTCATCCCCTTGCTCTGTCTCACGAGCTTCTCCACGAATGGTGCGGCCACGGCGCGGTGCACGTACACCCGTGATGTGGCACTGCATTTCTGGTTCTGCAGCCCGAAGGCCGAGCGCATCACGCCCTCGGCGGCCGCGTCGAGGTCCGCGCTTTCCATTACGAGGGCCGCGTTCTTGCCGCCCATCTCCAGCAGGCAGGGCTTCACCCAGCCACGGCTGAGGCCACGATAGATGTTGAGGCCGACGTCCTTCGAGCCGGTGAAGACGACGCCATCGATGCCCGGATGCTGCCACAGCGCATCGCCCATCTCGGAGCCCCGGCCGCTCACGTAATTGAATACCCCGGGCGGCAGGCCGGCTTCGCGGAAGATCTCGTAGAGCTTGAGGCCGGTCCACGGCGTGTCCTCGGCTGGTTTGAACACGACGGCGTTCCCGGCAACCAGGGCCGCGGAGGACATGCCGGCCGACAGCGCCAGCGGGAAGTTGAAGGGCGAAATGCAGGCGAACACGCCGTAGGGGCGCAATACGTCGGTGTTCCGCTCGATGGGCGTCATGGCCGCCATGGTCCGGCGGAACCCGCCAGCGTCCTCCATTTGCGAACAGTAGTAGTCGATCAGGTCGGCGGACTCCTCCGCGTCACCCATGGATTCGAGCCTGCTCTTGCCCACCTCGAGGCTCATCAGGGCGGCGAGGTCGAACTTGCGGTGCCGAACCAACGCAGCGGCCCGCCGGAGGCACGCGACGCGCTCCTGCCAGGGAACCCGCGCCCAGACGCGTTGCGCGCGCGCCGCGGCGGTGACGGCTCGATCGACCTCGGCCTGGCCCGCCGCGGCAAACCGGCCCAGCACGATCCGCACGTCGATGGGGCTCGTGTCGAGGATGGGCCCGAGCGAGCCGGCGACCGCGGCGCCGTCGATGAAGAGCAGGTGGTCCTCGCCGGACTGTGAACGAATGCGTACCAGCGCGTCGTCGAACTGCGAGTGGAATGCGTCGAGATCGACGTTCGCCGAGGTGTACGTGACCTTGGAAGCAGCCGTCATGACGCGTCCTCACCGTGCTCTCTTGCGGACCCGCAAATGGCTGGTTGGAGTCTGATTCGTAGGTCCGGGGATGTCCATAGACGCGGTTCCCTCGCCCCATTGACATCGTCCACCACGGCCGCACATTCGCGGACAACTGCGGCGGAATGGCTCGTGCCCGCAGCGGCCAGGCATACCAACCGGAGAGCGCGTGACGCGGAGGCCATATGGTGTCGAGGGCGGATGATGACAACGGACGAGGGCGCGAGATTAACCGGCGGGAATTTCTGCACGGAGCCATGGCGGGAGCGGCGGTCTTCGCCTTGAGGGAGCGTCCCGCGGGATCGGTCGTCGTCCCCGTACAGGGGGACGCCGTGACGGCGCAGATCGCGGCGCAGCATGACGCCACGGTGAAGATGCTGCAGGACTGGATCGCGTTCCCGTCGATCGCCGCTGAGAATCGCGGCTATCCGCAGGGCGCGGAATACATGGCCGGGCTCGCGACCGCGGCCGGTTTCCAGCATGTGGAGATCGTGCCGACGAAGGGCAAGCCGGGAGTCTTCGCCACGCTCGATTCGGGGGCCGCGACGTCGCTCGCGCTCTACTTCATGTATGACGTGAAGCAATTCGATCCCGCCGAGTGGAGCTCGCCGCCGCTCGAGGCGCGGCTGGTGGACCGGCCCGGGCTGGGCAAGGTGATCGTGGGACGTGGGGCGACCAACACCAAGGGACCGCAGGTCGCGTGCCTCGCGGCCCTGCACGCCTTCAAGGCGGCCGGCCGGAAGTTGCCGGTGAACCTGGTGCTGGTGGCCGAGGGCGAGGAGGAGATCGGCTCGCCCAACTTCTCGCAGCTCGTGCTCAAGCCTGAAGTCGAGGCGGCCCTCCGCAAGTGCGTCGGCATCATCATTCCGCTCGGCAACCAGGACCCCGACGGTTCGGTGCAGGTCAACCTGGGCGCCAAGGGTATCGTCGAGCTCGAGCTGGTCTCCACCGGGGAGATGTGGGGGCGGGGACCGAAGCTCGACGTGCACTCGAGCCTCGAGGCGCAGCTGGACAGCCCCGTGTGGCATCTGGTGCAGGCCCTCAACACGCTGGTTGGGCCCGACGGCCATACGCCGGCGGTGGCGGGCTTCTTCGACCGCGTGCGCCCACTGTCGGAGGCGCACAAGGCGATCCTCGAGGCCGCGATTCCCAGACGCAACGAGGCAGCCACCAAGAAATCGCTCGGCGTCGAACGGTGGTTCAAGGACGAGTCGTGGCACGACTCCCTGGTGCGCCTGGTGTCGCAGCCGACGATCAACATCGAGGGGCTGGTCGCCGGTTACACCGGTCCCGGGGGGAAGACGATCCTGCCACACCGCGCGGTGGCAAAGATCGACATGCGCCTGGTGCCTGACATGACCGCCCTCGGCACGCTCGATTTGCTCAAGGCGCACCTCGCCAGGCACGGTTTCGGCGACATCGAGGTGAACATGACGGGCGGATACGATCCGACCGAGACCTCGCCCGACTCCAGGCTGGTCCAGGCGCAGCTGGCGGCCTATCGCGCGGCCGGGCTCGATCCGGTTCTCTGGCCGCGACTCGCCGGCTCGTGGCCCGGGGTGACGTTCACAGGAGCGCCGCTCAGAATGGCCGCCGGCCAATACGGCCTGCGGCACGGAGGCGGAGCGCACGCGCCTGACGAGTACTTCGTCATCGAGTCGGCCAACCCGAAGGTCGCCGGGATGGATGGCGCGGTGCGGTCATACGTGGAGTTCTTCCGGGCGATCGCCTGACGGGGGCGATATCCCGACGCGCAGACGCCGCAGCGCGCCGGACTTCGCTGGCATTCTGGACAGCCGTGACCATGGCCAAGTCCGGCCAGGCTTGGTGGGCTGCGGGCAACGCGCGCCTACATCCGTCCGAATCCTCTGAGGGCTTTCAGCCACTCCCGCGCCAACAGGTCCAGCGCCCGCTTGCCTTTCTCCGCGGTTGCCAGCGTCGGGTCGCCGGTGAGTCCGGTGGTGGAGTACGCGGGGTCCTTGGGATCGCGCGCGTAGAATCCGGGCTCGTACCCGGGGTAGGCCTTGGGAGGCACGTTCTGCTCGGCGGCCACGGCACGGTCCATCCGCACCAGGCGCGGCTGCAAATACAGATGAATGGATGTTTCGATCTCGTCCGCGTGACCGCCGCGGCGCTGAGTGGTGAGGGTCGCCATTTCAGGCGGCTCAAGATCGTCCCAGGACAGGACGAGCGTCGGGATCCCGCTATTGGCCCGGATGTCCCGCGCCACGATCGAGATGGGAAGCCCAGTGGCGTGGCTGATGCCGGTGTTCAGGAAGACGATGCGCCGCGCGCCCTGCTCCACCAGCGACATCGCCACCGCCTGCACGTACGCCCGGAAGACGTCGGGCTCGGCGATCTCCGTTCCCGGGAACTCCCGGAACGCCGGGAACCAGCCGTGCAGGATGGGCGGCGCCACGAGCACAGGCAGGCTGTCCACCGTGATGCGGCACAGGTACTCCATCACCACGGCGTCGGCGTTCATGGGAAGGTGCGGCCCATGCTCCTTCGCCCCTGCGCCGAACGGCACGACTACCAGCGGCGCCTGGCGGATCCGGACCTCGGCGTCCGGCCAATTGAGATCGCCGAGGAACGCGCCGGGCGTCTGGGCCGCCAGCGGAGTGGCCAGCAGGCAAAGCAGGCTGAACGGGCGAAGTGGAGGCATCGGGTCACCTGGTGATCGAGGAGGCGAGCCAAAACGAACCGACAGGGCGGATCCGGGCAAGAGGCGCGGAGCGCGGTCGGCTGCCCGAGGTTCTTGTCTACCGGCCGGTCAATAGCGGTTGGAGCCAATCGCCGTGATCGAGGTGGCCTCCGGCGACGTCAAGAGAGGGCGTTCTGCCCCTGCCACACACTGAGGGAAGCCGCTAGGTTCAGACGCCAAGCCGTCGCTGGCCCCTCGTCCAATGGCAGGACACCGGACTTTGGATCCGGGAATGGTGGTTCGAGTCCACCGGGGCCAATCCCCAACCTCGCCCAAGCGTTAGGGCGGTGACGCGCGGCCCACGGGTCCGGGGTTGCCCGGCGAGCCAATGAGCTCCTGCACATTCTTGAGCAGGTCCGTCAACCTCCACCGGCTTCACGATGTAGCTATTCGCCCCCAGGCGGTACGCGGCGGTCACATCGGTATCCTCCCTCGAGGACGTCAGCACGACCACCGGGATCTCGCGCGTGCGCTCGTCGGCACGCACCCGGGCCAGCACCTCGAGCCCGCTCACCTTGGGCAGCTTCAGGTCGAGCAGAATGACTCTCGGCGTGTGGTTGGCGTCCCGGCCCCTGTAGTCGCCGGTTCCGAACAGGTAGTCCAGCGCCTTCGCCCCGTCCTCCATCACCTGAATGGGATTGGCGACGCGCGCCTTCTTGAGGGCACGCAGCGTGAGCTCAACGTCCGCCGGGCTGTCTTCCACCAGCAGGATGTCCACCGGCTTCGTCTCCGTCATCCCTTCCCTCCCGAACAGGGGAGCCAGAACCCGAACGTCGCCCCGTGGCCCACGCGACCCTCGCCCCACGCGTCGCCGCCGTGCCGCGTCACGATCCGCTTGACCAGCGCCAGCCCAACCCCCGTCCCGTCGAACTCCTGCGCCGAATGCAACCGCTCGAACACGCCGAAGAGCTTCCCCACATGAGCCATGTCGAACCCCACGCCATTGTCTCGCACCCGATACACCAACCGGTTGGCCTCCCGCGTTCCCTCGATGTCCACGATCGGCCGCTTTCGCGTCCCGGCAAACTTCACAGCATTCGACACGAGATTGATCCACACCTGCCGGATCATGGCCGGGTCACCCTCGGCGGCCGGGAGGCTTCCAAGTCGGACCTCCACACGGTCTCGTTGCGCCGCGTCGCCCAGCACGTCGGATATCGCCGCCTCGGCGAGGGCGCTCATATCGACCGGTTCGCGTCGCAGGTCCTGGCGCCCGGCGCGGGAGAACGCCAGGAGATCATCGATCAGCCGCCCCATTCTCTGGGCGTTGCCGCGGACCACGCCGAGCAGTCGCCGGCCTTCGGCGTCCAGCCGTCCGCCGTGGTCCTCCTCCAGGATGCGCGCGAAGCCGTCCATGGCCCGGACCGGGGCGCGCAGATCGTGGGAGACGGAGTGGCAGAAGGACTCCAGCTCTTTGTTCATCTCGCGCAGCTGCTCCGTGCGTTCGATGACGCGCTGGTCCAGTTCGGCGTTGAGCTGCCGGAGCGCGTCTTCCGCGCGTTTTCGTTCCGTGATGTCCAGGGAGACGACGAAGATCCCCTCGGGCGCCGGCTCGATGCTCAGCGCGAACCAACCCGTTGAGCCGTCAGGGTAGGTGAATTCGTTCTCCATGCTCCGGGGCGAGCGTGTCTCCATGCACTCCCGCAACAGACCGAACATGGCGGTGGTCTCGATTCCCGGATAACACTCCATCATGGTGCGGCCGAGCAAGTCCTCCTTGCGTCGCCGGCCGTGAGCGGCGGCAACGTCGTTCAGATACACATAGCGCCAATCGCTCCCGATGATCTGGAAACCTTCCCGCATGCTGTCGAGCACGCCGCGGTACCGCGCCTCGCTCAGCCGGGAGGCCTCGTCAATCAACTGTCGCTCCTCGCGGCCGCGCAGTGTCGTGATGCCCATGCTCAGGTCGGCGGCCAACTCGGTCAGCATCACCACTTCCGCGGGGGCGAAGGCATCCGGCTCCGCGGCGTAAATGCTCAGGGCGCCCACGACCCGTCCCTCGATCACGAGCGGCAGCGCGCAAGACGACCCGTATCCCCGCTGGAGCGCCTCGGCCCGCCACACGGCGAAACGCGGGTCGGTCTCGACGCTCCGAGACACCATCGGCGTTGCGGTTCGAATGGCGGTCCCAGTGGGGCCGCGCCCGCGCTCCGTGTCGCCCCAGGTAACGTTCAGGTCCTGCAGGTATCCTGCTTCCGCGCCGGCGTGCGCCACGGGCCGGACGGTCTTCGGCTCGTCATGCTCGGCGTACCCCACCCACGCCATTCCGTAACCGCCCTCCTCGACTGCGATCCGGCAGGCTTGCTCCAGCAAGTCCCGCTCGCTACTGGCCTGGACGAGCGCCCGGTTGCTCTCGGCCAGAACGCGGAGCGATCGGTTGGCGCGGCTCAATTCTTCCGTGCGCTGCTGCACCCGCGCTTCCAATCCAGCGTTGAGCCGGTGCAGCGTCACGAACAGCGCGGCTACCACCACCACGCTGATCGCACCGGCGAGCGCCAGCGCGATGAAGCTGTTCCTCGCGCTGGCAGCGGCGTTCTCCCTCCGCCGGGCCAGCAGCTCTTCTTCAAGCCGCTCCATCTCCCGCACCCGCTCGCGTATTCCCGTGACCAGGCGCTCGCCCTCGCCGGCGGCAACGAACGCGCTCGCGGCCTGCAGGCCCCGCTCACGGCGAAGGCGCTCCGACTCCGCGGCGTGGGCCAGCCGCTCTGCGATCAGCGGCTGGAGCGCCGCCAGCCGCTGGATTTGTTCGGGGTTGTCTGCCGTCAGCCGCCGGATCTCACCCAAGTCTCGTGTCAACGCCTCACGCGCGGTCGCGACCGGCGACAGGAACTCCTCCATGCCGGTCGCCACAAACCCGCGCTGCGCGGCGCCGATCTCCTGGAGACTGGCGAGCACGGCCTCCATCAGCCCCAGAACCTGGTACGTGTGCGTAACCCAGGAACCGGTTTCAGCCATTCTCTGAGCGTTGCGAAATGCCCCCGCCCCGGCTGCCACAAGGGCCACACCCAGACCCAGAATTCGAAGTTGCCTCGGCCCCCATGGCCCGCGAACACCTGAGCGTGGTTGTCCGGTCATGCACTCATGCTCCAACGCGGACGTGCTCGATCATCCCGGAGCCCCCTTTACCCTCACTGCCACATGCGACACTAACGAGCGAGGCTCACCAGCCACGCTGCTATGACAATTCCGAGAGCGGATGGAGGGGAGTGCAGCGTCCCGCGACCGGGAGGCCGCCGACCTCCGCAGCGATCCACGGTGCGAAGGCACCGGTTTTCCGTCAAGTGCGCTATTGAGACAACCGAGCGTGTTTTTGGGACATTGGTCCGCCCGCAGTCATTGCGATTCCGGGAACGAAAGGGCGAAAAAAAAATGGGGGGGGGTGGGACACAACCAATTGCAGTCAAATGAGTTAGCTGCTCGGCCCGGCAACCGCTCGGCCGAACACGCTTGCAGCGGGTCTCCCCATCCGTAGCTTGGCGGCATGTCGTTCCGGCTGCGCCTCGGCGTGACCGTCACGTGGTATCTCGTGCTGGCGGTCTGGCTCCGGTTCTGGGACCTCACCCAGCGTGTGCCGGCGCTGATGTTGTGGACGCTCGTCGGCACGGTCCTCTATGTGGCCACCGCTCGAGCGGTTCACGGCCCGCTCCGGGCCCAGCGCCGGGTCCTGACCCGCGCGGCCGGCTGGGGTGCGCTCGTCGTGGTCGTGGCGATCGTCGTGACTATCGTTCCGCACGCGACCCTCGGGAGCGCCAGAGTGAACACCAGCGTGTTCGAAGACCTGCTGGACGGCATCGTGCCGGCGTGGATCGGGATGAGTGCGGTGGCACACGTATGGACGGGCGCGGCGAAGGTCGCGGCGCCCGCACTTGTGCCGCCGGTCCTCCTCGTCGCACTCTGGATCGTCACGGTCCGGATGCCCGGCCGGTCACACCGCGGCGAACTGGCCCCGCTTGCGTCGGCTGATGCCGCATTGCGCGACAGCCTGAGAGCCCACGTCCACCTTCTCGCCTCGGTCATCGGTGAGCGGAGCGACGATCGGCTAGAGACCACGCAGGCAGCAGCCGATTCGATCGAAGCGCGACTGCGCAGGATGGGTCTGAGTGTAGCGCGGCGACCGTTCCCGTACGCGGACCGGTCGTACCACAACCTGGAAGTGGAGTGGCGGGGCAGCACCCGGCCCGAGGACATCGTGGTGGTCGGTGCTCACTACGACACCGCCGAAGGCGCCCCGGGTGCCGACGATAACGCCAGCGGCGCGGCGGGACTCCTGGAAGTGGCGCGGCACCTGGCACAGGCCACACCCCCGGCGCGGACCGTGCGCGCCGTGTTCTTCGCCTCCGAGGAACCCCCGTTCTTCGCCACCGAGTGGATGGGGAGTGCGGTCTATGCGCGTGAGGCCGCAGCCCGGGGAGACCGGATTGTGGCGATGCTTTCGCTCGAGACCATCGGGTACTACGACACCACCGCCGGCAGCCAACGGTACCCGCCGCCGTTTTCGTTCTTCTATCCGGACCGCGGGCATTTCGTCGGGTTCGTGAGCGACATCGGCTCGGGGCCCCTCGTCCGGCGGACCCTCGCCGCCTTTCGCCGTGCAGCGCCGTTTCCGTCCGAGGGGGCGGCAGCACCGTCCTGGGTGTCCGGAGTCGGCTGGTCCGACCACATGCCGTTCTGGGTCCACGGCTACCGCGCCATCATGATCACCGACACGGCGCCGTTCCGGAATCCGTACTACCACACACCGTACGACACCATGGACAAGCTCGACTTCGACCGCATGGCCCGCGTGGTGCGGGGCGTCTTTGCCGTGGTGGACGACCTGGCCGCGTCACCAGGAGGACAATGAACGACCTCACCTCTCGCCGTGCCTTTCTGAAGTTCCTTGCCTCGAGCCCGTTGCTCGGCTCGCTCGGCGCGGCCTGCACCACCAACCGCGACGTCCCCCCGGCAGAAACGCCCGAGCGATTGGGGACGCTCGGCGAGCCCGATCAGGAGCTCGGCGAGCTGGTCTCCTCCCCTGATGAGGCGCTCGACGTGTTTGACCTCCGGGTCACGGCCGAACGCGCTCTGCCGCCCGCTCACTACGGCTACATCGCCACCGGCGTCGATGGAGACGTGACCCTGCGCGCCAATCGGGAAGCGTTCGCCCGG
>JACQHC010000071.1 GCA_016199245.1 Gemmatimonadota bacterium | reverse complement strand
TCCACGTGCGGAGAAGAACGATGCCTGGCGCCACGCCGGATCGTCGAGGCGCCCGTCGAGCACCGGCGCCCCGTCGATGCGGACCGCGCGCGCCTCCTTGCCGCGACGCGGCACGCCGGCATGGGTCGTCTGCGCGTGCGTTGGCCCGGCGACCGCGGCACCGAGGAGCGTGGCACACACGATCGCCGTGACGGCGGGGGCCTTCGACATCAGTCCGCTGGCTCGCCCCGCCGGTACAGCGCCGACAGCACGCGCCCGCGCTCGAACTCGGATTCGATCCGGTCCGCCGCCTTGAGGAAGGCTGGCCGCAGCGTGTTGCCGATCCTGTGTTTGCGAGCGATCGTCACGAGCAGCGTCGCCAGCTCGAAATCGCTGGAGATCATGGGCGCCGCCTCGAGCACCGCCGCCACGGTCGCCTCCGTCACGCCATCCGCCAGGACTGCCGCCTTGAGCACCCGCGCCCGCTCGAAATCGCTATCAATACCGCTCACCGCCGCGAAGAACGCGGGCCGAATGCCGTCACTCAGCCCATGGTGCTCGACCACCGCGATCAACAGCTCGGCCAGCTCAAAGCTGCTCGACAGATCCTTCGCCGCGGCGAGCGCCGAGTTGAGCTGAGCACTCGACACCTGGGCGCGCTCCACCACGTTCTGGAGCACTCGGCGTCGCTCGAACCCGCTCTCCACCTGCGCGGCCGCGCGCAAGTACGCGTCGGGCAGGGCCTGTTGGGCAGGGTATAGCCCGGCGACCGTGATCAGCAATTCGGCCTGCTCGAAATCGGAGTCGATGGCGATGCCCGCCTCGAGCGCCTGATCGAGCACCACCTGATTGCCGCCCGATCGGTCGACCACCGCGTTCAGCACGCGTCGCCGCTCGAAGCTCGATTCGATGCTGTCCACGGCCTGCCAAAAGGCCTCCCCCGGCGCGGCGCCCACCGGCCGCGCCTCGAGGATCTCGATCAACAGCTCCGCCAACTCGAAGTCGGACTCGATGTCGCCGGCAAGGACGAGCATTGCCGCGGCCAGCGCATCGGACAATTCCTGGCGGCCGAGGACGGCCGAGAGCGCGCGCCGCCGCTCGAATGACGACTCGATGCTGTGCGTTGCCTCCACGTAGGCAACGCGGACGTGCTCGTCCAGCGG
Source organism: Gemmatimonadota bacterium (assembly GCA_016199245.1). GTDB lineage: Bacteria > Gemmatimonadota > Gemmatimonadetes > Gemmatimonadales > GWC2-71-9 > JACQHC01. Next base: position 9,498 of record JACQHC010000071.1, on the reverse strand, counting down.
TTGCCGCTCGGCCACCGCCACGAGCAGCTCTGCCAGCTCGAAGTCCGACTCGATGTCTCGTCTCGCCTGCTGCACGACCTGCCGCAGCACGGCCGCGTCCACGTTCCGTTGCGAGAGGAGGACCGCGTAGTACTGGCGCGCCGCCCAGTCGCTTTTGATCAGCGCGATCTCCGCAAGCAGCCCGTCCATGCCGCCCCGCCGGAGAATCCGCTCCGCCCGGGCTTCCGCGTCGAAGCCAGTCCGGCGGAACATGACTGGCAGCGTGTGAGCGAGCCACTCGCTGGCTTCTGCATCGTAGGGGCGAACGTCGCCGTCCACCAAGAAGCGGCGCTCCAGCGAGCCACCCGTCCCCGGTCGAATCTCCAGCCGCCGCGTCGTCTGCCCGTCCCGCTCTTCAATCTCGAACGATCCGCCGCCCGCGATGCTCGCCACGTCGCGGTCGTCATCGGTGAAGGTGACCTCACCCTCCGACTGAACCTCGAGCCGGCAGTTCCCGACTCGGATCCGCATGAACATGCCGTCGTCGTCCACGTTCACCGACGCGGAGGTGTTGCGCTCCGAGTCCCAGGAACAACCCTGAACGGCCCGGGCGGGCGGGGCGGACCAGGTGGACAGGGCGGACCAGGCGGTCGTTGCCAGACCGCGCACATTTGCCACCAGCCGCGCGGGGCGGCCCTGGAGATCGCGCACTTCCGCACGCAGGCGGGCGATCAACGACCGATCCGGAGCTGCCACGGCGACCGACGCCGACGCAACCCCGGTGCTCGTCGTGACCGGGGATGTCGTGGCGGCGATCGCGGGCTGCTCGTCCGTCTCCCGCCACAGCTCGACACCCGCGAGCGGGAGCACGAGAAGCGCCGCAACGATGCCGGCCGGTAGCACGAGCGCCGCCCGAGCCACGCCGCGCTCCCGCGCGGGATCGAGCAGCGCGGTGACGCGCGAGGAGAGATGGGATCGCCGCGCCAGCGCGATGGCCGCGACCGCGGCGAGCCGCTCGGTTCTGAGCGCCCGCGCCACGTCCACCAGGTGCGTGGCGTAGGCCGTGGCGCGCGAGCCGGTCGCGATCACCAGATCGTCGCACGCCAATTCCCGCTCGACGCGGAGGCGCAGCGCCGCCAGCCAGACGATCGGGTTGAACCAGTACACCGCGCACGCGAGCCGCGCGATCAGCTGCGTCAGACAGTCATGGCGTTTCACGTGCCCCAGCTCGTGCAGCAGCACCGCGCGCAGTCGATCTTCCGGCCACTCGTCCGCCGCAGCCGGGAGCAGAATGACGGGCCGGAGAATGCCCCAGGTCATCGGCATCGCGCTCGCGTGACCCCGCAGCACTATCACTTGCCCGCGCACGCCAAGGCGCGACGCAAGTGTTGTTGCCAGCCTGGCAACCGGACCGGTCTCGATCCGGGCAGCGCGGCGCGCGAGCCGCGCGGTCCGGCGTGTTCCGGAAGCAATCAGCAATAACATCGCGGCTACACCCATCGCCCACACGGGAAGCGCGAGTGACGTCCACGGCACGGAGAGGCGGAAGCGCGCGGACCCGGCGTCATACTCTGAGGCGACGCTGGCTGGCTGCCGCACGATCGGACCGGCCTGTCCCGAGACCGAGGGCTGCGCGCTCGCGGGTGCAGCGCCGTCTCCCGCGACGGCGAGAGAGGGCAACCGACCGCTGGCCGCGGCGAGAGACGGCGGGACGAAGCCGACCCCGCCAAGAAGCGGCAGCTGCGAAGCGCGCACACCAGACAGGGGGGCCGGCAACCCGACATCGCGCGGCACCGGCCGCCACGCTGGCACCAGCAGCGACAACGGAGGCACCAGTAGCGCGCCGGCAAGCGCGAACGTCCAGACCAGGTGCCGGAGAGACGCCGGTCTATTCCGCAGGGCGGCTGTCAGCACGCCCGCCGCACCGAGCAGCAGACTGGCCTTGAGCGCCCAATCGAGCACGTACAGCATGTCAGCGTCCCTCCTTCTTGGCCCGCTCGATCATCTCGGCGAGGCGGTCAAGCTCATCGCCCGTGAGGTCGCCGCCGGAGAGATCGAGCAACGCCGCCACGGCTTGCTCGGCGGAATCGTCGAAGAACGTGCGCACGATTTGCTTCAGGGCCGACTCCCGCGCCTTCTCACGCGACACCGTGGGCACGTACACGTATCGCGGGCCGTCGGCGCGATGCCTCACGTGTCCCTTCCCTTCCAGCACCCGGAGCAGGGTTCGTACCGAGGAATAGCTGGGCGGATCGCTCAGGTTGGCGCGGACCTCCTGGGCGGTGGCGCGGCCCAGCCGATAGATGACGTCCATGATCTCCCGCTCGCGCCGGCTGAGTCGTGCCGAGGAATCACCAGGCATGAGACCTTTCCTTATTAAGACGCCGGGCGGGGCCGAAACGTGTCAGTCCGCCTGCCATGCCAAGAAATTAGCAACCTGTGAAAAACTTAGCACCGCCGCCCCGTCTGTCAAGACCTCGCCTAGGGACCGGGGCCGTTCCCGCTGAACGCGGCGGCCCACTCGCCGAGTCCTCCAGCAGATCGATCCGCGTGATCCGCCCACCCGGACCCACTGCCCAGCCCACTCCCCCGGCAGCGAACCCCACCGCCCAATGGCTCTCAGCGGACAGCAGGGTCCAAGACTTGCCATCGTCGGTGGTGAGCGCGAGGCCCTTCGGTCCGGCCGCGACGAGCGTCCCCGCCCTGCCCGGTGCATAGGCCGATCCGTACACGGCTCCACTGAACGGCGGCCGGGTGACCGCCCGCCAGGTCCGCCCGCCGTCCTCCGTGCGCGCCACGTTGGTCGTGAACGAATCCGGCTTGCCGATGTCTCCACCGAGCGCCAGGCCGTGCAGGCGGTCGCGGAACGCGAGCGACGCGATGCCGCTCGAGGAATTGCCGTGGACGATCGGCGTGGTGGCGACGGACCACGTGAGCCCCTGGTCCACCGTGCGGAGCACGCGAGCCTCATCGCCTGCGCCCGTGCCGATCCACGCCAAACCATCCTCCAGCGTGCGGACGCACGTTCCGCTCGCGGCGAATCCGCCCTCGGAGCCAGCGGCAGGCGGCAAGCGCTCCGCGGGGAGCGGCGTCCAGTTGTCGCCGTCCGTAGTCTCGATCACGATGAGGCTGCCACGCACCGCGTCGCTGAACGCAAGCCCGTGCTCGGCGTCCCAGAAGTCGAAGCAGTCGTAGAACGCGAGCGAATCGGTGTTGCGGAACTGAAGTCTCCAGGAGCGGCCGCCATCCAGCGTCTTGTAGATGCGCGAGCGATCACCCGGCCCGGCGGCGAGGAGATACGCGATGTCCGCGCTCACTCCATGCACGTCGCGGAACTGCAGGCTGTCAGCGCCCGGCACGACGCCCGGCGTCCACGTCGCGCCGCCGTCGGTGGTTCGTACGTAGGTGCCGCGGTGCCCGCTCACCCACACCACCTGCTCGCTGACAGGACTCACGGCCTGGAGGAGGGATTGCGTGCCGGAGTGCTGCGGGGTGAGGGTGGGCCGGAGAGATTGCGCGGCCGCTGCGGGGACGCCGAGACGCAGGGTCGCCAAGACAACAAGAACCGCGGAGGCGACGGTGCGCCGGGAGGCGGTCAATTCGCGTCTTCCGGCCTGGTCACTTCGCATGAATTCCAGACGCGAATCCCGCCCCGGTCATGCGCCATCTCGCGGAGTCGATACGACTTTCCGAACCCGACAATGCTTCAGCCTGTCCGGCTCGTCAATAGCCGCGCAGGCAGGCTCAATGCACCAGGCTGGGACAGCGACGTAAGCATGACGATCACGGTCCGACCCTGCCTCGCCTGCTTGCCGAGGGCCGGCTGGCGCCACAGCTTAGGGCGTCCAGCGCGCTGCGTAGGGCAGCACTTAGCTCGCGCTCACCGTTCACGGCTCACCACTGACCCAGCCATGTTCGAAACCGCCGAGCTGAACCGGAAGATCTCCAAAGAAGTCTACGACGCCGAGGAGCCGAAGCTCCGCACGGCATTACTCGAAGCGCAGGAGCGGCTCAAGGGAGCCAAGTTCTCCGTCATCGTCGTGATCGGCGGCGTGGACGGCGCCGGGAAGGGCGAAACCATCAACGCGCTCCACGAGTGGATGGACGCGCGCTACTTCGACACCCACGCTTTCGCCGCGCCCAGCGACGAGGAGCGTGAACGCCCGCCGTCCTGGCGCTTCTGGCGCGTGCTGCCGGCGAAAGGACGTGTGGGAATCTTCTTCGGGTCGTGGTACACGGATCCGATCCTCAATCGCGTGTTCGGTGAGACCGGCAAAGGGGCGTTCGAGGCGGCCCTCCAGCGCATCAACGGGTTCGAGAAGATGCTGGTGGATGACGGGACGCTCCTCGTCAAGTGGTGGTTCCACTTGAGCGAAAAGGCGCAGGCGAAGCGCCTCAAGAGCCTGGAGAAAGACCCGGCGACGAGCTGGCGCGTGACCAAGGCTGACTGGAAGCACTTCAAGATGTACGACAAGTTCCGCCGCGTGTCGGAACGGGCGCTGCGCGAGACGAGCACGGGCGAGGCGCCCTGGTTCGTAATCGAGGGCGTCGATCACCGTTACCGCACTCTCACGGCCGGCCGCGATCTCCTGGAGCGCCTCGCGGCCCGGCTCGACGCCGGCCCCAAGCCGCCTCCCACGCCGCCACCGCGCGTCCAGGGGGACCCGAAGACCATTCTCGATACGCTCGACCTGTCCAAGAAGCTGTCCGACAACAAGTACGACCGGGAGTTGGAGCGGTCTCAGGGCCGGCTGAACCTGCTCTGGCGCCGCGTGAAGGCCGACGGCCGATCAGCGGTGCTGGTGTTCGAGGGATGGGACGCGGCCGGCAAAGGCGGCGCGATCCGCCGCATCACGCCCGCGCTCGACGCGCGGGACTACCACGTGATCTCCGTCGCGGCCCCGACCGACGAGGAGAAGGCCCGGCATTACCTGTGGCGTTTCTGGCGTCACCTCGCGCGCGCCGGCCGGTTCACGATCTTCGATCGCAGCTGGTACGGGCGCGTGCTGGTAGAGCGCGTGGAGGGGTTCGCGCGCGAAGAGGAATGGCGCCGGGCATACAACGAGATCAATCAGTTCGAGGAGCAGCTGACCGAGCACGGGATCGCGTTGATCAAGTACTGGCTCCATATCGACGCGGACGAGCAGTTGCGGCGGTTCCAGGGGCGCGAGCAGATCGCGTTCAAGAAGTACAAGATCACGCACGAGGACTACCGCAACCGCGAGAAGATGCACGACTACGAGCTGGCCGCGAACGAGATGATCGAGCGCAGCAACACCGAGGACGCGCCGTGGGTGCTGGTCGAGGCGAACGACAAGCGGCACGCCAGAATCAAGATTCTGAAGACACTGTGCGACCGGCTGGAGAAGACTTTGTAAGGCGTGAGAGGTAAGGGGTGAGAGGTATAGTGAAGGGTAACACGTGCAAGTTAGGAGTTGTGGACGCAACTCACGAGTGATGGCCTCCCGCTGCGTCTACATCTCTCACCTCTTACTCACCTCTTACGTTTTAACCCCTTCTTGTATCTGACGATCATCACGACCGCTTGCGCGATGCGCCTGGCGCGGGTTTCCGCCTTCTTCGCTTCTTCAATCGCTTCGATGTAGGCACGCTTGTGGGACGGCGGCATCCTGTCGAACGCCGCTTTCGCGCCCTTGCGAACGGCAAGGGCCCGGGCGAAGTCGCGGGGGACTGTGACGGAGCGGGGCTTCACGAGCCGCCGAGGGCCCTGAGAGTTACAGCACGGGCGAGGACCCGTCGTCCTCCCCGTAGTCCCCCCACTCGTCCTCCTCTTCCCCGACGGCGGGCGGCGGGAGGTCCACCCCCTCGTAGATCGCATCCATCGTGATCCGGGTGTTCAACGCAGGAAGCGGGATCTCTCCTTGACCGTTGAACTCCTCCTTCATCCACTCGCCCTTCGAACCCCTGGTATACGCCAGAACGTGCCGCCGTCGCTGGTCCACGATGAGGTACACCCTGAGCGACGGAATCCGGCGGTACGTGTCCAGCTTCTCCCGCCGGTCGGTCGCCCGCGTGCCGGGGGACGTCACCTCGACCACCAGCGTGGGCGCCTCAACGATGAGATCCACGTTCGCCGCCTTACCGCAGGCGACCATGACGTCGGGGTAATAGACGCGGTCCGCGGCCCGCAGCTTGACATCCGTGGCGAAGAGTTTGCAGCGGCGTGCACGCGTGGCCGCGTGGAGGTGCCTTGCAATGTTGAGCGTGATGAGGTTGTGACGCGTGGTGACGCCGCTCATGGCGTACACCTCGCCCGCCACGTACTCGTGCTTGAACGGGCTCCGCTCCTCGAAGGCGAGGTACTCCTCGAGCGACATCAAGCGTCCCGCAGTGTGCTCCCGGTCCATGCGCCGAGCATACGCTCGGCGCGGCCGAGCGTGCAAGGGGGGCGCAGGCCCGCGACGCAAGGCGCTCACCTCATCGCTCGGCGGGTGAGCAATACCTCCTCGGCCCACGCGGCAAACCGCTCGGCACGCAGTAGCAACTCCTGCGCTTCCTTCATGGTGGCCACGTAGCCCTCATACTCCAGTCGGTTCTTCTCGCCGAGGAGCCGTTGCAACGTCCGTTCCGTCGGTTTCGGGAGCCGCTGGCCAGCCACCGAACGCAACAGCCGCGCGGCCGCTTCGTGGTCCGGGCTGGTGGACTTCTTGCCCGCGGCGTGAATGCAAACCGCGTCCGCGAACGCGATCGTTGCGTGAATGCTCACGATGGCAAGCGCGGGGGCGTGTCGGGCATCGCCGCGCTCGAGCATGGCCCTGCCTGCCAGCAGGAGGCGGCGCCCGACCTCGGCGTACATGTCCGCGTGGGCGGGGTCAACCTGTTTGGCGCGATCAACGCGGGCCATTCAGGAGTTCCCGCAGGGGCGTGCCGAGGAGGACGAGCCCTTCGTGGACCGCGCTACTCAAGGGCGCCGCTGTTTGGCGCCACCGGCCGCGGGCGGCAGGCAGGCCATACACCAGTGGACGCACCTGATACCCGAAACGAGACCGCAACGTCTGGCTCGACGCGTGGAGCCGTTCCAGAACCGGCTCGGTATCCCCCGCACGGCGACAAATGACCAGGAGGTCGAGATCACTGCCGGGCCGGTCGTCGCCGCGCGCGACGCTGCCGAACAACACGACCGAAAGTAGCCTGGCTTCACCGACCTCCCGCGCCATGTCAGCAACCTGTCGCCGCACTTCGGCGAAGAACGTCCCTTCGGCGCGGAACACCTCCCGCACCGCGGGCACGAGGTAGTGCTCGTCGTTCACGCTCACGAGGTAGTCTCGGCCGCCCTGGATCCGGCGCGCCACGCCCAGGGCCACGAGCTCGTCGAGCGCCACCTGCGCGCTGCGGTGCTGGATGCCGGCCCGGCGCGCCGCGTCCCGCTGCGTAATCGGCTCGCCGGCAACGGTGAGCACACGAAGGCACGCGACCTTGGCGCGGGTGCCGAGGACGTAGGAGAGCGGCTCCCGAGCGGGGCCGCCCTGCGGGCGCTTGACGCCGAGGGAGGAGCGGACCATGCGCTAAAGTAGCCATATGGATACTATAGAGCAACGGCCGCCGGGTGGGCAGGTGAGGTCAGGTCGTTGCCGGAATGAGGGCCTGGAGGGGAGGTGGAGCGGCGTGCCGCCACCCTTTGCCCGCCAGCGTACCTACCGCTCCCCGTCCGCGATTCTTCCCAGCAACCGCAACAGCCCATCCAGCACCGTCAGCGGGTGCGGGGGACACCCGGGCACCCAGAGGTCAACAGGTAGGTCGGACGGTACGCCGTTCAGCACTTCGGGGCTGCCGCGGAATGGGCCGCCGTTGATGGCGCAGGCGCCCACGGCGATCACGAGCTTCGGTGCCGGCACCGCCTCGTAGGTCTTCCGCAGCGCCAGGTCCATGTTGCGACTGACCGCTCCGGTCACCACCACGCCATCCGCGTGCCGGGGGGACGCGACGAACTGGATGCCGAATCGCGCCATGTCGAACACGACGTTGGACAGCGCCACCAGTTCGGCCTCACAGCCGTTGCAGCTCCCAGCGGACACCGAGCGCAGGCGCAGCGATCGGCCAAACAGGCGCCTCGACCGCTCCGCGAGCGCCTCCGCGAGGCGGGGCGCTTCGCCTGCGGTCGTGAGGTCCTCCCGGCGCGACGCGGCCAGGCGGTAGTCCGTGGTGTACCGGACCGCGCCGTGCTCACAGGCCGCGGCCTCCTCCGGGCTGAACAGGCACGCGCCGATGTCGAGCCGCGGACGGCCATCGGGGCCGATCGTGAGGAACTCGGACGGGCATCGGCGCGCACACGCGCCGCACGCTTCGCCGCCCTTGGCGGGATCGAGCAGGGGTCGCCCGCGAAACCGTTCTGGCAGGCCGGACGATGCGACCGGAAGCGGCACGGTCCGGGCCCCCTGCGCGAGGCGCGCCCTGAGCAGGTCAAGCATCACGCCGGTGCCGGCTCACAGGTCGTGGCCTGCGTAGGACAGGTTGAAGCTCTTGTTGCACAGTGGAAAATCGGACATCTGGTTGCCCGGCACTGCCAGCGCCAGGGCCTGCCAGTTGTGAAACGACGGGTCCGTCACCTTGTACCGCCGGACGGCGCCGCGCTCATCCGTCACAACCACGTGCGCGATCTCCCCACGCCATCCCTCGACGAGGGCGACGGCCAGCTCGTTCGGGGCCGGTGCGCCGCATGCCACCATCATGGGGCCTTTGGGCAGGGCCCGGGACTGCTCCAGCACAAACTCCAGCGAGCGCTGAATCTCCACCCACCGCACCAAGCTCCTGGCGAAGACGTCGCCGGCCCACGCGGTGGCCACCGGGACATGCACGAACCGATAGATCCCCCACGGATGGTCCAGCCTCACGTCACGCGAGACCTCGCAGGCGCGCGCCACCGGGCCGACGAACCCCCACTCGTCGCAGGATTTCCGCGGGACCACACCCACGCCCTCGAGCCGGGCCTGAACCGACGGGTTCCCGAACAACAATCGCGCCACGGGTTCGATCTCCGCGCGCAGCTGCTCGACCCGGGCGCCGATCTCTTCGGCCATCGCGCCGTCGACGTCGAACGCCACCCCACCCGGTCGCGAGAGACCCCGTCCGAAGCGATTTCCCGAAATCTCCATCAGCAGGTTGAGGCATTCCCCTCGCATCCGGCCGAAGTATGCGGCTGCCGGAGCGAAGGCCACGTCCCCCGCGATCGCGCCAAGGTCCCCGATATGGTTGGCCAGGCGCTCCAACTCCAGGGCGAGCCCTCGGATCGCCTGCGCCCGCGGGGATTTACGGCAACGAGCCAAGCTCTCGAGCGCCCCGCAATACGCATCGGAATGCCCCACGACCGTGTCGCCGGCGATGGACTCGGCAACGAGGATCGCGCGCTCCCGCGTGTGCTGCTCTAACAGGCGCTCCACGCCCCGGTGCTGATAGCCCAGCATGATGTCGAGCGACAGCACGTCTTCTCCGTGCGCCTGGAACCGGAAATGCCCCGGCTCGATGATCCCCGCGTGCACGGGACCGACTGCCACCTCGTGC
>JACQHC010000080.1 GCA_016199245.1 Gemmatimonadota bacterium | reverse complement strand
GGTTATTAAAGGAAAGCTCTTTCCCCTGGAGTTGTTCCAGGTCGGCCAGCCCTTCCCCCTCGGGCCCGCGGTAGAACGCAGCCCGCTGTTCCGGATTCTCTCCGTAGCGAAGCCCCTGGATTCGATCCAGGTGCAGGGCGATGCTCGCCGGCAGTCTATCGCCTCCCTCCGACGCACTGAGGTAGGCGCCAATCGCGCCGTCGTAGGCGCTCGTATGGCGGAACACCTTGGCCGCCAGTTCGCCGCGCAGCACCTCCACAGGGGCGTTAGCACGCAGGGCGACGAGCACGCGCTCGTAGTCCGCCGGGTCCACCACCACGAAGACGCTCTCGTGGTTCTTGGCGGCCGAGCGCAGCATGGACGGGCCGCCGATGTCTATCTGCTCGATTGCTTCGTCGCGACTCACGCCCGGCTTCGCAATCGTCTCCCGGAACGGGTAGAGATTGACGGCCACGAGGTCGATCGGCGTGATGCCCTGCGCCGCGAGCGCTTCCATGTGTGTGGCGAGCGCCCGCCGGGCCAGCAGTCCGCCGTGAATCGCGGGGTGCAAGGTCTTGACGCGGCCATCGAGCATCTCAGGAAACCCGGTGACTCCTTCGATCGGGAGCACCGGCACTCCCGCCTGCTTCAAGACGCGGGCGGTCCCTCCCGTGGAGATGATTTCCCAGCCGAATTCCACAAGCCCGCGAGCGAACGGCACGATGCCGGTCTTGTCGTGGACGGAGATCAGAGCGCGGGGCATTTGTTCAGCTTAGCGGTGCAAGAGCTGCTTGAAAAGCGTAAGACGTAAGAGACCTCTCACGCTTCTCCCGTCAGCTCCGGCATTCCGAACTCTCCCGCCGGCGTCGTCCGCACAACGCGGCCTGCCCGGGCGGCGGCGAGCACGACGGCGGGCAGCAGCCGGTGCTCCACTTGGAGCACGCGCGCCGCGAGCAGTTCAGGCGTGTCGCCCGGCCGCACGGGGACGGGCCACTGGGCGATGATCGGGCCGCGGTCGTACTCCTCAATTACGTGATGCACCGTGGCGCCGCTCACTGTGGCCCCCGCCGCCAGAACCGCCTGATGGACGCGAATGCCGTACATGCCGGGGCCCCCGAATGCGGGGAGCAGCGCAGGGTGGATGTTCACGATCCGCCCGGCGTAGACGCGCACGACCTCAGCCGGCACCAGCTTCAGGTACCCCGCGAGCACCACGAGATCGGCGCCGGCCGCATGGAGTCGTTCGAGGATCTCGGCCGCGCTGGCGGGATCACGAATGACGGCGGTGGGTACGCCTGCCAGGCGGGCGCGTTCGAGCGCCCTGGCTGCGGCCTTGTCGCCGGCGACCAGCACCACGCGGGCCGGAGCGCGCGCGTCGCACGCGTCGAGTAACGCCTGGAGGTTACTGCCGCCGCCGGAGGCGAGCACGGCGACGCGCATCGGGGCGGTGTCGGACCAGACGGTCACGCAGTCGCCTCCCGGGCCTTCCTGATCGCTTCAGCCACGATGGCGAACTCAGCGTCGGCGATGGTCCGCACGTCAAGCAGCACACGGCCTTCCGCTGCCCTCGCAATCACTGGTGGCTGGTGCTGCCGGAGCGCGGCCAGGAAACCGTCACACGACGTGGGCTCGAGCGCCACGAGTGTCGTGGGGAGGTCGGCCTCCGGGAAGGCTCCTCCGCCGACGGACGAGGAGCCGGGGATCGTCGTTGCCTGGCCGATCAGTCGGGCGAGCCGCCGGGCGCGCCGGCGCAGCGCGCTCGCGTCCGCGGTCAGCATCGCGAGAGCGGGGATGTCGCGCAGGGCGGCGTCTGGATCACGGTACAATCGCAACGTGGCCTCCAGCGCGGCGATCGTTCCCTTGTCGGGTCTGAGCGCCCGAAACAACGGGTTGCGGGCGGCGCGCTCGATTGGGTCCCGCGGCCCGACCACGATGCCGGCCTGCGGCCCCCCCAGCAATTTGTCACCGGAAAAGACCACCACCGCTCCGGCCGCGACGCTCGCGGGGACGAGCGGCTCTCCCCTCAGGCCCCACGGTTCCAGATTCAGCAGGAGACCGCTCCCCGCGTCGTGCACGACCGGAATGCCGCGGGGGCGCATGGCGTCCACGAGATCCGCGAGCGCGGCCTCGCCGGTAAAGCCCGTGACCTGGAAGTTGGATCGGTGGACCTTGAGCACCGAGCGCGTGCGAGGCGACAGCGCCGCCTCGTAGTCGCGTCTCCGAACGCTGTTCGTGGTTCCGACCTCGACCAGGACCGTGCCGCTCTTGGCCAAGATGTCCGGGATGCGGAACGCGTCGCCGATTTCGACGAGCTCGCCGCGCGACACGATGGTCTCGCCGCCGTCCGCCAGGGTGTTCAACGTGAGCAGCAGAGCCGCGGCGGCGTTGATCACCACGAGGCCGTGCTCGGCGCCGGTGATCTCGCAGAGGAGGTCTCGCACGTGGTCCTGGCGCGACCCCCGCGTGCCATCTTCGAGGTCGTACTCCAGCGTCGAGTACCCGGCCGCTTCCGCGAGCGCGGTCGTCGCGGCGGCGGCGAGCGGGGCTCGACCCAGGTTGGTGTGGAGCACGACGCCCGTGGCGTTGATCACACGTGTGAGCGACGGCCGCTCGCGCAGGGCCAACCGGCGCGACACCGCGGCCATCCACCCATCCGGCGGCGGCTCGCCGCCCGCCGCGCGCGCGGCGGCCAGGACCTCTCTGATGGCGGCGACGACCACGGCGCGGGGAGCCTCGACGCCGACACCCGAGCGCGCGGCCTCCGTGGCGAGCGCGTGAACGGCCGGGAGCCGCGTGCGCCGGTCCGTCACCTGGGCGGGGCCTCGGCGCGCGCCGGAACGATCAGCAACGTGCGGGACGTGTTCCGAGCGCCGTTGAGGTTGACGGCCGCGGCGACAACGACGTAGCGCGATCCCGCGGTGAGCGCCGTGTCGAGTTCCACCACGAGGCCGGTGCTGAGGCGCGGTCGTCCCTGGAGGATCTGCGCGACCCGTCCCGTGTCCGCCGGCGCAGCGCGGCCGGCGGCGGGCGGAGCCGCCACGCGCGGCGGGAGATCGGGCGTCGTGGGCGGCGCGACGCCGGCGGCCGGTGGTGGAGCGACGCCCCCGCGTTCCAGTCCCAGCGTGTCCGGCACCGCGGTATCTGCCGGCGATGGACGCGCGGCGGCCCGGGTGGTTCCGTGCACGGAGTCGTAGGCGGACTCGAGCCACACGGCTTTCACGGGCAGCGGCTGGGAATCGGGTAGCTCGAGCACGCTCACGGTCCCGCTATCCGGTTGTGTGGGGGGCAGGGCTTGAGAGAAGTCGAGCCGTACGGCCTGGCTGTCCACCAGCGTGGCCCGGGACAGCGACGGGCCCACGGTGTCGTGCCGGAACGCCCAGAAGGTGTGCTCGATCAGCGAATCCAGCTGGATGGTCGCGGAATCGAACGACTCGCGCCCATCCCGCCGCTTGTTGTTGTTGGCGTCCACGACGGCGGCGACGAGGTACCGTCCGGGGGGCAGCGCGCCCAGGTGGAAGGCCCCGCTCGAATCCGCCGCGCCCACGTAGGTGAGGGAGTCCGGCAGCAGTACCGCCTGGACCAGCGCGCGCGGCTGCAGCCGCCTCGCCTCCCAGTCTACGACGGTGCCGGTCACGGCGGCGACGGGCAGAGGTCCGCCCGTGCTGAAGATGACGGTCTTCCCGGTGGTCAGACGGTTGCCGCGCAGATCCACGACGCCGGGCTCGAGTGTCACGTGATACGTGGTACCCGCGCGCCAGCCGCCCGCCGGCCGCACGGCAATGGCTCTGCGGCGCCAGTCGATGTCCACGGACCTGGGCACGGGCGATACGAAGATGAGCCGCTCGAGCCCGCCGCCCGAGCGCTCGTCAATGACCTCATCGAACTGGAGCACCAGCGGATCGCGCCAGCCCTCGACCACGGCTCCGGAGTCCGGCGAGACGCCGAGCAGGACGGGCGGCGAGGAGTCGGGGGGGCCGCCGGGGGGCGGCTGGACGGAGGCGCACGCGATGACCATGAGGGCGACGAGAGGCGACGAGGGCCGACGGGGGACGACAGCAGCGCCCGTTGGGATCGAGGGCGGTGGTGCGGCGTCGTCCTTCGTCGCCCCCTGTCGCCCCCTGTCGCCTGCCGTCATCCGGCACCGTTTGGCCACTGGTCAGCAGCCGAGCGATTTGAGTTTGGCCGCCAGGATCTCTCGCTGCTCGCGCCAGGCCTGCTCCCTGGCCCGCTCGCGCGCCACGACTTCCGCCGGCGCGCGGGATGCGAACTGCGGGTTGGCGAGCTTAGCCGCGAGCGCCTCGAGCTGGCCCTCCAAACGATCCAGCTCTCGGCGCAGTCGCTCGCACTCCTGCTTCACGTGGATCGCGTCGCCCAGCGGTACGAACACGTCCGTTCCGTCCTCGAGCACCGCGTGCGCGCCCGCTTCTGACGAGGCCCCGCCGTCGAGTCGGAGATCGATGATCTTGGCGAGCCGTTCCACCGTGCCGCGTTCGGCCGTGAACGCGTCGAGCGAGGCGGCGCTGCCTGGCCGGACGAACGCCCGCACCGGGCGCGACGGGGGGACGCCGTACTCCGCCCGCACGGATCGCACGGCGTTCACGAGGGCCTGGACGCGCGCGAAGCGGTCCTCGGCTTCGTCGTCGAGCCAGGCGCTGTTGGGCTGAGGCCAGGCCGCGGCCGCGAGCAACGGCTCGCGTTTTCCCGGGAGCTGTTCCCACAACTGCTCTGTCACGAACGGCATCACGGGGTGGAGGAGGCGCAGGGCGGTATCGAGCACGGATACCAGCACGCTTTTCGCCGCGTCGCCTCCGGGCGCCGAACCATACAGCCTCGGCTTCACCTGCTCGAGGTACCAATCGGCCAGCTCGTCCCACACGAAATGATAGACGGCGCCGGCGGCGTCGCTCAGACGGAATCGATCGAGTGCATCCGTGGCCGCGGTGACCGCCCGCTGCGCCCGCGAGAGGATCCACCGGTCGGCGAGCTCGAGGGCGGCTCCAGCCTCGAGCGGGGCGGGCGCGTCGTCCAGCGCCGATAGGATGAGCCGGCAGGCGTTCCATAACTTGTTGGCGAAATTCCGCCCGGCGCCGAACGTGGTGTCGAGGTCGTTCGGGTCCATGGTCAGGTCGGTCCCGACCGGCGCCCCCGCAGTCAGGGTGAAGCGCAGGGCGTCCGCGCCGTAGCGCGTCACGGCCTCAAGCGGATCGATCCCGTTCCCGGCCGACTTGGACATGCGGCGGTGCAGATTGTCGCGCACCGTTCCGTTGATCACCACCGTGTGGAACGGCTGCGTGCCCAGGAAGTGGTAGCCCGCCATCTCCATCCGGGCCACCCAGAAGAAGATGATTTCCGAAGCCGTGACGAGCGTGTGACCGGGATAGAACCGCTTGAGATCGGGCGTCGTCTCCGGCCATCCGAGCGTGGCGAACGGCCAGAGCCAGGACGAGAACCACGTGTCCAGGACATCGGGGTCCTGCTGGAGGCGTGAGGCGCCGCACTTGCGGCATCGCGGCGGGTCGGTTCGGTCGGCCCACACCTCGCCGCACGCCTCGCACGTGAACACGGGAATGCGATGGCCCCACCACAGCTGGCGTGAGATGTTCCAGTCGCGGATGTTGGCCAGCCAGTTCTCGTACACGCCTCCCCAGCGCTCTGGAACGAACCGCAGACGGCCCGCGCGATAGGCCTGGAGCACGGGCCTCGCCAGCGGCTCCATGCGGACGAACCACTGGTCCGACAGACGCGGCTCGACCACCGTGTCGCAGCGATAGCAACGGCGGATCGCGTGGTGGTGCGGCTCGACCTTCTCCAGCAGGCCCTCTGACCGGAGCCGCTTGACGACCCACTCCCGGGCCGCCAGCCGGTCCACGCCCTCCAGTTCAGCCGGCACGCGGCGCCCGGCGGCGTCGCCGGGGTCCCGCATGCGGGCCTCCGGATCCATCACGACGGGCGTCGCAAGACCGTGTCGCCCGCCGATCTCGAAATCGGTGGCGTCATGCGCGGGCGTGACCTTCACGAAGCCGGTGCCGAATCCCGGATCCACGGCTGCATCCACGACGATCGGCAGCTCGATCGCGGTCAGGGGCAGGCGCACGCGCTGCCCGATCGTCCACCGGGTCTTGGCGGCCTCCGGGTGGACGGCCACAGCGGTGTCGCCGAGCATGGTTTCCGGGCGGCTGGTGGCGACGACGACGAAGGCAGGGGCGGGAGACGCGGCAGGGGCGGCAGCGGAGCACTGCCGGCTTTCTGCCGCCTCTGCCGCTCCTGCCGCCTCTGCCGCCATGAGCGGGTATCGGATGTAGTACAACCTCCCCTCGGTCTCCTGAAACTCCGCCTCCTCATCGGACAGCGATGTCAGGCACCGCGGGCACCAGTGGATGATGCGATGGCCCCGGTAGATCAGCCCTTGCTCCCACAGCGTGACAAACACGTGCCGGACGGCGGCCGAGTACGCCGGGTCGAATGTGAAGCGGGTGCGTGTCCAGTCGCAGGAGGCGCCGATCGCCCGCAACTGTTCGAGAATGGTGTCGCCCGTTTGCCGGACGTACTCCCACACGCGCGCGACGAACGCCTCGCGGCCGAGGTCGTCGCGCGTTTTCCCCTCGCGGGCGAGCATCCGCTCCACGACGTTCTGCGTGGCGATGCCCGCGTGGTCGGTGCCCGGCAACCAGAGCGTGGCGCGGCCGCGCATGCGCTCGAACCGGATGATGACGTCCTGGATGGTGTTGTTGAGGCCGTGACCCATGTGCAGGACGCCGGTGACGTTGGGCGGCGGGATGACGATGACGTAGGGCCGCGCGCCGGGAGGGGCGGACTCGGGGCGGAACACTGCCGCATCCTCCCATCGGGCATAGACGATTGCCTCGACGGCCGTGGGATCGTATTGCGGGGGAAGAGCCGTCCTCACGGCCGCTGACTCGTAGTCGACTGCGGGGCGATGACGGGCGAGGATGGGCGATGAGGGGCGATGGCGGGCCGTCGGCAGGTCACGCCCGGGCGCCTTCCCGCACCAGGATCCGGTTGACCACGACGTCGCCGCCGGTAGCGCGGCGGGCGATCTCTCCGGCCCGAAGTCGCGTCTCTTCCGAAGGCGCGCGGCCCGTCAGCTCCAGAAGGCCGTCGTCAATGGCGCGCACGCGGATGGGAAGCCCCCGCGTCACGGGCGACGCCGCGAGCGCATCGACCACTGCCCGCTCGATGTCGGCGGGCGCGCGGGGTTCTTGCCGCTCCGTTCCGAGCCGCCGCACCATGTGCTGCACCCGTTCCGCATTGAGGTCGCCGAGCAGCTCGCCCGCGACCAACCCGGCCACCAACCCGGCGCCGAAACCGGCGGCGGCGGCGAGAGCGATGCCCAGCATGCCGGGCTCATGGCGCGACTCACGCACCCGTGCTCCTCCTCGGTGGATTCTGACAGCGCTAGCGTCAAGCGACGCCAGCATTTAGGGTATTATAAGGACATCCCATGACACGCGAAATCCGGCTCATTCTTCCGGACCGTTCGGAACGCACGGTCCCCGCTGGCACGACGGCGCGCGAGGTGGCCCAGCAGATCGGGCCGCGGCTCGCCAAGGCCGCGATTGCCGCGCGCGTGGATGGTGAAGTGCGCGATCTGTCCCGGCCTTTGGTGGCGGACGCCCCACTCGAGATTCTCACCGAGGAATCGCCAGATGCGCTGTGGGTGTTGCGGCACTCCGGCGCGCACGTCCTCGCAACCGCCGTCCGCCAACTGTTCCCGCAGGCACAGATCGGCTTTGGCCCGCCCATCGACGACGGCTTCTACTACGACTTCGACGTGGGGCGCCCGTTCACGCCCGAGGATCTCCCGCGCATCGAGGAGCGCATGCGGGAAGTCGTGAAAGCCGATTTCCCATTCGTGCGGGACGAGGTGGACCGCGAGGAGGCCCGGCGACGGTTCAAGGACGATCCGCTCAAGCTGGAGCGGCTGGAGGAACTGGGCGACGACGACGTCATCTCCGTATACACCGACGGCCCGTTCGTGGACCTGTGCCGCGGGCCGCACGTGCCCAGCACGGGCCGCCTCAAGCACTTCAAGCTGCTGCACGCGGCCGGCGCCTACTGGCGCGGCGATTCCCGGCGCCAGATGCTGCAACGCATTTACGGCACCGCGTACTTCACCAAGGACGCGCTGGAAGCGGACCTGCGCCGCCGCGAAGAGGCCGAGAAGCGGGACCACCGCACGCTCGGCCGGCAGCTCGATCTGTTCAGCATCCAGGAAGACGTGGGGCCGGGCCTCATTCTGTGGCACCCCAAAGGGGCGGTCATTCAGTTTCAGCTCCGGCGGCTGATCGAGGACGAGGTGCTGAAGCGCGGCTACGACCTCGTGTACACGCCGCACGTGACGCGGGAGCAGCTGTTCCGTCGTTCCGGGCACTTGCCGTGGTACGAGCACAACCAGTACCCGGCCATGGCGGCAGCGGCCGGTGAGGCCGAGGAGGTGCGGTATCGGGTCAAGCCGATGAACTGCCCATTGCACATCCTGGTGTACGCCTCGCGCCAGCGCTCCTACCGCGACCTGCCGCTCCGCCTGGCCGAAGTCGCCAACGTCTATCGCAACGAGCTGTCCGGCACGCTGCACGGCCTGCTGCGCGTGCGCGGTCTCACGATGGACGACGCCCATATCTTCTGCCGCGAGGACCAGATCGAAGACGAGATCTTCGGCATGCTGGACCTCACCGATTTCATCCTCGGCAAGGTCTTTGGCCTCCAGTACCGGCTGGACCTGGCAACGCGGCCGGAGAAGAAGCTGGGCAGCGACGAGCAGTGGGCGGCCGCGGAGCAGGCGTTGTCGCGTGCGCTCGAGCGGCGCGGGCTCACCTACGGTCTCGATGTGGGAGGCGGCGCGTTCTACGGTCCCAAGATCGACGTCAAGGTGCGCGACGCGATCGGGCGCGAATGGCAGGGGACGACGCTGCAGCTCGACTACGAGCTGCCCGAGCGCTTCCAGCTGGAATACACCGGGACTGACAATCGGCCGCATCGGCCGGTGATGATGCATCGGGCGATCTTCGGCACGATCGAGCGGTTCGTGGGGCTCTTGATCGAGCACTTCGCAGGGGCCTTCCCGCTGTGGCTCTCGCCCGAGCAGGTGCGCGTGCTGCCCATCGCGGAAGGGCAGGTCGAGGCGGCCCGCCGCCTCCACGAGCGGCTGCGGGCGGCGGGTATCCGTTCGGTGCTCGACGATCGCAACGACACGTTGAACTACCGGATCCGCGACGCGGAGCTGATGAAGGCGCCGTATATGGCGGTCGTGGGGCAGCGTGAGGTGGAGCAGGGAACGGTGGCGGTGCGGGTGCGCGGGGCGGGGAAGAAACAGGACATCGTGCCGGTCGCGGAGTTCATTGAGCGACTCCGCGCGGCGATCGCCTCACGCGCGCTGGAGCCTTGAGTGCCTCCCGGGCTACCTTTAAGTTGCCTTCACACGTTTTCAGTGGTCCGTTATCCGTTGTCCGTACTCCGTACAGGGGCGTGACTCCGGTGACTGGCCGGATAACGGACAACGGGTAACGGAGAAACGATCACCGTGAAGCCGACCGATCTGGATCGTAGGCCCGTCCTTCTCTCCGCCACCCGAACTCCCATCGGCCGTTACCTGGGCGGCTTGAGCGGGCTCAAAGCGCCCGACCTGGGCGCGGTTGCCATCCGTGAGGCCATCAAACGCGCCGGGATCGAGCCGGCCGCCGTGGATGAGGTCATCATGGGGCACGTGCTCCAGGGCGGAGCTGGGCAGGCGCCGGCGCGGCAGGCCGCGCTGCGCGCCGGGCTTCCCGGTTCGGTCGCGGCGTTCGCAGTGAACAAAGTGTGCGGCTCCGGCCTCAAGGCCGTGATGCTCGGGGCGCAAGCGATCAAGGCCGGTGACGCGCAGTGCATCGTGGCGGGGGGCATGGAATCCATGTCGAACGGGCCGCACTACGTCTTCGGGATGCGCGGCGGTGTGAAGTTCGGCCACCAGCAACTCGTGGACGGCGTGATCCACGACGGGCTGTGGTGCGCGTTCGGCGACTCGCACATGGGCAGCCATGCCGAATACACCGCGCGCAAGGCCGGCATCACGCGGGAAGAGCAGGACCGCTTCGCGCTCCAAAGCCATCAGAAGGCCGTGGCCGCCACGGAGGCCTGCCGGTTTGCCGAGGAGATCGTGAAGGTCGAGATCCCGAGCAAGAAAGGCTCCACGGTGGTCGACAAGGACGAGTCGCCGCGCACAGACACGTCGCTCGAGGCGCTCGCCGCCCTGAAACCTGCCTTCGAAGCGGGCGGGACGGTGACGGCGGGGAATGCGCCTGGCATGAACGACGGGGCGAGCGCCGTCGTGGTGGCCTC
>JACQHC010000069.1 GCA_016199245.1 Gemmatimonadota bacterium | reverse complement strand
GCGCGCACCAGCGTGTCGAACGCGCGTTGCCTGACGTCCCCGTCAGCGCTCCCCAGGGCCTGAACGACCGACCGCCGCGTGGGCGGAAACGCCTCCGACTTCAGATCTTCCGCGGCCATCACGACCTCGAGTTGATCCGCTGTCCCGACCCGCCCTACCAGCGGGAGCCGGTCGGATCAGGCGCCAATATACGGCCCGCCGTCCGGCGGCCACCCCCCCCCGGTTTAAAGGAATCGGACGAAACGGGTAATAGAACAGTAGGGGAAGGAGATTCATCCATGGCCGTGCCCATCGACCGGAGTCTGCGCCTGCCAGCCTCGCAGTACGTGCCGGGAGCCCGGCGGAAATCCGGCATCGCCATCCACCACACGGTGGGCGGCAGCGCCCGCGACACCTTCGAGCTGTGGCGCGCGGACGGCCGCGCCGGCCGCACGCCTCGGCTGG
Source organism: Gemmatimonadota bacterium (assembly GCA_016199245.1). Lineage (GTDB taxonomy): Bacteria > Gemmatimonadota > Gemmatimonadetes > Gemmatimonadales > GWC2-71-9 > JACQHC01. The sequence goes on along the minus strand of JACQHC010000069.1, from coordinate 5,670 downwards.
TCGGCACGGCCTACATCGTGGACCGGGACGGCACCGTGTTCGAGACGTTCGACCCCGCCGCCTGGGCCTACCAGTTCGGGCTGGCGGGGTGGACCCCCGCCGCCCGGATCCGCTTCGAGCAACGGTTCATCGGGATCGAGATCGCCAGCGAAGGCGCCCTGATCGAGCGGGAGGGCGAGCTGTACTGCTTCGGCTCGATCTCGCCCCGCACCAGAAAGCCCAGGGACGACGCGTTCGACTCAGGCGGCGACTACCGCGGCTACCGCTGGTTCGATCGCTACGAAGCAGCGCAGCTCGATTCGCTCGGTCGGTTGGTGGACGAGCTCTGTACCCGGTTCTCCATCCCGCGCCGTTACCCGGACCGGCCGTTCGACTACTACGGCGAGGTCCTGGCCGGTTTCCGCGGCGTCATCGGCCACGCCATGGTGCGCTCCGACAAGACCGACCCCGCGCCCGACCCCGGCCTGTGGACGGCGCTGGAGCAACTCGCGCGGCTCAAACCCACGGCGGTGACGCCCCATGGGGCGGCCGATCAACCGGCGCCGCTCAACCACCGCGACCTCCTCGCGCTGTTCCAGGAGAACGTGCGCCGCCTGGACCGGATGGCCACGGCGGCCGGCAGTCTGGTCAAGGCGCTGCTCATGGAGCTCGAGCGCCGGGGCACGTACGTGCAGCTCACCGAGCCGCCGGCGGGCGCGCGGACCATCGGCTACCGGATGGTCCAGGGCGACGCCGCGGAGGTCCGGGCCATCGCCCGCGCCCTCGGCATCCTCCCCGTGCGCGACGACGTCCTGGAGGTGCGCCATGCTGCGTAATGCGGTGGGATGGGTCCTGGTCGCGGGCGTCGCGATCGCCCTCGTGGGATACGCCCTGGGCGGCGACCGGCGCGCGATCCAGGAGGCGCGGGCGGACGCCGCGCGCCTGGCCGGCCAGCGCGACTCACTGATCCTCGAGGTGGGGCGCGGCGAGCAGCGGCAGGCAGCGCTCACGGTCCAGCGCCACACCGTCGAGACCGAGGCCAACCGGCGCCGCGACTCCGCGGCCGCCCTAGAGCGCCGCCGCTCCGCCGCCCAGCTCGCCGTGCGCCAGATCCGTACCGTGGGTGCCCTCCAGGACCGGCTCCGCGTCGCGTTCCCCGAGCTGGGCGACTCGGCGTGGGGCCTCACCACCGTGGCGCTCGGGCCTGGCGACGGGGACACGCTCGGCATCGAGTCTCTGGTGGTGCCGGCCTGGTTCGCCGAGACGTTCGTGATCGACCACGCCAACGCCCAATCGTGGCGCGATCAGAAGGACCAGCTGCTGGCGGTGGATTCGCTCAGGCTCGCGGTCGCCGCGCTCCAGGACTCGATCCTCCAGCTCCAGACCGCTGCGACCCGGGCGTACGAGACGGGATATCAGGCGGCCCACGCGGGTTACCAGGACCTGTCGGGCCGCTACGTGGCCGAGCTCCGGAAACCACGCATTCGGCTTGGCTCCACGCTGGGCCTGCTCGGGGCCGCGGGCGCCGGAATCCTGATCGGCAGGGCAACCCGATGAGCCGGCGTCGTCCGGAGCCGGAAGGCCTAACTGATTGTCGCATCACGGATTACGGCCGCCCGCCGCGCGCACCGGAGCGCCGGAGAGCCACCTCGAATCGTCGTTCCCACGCTTCAAACGATCGTTTCGAAGCTGCGAAACGCCGTTTCGATGCTTCGATCGACGATTTCAATACTTCCAGACGCCGTTTCGCAGCGTCGGAACGGGACTTCGAATCGCGAAACCCGACTTCGAAGCGTCGTAAGCCCTTTTTCACGGATCGAATCGTCGTTTCGAAGCCGCGAAACGTCCCGTCGAAGCGTCGAAACGACCATCCGAAGCGTCAAGACCGTCGTTTAAACCGGCCACAACGATGTCTCGTCGCGGCGACCTGGCCAGCCGCCGCGTCGAACTCCCCGTCGCGGCGCCCCTGACCCGGTCCGCGACGTCAACCACCACGTTCCCCAGAGGAGAACCATGATGAAATTCCCACAGACTGAGGCCGAAATCGCGGCCCTGGCCCTGGTGATGGTGCAGGGGCTCGCCCAGGCGGGCGACGACTTCCCGGCGCCGCCAGTGTCCCTGACCGAGCTCCAGGCGCGACTCGACCGGTACAACGCCGCGCTGGGTGCGGCCGTTGCCGGCGACAACGCCTCGCGCGAGCGGCACGCGGTGAAGGACGCCGCGCTGGAGGAGCTGGTCGAGGGGATGAAGACCGATCTCCGCTACGCCGAGGACATGGCCCGCGGCCAGCCGGAGAAGCTCTCGAAGCTCGGCTGGGGCCGTCGCCGCCCCAACGCCTCGCTCGAGCCGCCGGGTGAGGTGCGGGACATCCAGATCGTGTCCGAGGGCGATACCTGGGCCATCCTCCGCTGGCACCCGCCCGCGGACGGGGGCGTGCCCGCGTATTACCGCATCCAGCGCAAGAAGGACGGCACGGGCTGGGAGGAAGCCGGCACGTCCACCGATACCGAGCAGTTGATGAGCAATCAGCCGCGCGGCGTCGAGCTCGACTATCGGGTGATCGCCGTGAACAAGGCGGGCATCGGGCAGCCCAGCGCCACGGTCACCCTGGTGTTGTAGTCGGATGACGGTCACCGCGCGCGGTCTGGCGATCACTGCGGGAGCGGGGGCTTACTGCGGTGGGCTGAGGACCAACAGAGTGGACGGGCGCACTCCCTCAGGCCCCGGGTTCGATTCCCGAGCGCGGTCTATGAACGGAGCACAAAGCAGGAAGGGCCGAGCATGACCAGCCGCGCTCGACAGGAGGAACCATGCTGAACGCCAACGCCCTTGTGCTTGACGGACTCCCCCTGGCGCTGCAACCTCGGGGCATCGTGGCCGAGCATCGGCACCCGCTGGACCGGCTGCGGGACGCTCTCGCCGAACGCTACCGCATCGTGGGCGAGCTGGGACGCGGCGGGATGGGTGTGGTGTACCTCGCCTACGAGATCGCGCTGGAACGTCCGGTGGCCCTGAAGGTCCTGCCGCCCGACCTCGCGCAGGACCCCACCCAGCGGGAGTGGCTGTTCCGCGAAGCGCGGACGGCGGCCGGCCTGTCCCATCCCAACATCGTTCCCATCCACGCGGTCGAAGAGGCCGGCGAGTTCCTCTTCTTCACGATGGCCTACGTGGAGGGGGAGACGCTCACCCAGCGCGTGGAGCGTGGGCCGCTCTCGGTCGAGGACGCGACCTGGATCCTGCACGACGTGGCGCGCGCCGTGGGATACGCGCACGGTCGCGGCGTCGTGCACTGCGATCTCAAGCCCGACAACATCATGATCGAGACCAGGACGGAGCGGGCGGTGGTGATGGACTTCGGCGTGGCGTTCCTGCGCGCGAAGCCGGACATCGTGCCGGCCGGCGTCGTCGCCGGCACCGCGCAGTTCATGAGTCCCGAGCAGGTGCACGGCAAGCGGGGCGATGCCCGCAGCGACGTCTACGCCCTGGGCGTCACGGGGTATTACGCCGTAACGGGCCGCGTGCCGTTCGACGGGCCCACGGCCCAGGACATTTACGTGCAGCAGCTTTCGGCGCAGGCGCCCCCGCTCGCCATCCACGGGGAGCACTTCGATCTCACGTATTCCCAGGCCATCGACCGCTGTCTTGAGAAGAACCCCGATCGGCGGTTCGACCACGGCGACGATCTCGCCGACGCGCTGGCCCGCTCACCCGAGTTGCAGCGGCGCGGCCTCGCGGTGGCGCTGGACGTGTTCGTCGAGCGCATGCGGCGGCTGTCGGAGTCGAGCCGCGGGCTCACCGGCCTGGTGGTGATCGCGGTGTATCTCCTCATCACCGGCGCCTGGGGCGGCGAGTGGAACATCGCGGCGGGGGCGGCGGCGTTCCTCGGCCTCACGGCGCTGAGCACCGCGCTGTATCTGTTGCCGATCACGCGGCGGGTGCTCAGGGCCGGACATGCGCACGCCGAGATACTCCACGCGTTGAGCGTGGATCTGGCACGCGACCGCGAGCGGCGCGAGTTCGAGTACGGCAGGAACGTGGAGCGGTTCGCGCGCGGGGCGCGGCGGGCGGCATGGGCGGGATTCGCGCTCGTGGTCGCCGGAACCCTGCTCATCTTCGTGCCGGGGACCGATCGAACGCTGGGGCTCGGTACGGGGGCGGCCGGCGTCCTGATCGCCACGGCTGCGTCCATGGTGGGCTGGGGCTACTCGCGACGGCGGCTGAACATCGCCGGCGAGTGGTGGCTCAAGTTCTGGCGCAGCCGCCTCGGCGTGGGGTTCACGCGGCTGGTGGGGGCGGACATCCACCGCGAGGCCGCGCGCAAGCTGGTCGAGGAGGTGACGGCGGCGAAGCATCTCGCCACGTCGCGGATCGAGCAGCTCCAGGCGGTGCTGAAGGACCCCACCGCGCTCGGGGACGGGGAACGGAGCGACGTGAGCTGGCAACTGACCGAGAGCGGCCGGGAGCTGGAGCGGCTGCTCGAGCGGCTGGAGGCGGTCGACGACCCTACCGCCCGGGAGCGGATGCCGGCGAACTCGCGGGCGGTGCGGGCGATCTGTGCGATCGTGGACTCGCTGGTGCGCGGGCGGACGTCGTAAGGGCCCAAGCATCGTTGCCGGGGCGGCGACGGCCACGTCCGCGTGGCGGACCCTCCGACCAAATGCGGCCAGTGCAAGGGCGACGGTACGATCCCGGGCAAACAGTGCCCGGGCTGTGGCGGCTGTGGCTGGGTGCGAGACTGACGGGAGCACGGGAGAGACCTCATGACAGGCCTGGCGATCCTCGACGTCGTGATCGGATTGGCATTCGTGTACCTGCTGCTCGCCTTGATCTGCACCACCTTCATGGAGTGGATCGCGCAGCTGTGGAATCTGCGCGGCCGGATGCTGGAGAGTGGGACCCGCCGGTTGCTGGGGGAGGAAGCCGCAGCCGATCCCGCCGTCACGAAGGCGTACTTCGACCACCCGCTGGTGCGCACCCTGAAGGACGGCGAGCGGATGCCGTCCTACGTGCCGGGCACGGTGTTCGCGAAGGCCGTGACCGAAACGTTGCGGCGCAGGGTGGCGACGATGGCGACATTCATTTCTCCGGCGTCTCGAGCGGGATCGGGCTGCCGTTCGTGGCCGAGGTGGTGAACGCCGGGCTCGCGGCGCAGCGGCCGGCCGGGCAGGCCATCGTTGCGGCCGAGGAGAACGACGGCGACATCCAGATCGGCGGCGCCTGGCGGCTGTGGTTCGAGCATCCCGCGAAGCAACAGACGCAGGGCGGCAGCAATCCGTTCGAGCCGGATCACACCAACCCGGATCACTCCTTCGAGATCCATCCCGCAAGCCGCATCAACCAGTTGGATCTGACCGGCTCGTTCATCCCCATCGCCGGTTACACGGCGTACGCGGCGGACGTTGCGTTTCCGTACTTCGACCAGCGCAAGGTCACGATCAAGGCTTCCAGTTCCGGCATCTCGCTGCGGTCGGGCAAGCTGAGGTACAACTATGTCGAGTTCGACATCGAGCTGACGCACGATCCGGCGCAGGTCCAGGACGGCTACATCGCGCTCGCGACAGTCCTGGACGACAACGGCGACGAGGTCGCCGCCGGTCCCCGGCGGATGATCTTCGTGGCGGGGACGAGAGGAGCCGAGGTGATGCGGACGGCGGCGGCCGGGGATCGGTTCCGGGTGCTCGGCATTCCGCG
>JACQHC010000067.1 GCA_016199245.1 Gemmatimonadota bacterium | reverse complement strand
GCCCAAGCCAGGGCCCCGGCGATTCAAGGACGCGATCTACCAGCAGCTCGCGCGGATCGGGAAGGCACTTGCCAGCCCGCGCCGGCTCGAGCTGCTGGATCTCCTGTCGCAAGGTCCGTACACCGTGGAGCGCCTCGCCCGGTTGACCGGCCAGTCGGTCGCGAACACTTCGCAACACCTTCAACTCCTCCGCCGGGCTCGCCTGGTGGAAGCGGAGAAGCGCGGCCTGTACGTGACCTATCGCCTGCCAGATGACCGAGTGGCCGAGTTCTACCGGGCCCTACGGCTCTTGGCCGAGGCGCGGCTCGATGAGATCCAGCGACTCGCACGCGACTTTCTCAGGGCACGGGGGGTGTTGGAGCCGGTGGATCGGGACGTGCTGATCGGCCGCGTGCTGCGTGGAGAAGTGACGCTGCTGGACGTCCGGCCATCCGAGGAGTACCGGGCAGGCCACATCCCCGGTGCAGTATCGGTGCCGCTCGGCCAGCTCGAACAGCGGCTCGCCGAACTCCCCAGGGACCGCGACATCGTCGCCTATTGCCGAGGGCCCTACTGCGTCCTCGCCGTCGAAGCGGTTGCCCGTCTCTCGGCCCATGGGTTCAAGGCGTGGCGGCTGGAAGATGGACTTCCCGACTGGCGTTCCCGCGGGCTGGCCGTCGCCCTCAGCGGTGAAACCGGGAGTGCCGCCGCGTGAAGACTCTGCTGATTCTCAACGATCCGCCCTACGGGACCGAACGCAGCTACAACGGCCTGCGACTCGCGGGCGCGCTGGCGAAGCGTGACGGCGAGGCCGTGCGCGTGTTCCTCATGGGTGACGCCGCCGGATGCGCCAAGGCGGGGCAGGCAGTCCCACGCGGTTGGTACAACCTCAATCACATGCTGACCGTCGTGATCCAACATGGCGGTGAGGTTGGCGTGTGCGGCAGCTGCATGGACGCGCGGGGCTTGAAGGACGCTGACTTGGTGGGGGGAACGCGGCGCAGCTCCCTCGAGCAGCTGACGGACTGGACGCTGTGGGCGGATCAGGTGCTCACGTTTTGAACGCGGAAGGACGATGACGATGGCATCGGCGTACGCGGTACTGAAGTTCCTGCACGTGCTGAGCTTCGTATTCATGGCGATCCCACTATTCAACCTCATCGTGGTGAACGAGCGGGCGCTGCTGGGCGTTCCATTCCAGTACCACGCCGACCGGTATATGGAGAACATCATCCGGCGCGGCGCCACCCGGTGCTTCGTGTTCCAGGGCACCGTGCTGGCTACGGGCGTGCTGATGCTGGTCGCTGGACCGCTGGGCATTACGGCCTTGTGGGGCAACTGGGTCCTCTTGGTCAAGACGGTCCTGCTGTTCACGCTGGTGACGCTGCTTTCCTACGTGCATCTCCGGCTGCAGCCGCAGATCGAGAGCATCCTGGCAAGCGTGACCGCTGACAGCACCCCCGCGCCGGACCTGGCCGCCCGACTCAAGCCCTACCGCGTGCGGCGCAAGCGGCTCGCCACGGTTTGCCTGTTCCTGGTGATCACCACGATCGTGTTGGGAATGCAGGTGTACGGGCGGTTCAGCGCCGGACTGACCGTCACGCTGATTGCGTTCGGGGCGCTCTTCGCCTGGCGGGCCAATCGCACGCTCCTACGGTTTGGCTGGGTGTAGGACAGGTCGATCGGAACATGAAATCCAGCTCAGTCGAGCATGAGGGTCGACTTAAGAGCCCCCCGGCCGCGGGCGAGGGCGATAAGATGAGCCGTGCACTTGCACGGGACCGACCGATGCTCGCCATGAGACCTTTGCTCGAACGTCGTGCCTACGTGGAAGGACTTCTCATAGGTGCCGTAGTGATCGCGGCGTGCGGCCGGGCCACGACGGCCGGCGCGGCGAACGCCGGCCAGCCCCCGATCGTTGCGTACCGTGACATCACGGCGACTGAGCTTCACGCGATGTTGCAAGTGAAGGACTTCGTCCTCGTCAACGTCCACGTTCCGTACGCGGGAGACATTCCGGGCAGCGACTCGAGCATTCCGTTCGACCGGATCGCGGCGAACTTGGACCGGTTGCCGGCGGACAAGACGGCGAAGATCGTGCTGTACTGCCGGAGCGGGCGGATGAGCGAGACAGCAGCCACAGCGCTCACGTCGCTTGGCTACAAGAACGTCTTTAACGTCGTCGGAGGAATGCAGGCGTGGAGCGCGGCAGGCTATCTGCTGGAGCTGCGGGGCGGCGTTCGCCCCAATTGAACCGGAGTCGGTTCAGCAGATTCCTGGAAGGCTGCCGTAGACCGGCCACAGCGACGTGCGACCGAGCGGATGCGCTCGCCCTCCGCGATGCCTATGGGCCGAGCCAACTACAACTGACCGGACGAGCTACCGGGTTCGCGCCCCGGCATCGCTTCGGGCGAGCGCATCCTCTCGGTCCCCGTCTCAACGCAACTGCCAGCGCACTCCGCCGTTGATCGTCCGTCCGGACAATTCGGTCCACGCATCCGTCGTCCAGCGACCGCCGCGGCCTGGAACTCGCAGGACCAGCGGGTGGTAACGTGACAGCCGCACGTTGCCGAGGTTCTCCGCGTTGAGGAAAAGTCGTGCCGGGCCGAGGCGGTGCTCCCCGAGAAAGCCGATGATGACGTACGGCGCGCTCGCCGAGCGGTAGGGATTGTCCGCGAGCGCCTGCGGGCCGGTGTAGTACAGCTCCACACCCACCCGGCTTCGTCCTTTCCGCTCCCAGGCCGCCACGAATCCCGCCGCGTGCCGCGGCGTGAGCGGCGTCTCGCGCCGGAATGCGGCGTCCGGGTCGTACTCGGTGGAGCGTTGATACACATATGTGGCCGTGATCCTGAACGGCTCGGCCACCAGCCGGGTGAGCAGGTCGACGCCGTGCGTGCGCGTGGGTTCGGCGGCATTGATCAGCTGGAGCGCGGCCGTGGTCCCCGGCGCGACGCGCGTCACGACCGGCCGCCGCACGACGGCTCCGAACACCGCGGCATTGAGCTCAAGGGCGCCGGCTGTGCCTCCGACGTCGAGTGACGCCGAGAGCGCTCGCTCGTCCGAGATGCCGGCAGGCGGGAACACCGATGTCAGTCCGGTAACTTCGGTCTCTTCGGTGAACGGCGTCGGAGCGAATGACGCCGTCCCGACCGACAGGCGTGCGGCCCAGTCGCCGGCGAGCCGCGCCAGCCCTGAGACCCGCGGGTTCCCGAACACGCCGTACTCGGAGTGAGCATCCAGCCGGCCGCTCGCCAGCAGTGTGAAGCGCTCCGCGAGCTGCATGTCGGCCTGAGCGAACAGGGACGGGACCGTGTACTGGTAGTCGAACCCGGCCACGTTGTCCGCGCGGTAGGCGTCGTATTGGAACGCCGTCCCCACCACCCACGCGCCTCCTCCGGCCTGCCCGCTGAGCGTGACTTCGGCAAAGGCAGTGCGATGCCGATCGTCCTCGGGCCGAGGCCCAAAGACATGCCCGTGCTCCTGCTGCATCAACGATCCGCGCGCGTTCAGAGCCGCGCCGCTCGAGAAGAGGTAGCGCGCCACGCCGCCAACATCGACGCGCCGAGTCGTCAGCTCCTCGGGGAATCGAATGCCGTCCGGAGCGACGCGTCCTGGAAGCGTGCCGCCCAGCCGGCTCTCCAGCGTGGCGCCGCCGGTCAGGAACACCGTCCCACCGGATGCGCCCTGGCGGAACACGCGGGGCCGGACGACCAGCCGCTCGAAGCCCGGAAGATCCGCCCACCCGTCGGCGTCCACGTCGTGGCGCGTCTGGCGATGGCCGCCGGCGAGCAGCGTGTAGCCCCACGTGTCGCCAACCGGGCCCGAGGCCCACAGGACTCCGTCCGTACCGCCACGCGTGGTCTGGTTCAAGAGGAGTTCGACCTCAGCGGCGTCTCCGGGCCGTCGCGACACGAGGTTCACAACGCCGCCCAGCGCCGCGGGGCCGTACAGCGCCGACGCGGCACCCTTGATCACCTCGACCTGGGCAAGGTCCATCGGTGGGATCTGGAGCAGGCCGAGCGATCCAGTTTGACCGCCGTAGAGCGGCAGGCCGTCCGCCAGGAGCTGGGTGTAGCGGCCGCGGAGGCCCTGGATGCGCACGGTGGCGCCCCCCAGCGACGGCGACGTGGTCTGGACCCGTAGGCCGCCGGTCTCGTTCATCATCATCGCGACGTCGCCCGGGGTCATGAGCAGTTTCTCTTCGACCTCTTCGCGCGGAAGCACCTCGACGCGCGTGGGCTCGTCCTCCACCCGCCGATCGGTCCGTGTAGCGGTGACAATGACAGCCTCGAGCTCGGTGGCCTGTTGCTCCAGCTCAACGACCAGCGTGGTGTCGCGCGGCGGATCGAGCACGACCACGAGCGTCTCGGGGGCGTAGCCGATGCGGGAAAGGGTGATGACGTGCGATCCGCGCAGCAGCCGAAGCCTTGTGACTCCCCCCAATCCGGTGATCGCTCGTTCGGCACCTGTCTGAACCCGCACGCCGCTCACGGGCTCGGCGCCGTGGATCACCCGCAGCGTAACGACGGCGTCGTTGCCCTGGGCGACGAGCGGGCCCGCCATGAACGTGGCGAGCAGCGTGCTGAGAACTGTCCTCACGATGTTCCAGACCGGGGTCCGGGGACCCAAAGGCTGGGCAGGAGTGGGAGCGCCACGCAAGGGGAGGCGCCCCCTGGCCGCTGCCGCCGCGGCGCGCCCGCTGCCGCGAGTCTTGACGCGGTGGATCCGGGTCCCTATCTCCCATCAGAATCTGAGGGGGATGCGGTATTGGCCAACGACCTTGATCTTCTGCGGGGCACGCTCGACCTGATGATCCTCAAGGCGCTCACCTGGGGTCCGCGCCACGGCTACGGCGTGACGTCGTGGATCAGGGACACCACGCGCGAGGAGCTGGCCGTGCAGGACGGGGCGCTGTACCAGGCCCTCCACCGGCTGGAGCGCCGCGGCCTGGTGACCGCGGAATGGGGCCTGTCGGAGAACAACCGCAAGGCCAAGTACTACAGCCTGACGCCGACCGGGAGGCGCCAACTGCGGGCGGAGTCCGCGACGTGGGAGCGGTACGCGCGCGCGGTGAGCCGGGTGTTGCGGGAGGCGTGAGCGTGTTGCCGCACGGAATCCGGCGGCTGTTTCGCCTGCCACGGGACTCTCGGACCGTGGCGGCGGACGTGGACCTCGAGATCGAGCACCACTTCGCCGCGGCGGTGGAGGATCTCGTGCGGCGCGGTGTGAGCCCGGGCGAGGCCGAGCGCATTGTAGAGCAGCGATTCGGCAGCGTCGCACTGACGCGCGACGCTCTGATCGCGATGGCGCAGCGGAACGCGAGTGCGAGCGAGCGTCGTGAGTGGTGGGCTGGGTGGGCGCTCGATCTCCGGCACGCGCTGCGGAGCCTCGGACGTACGCCGGGTGTCACCACGGCGATTATCGTCATGCTCGCGCTCGGCATCGGGGCCAACGCGGCGATATACGGAATCCTGGAAAAGTTGTTGCTTCGTCCGCCGCCGCACGTCACGGAGCCCGACCGCATTCGGTGGCTCTACCGGACCGGGAAGGCGGACCATACGGGTCGCGAGTACACGAGCGGAAGCTTCAGTTACGCACAGTACGAGGTGCTGTCTGCCAACGTACCAGCCCTCGAAGCGATCACCGGCGCTGTGGTCAGGCACTACTACGTCGGGCGGGGCCAGCAATCTGACCTGATACCCGTCACGGCCGTCACGGGAACCTTTTTTCCCCTTCTCGGTATCTCGCCATTCCTCGGCCGGCTCATCGAGCCTGCCGATGATCGCGAGGCGGCGACCCCCGCCGCCGTGATCAGCTACGGGCTGTGGCGCCGCAGCTTCGGCGCCTCGGAGTCCGCGCTGGGGACTGCGCTCTCGGTGAACGACGTGACATACACCATCGTCGGCGTGGCACCGCGGGGCTTCTCGGGACCTGACTGGAGCTCCTCGGACATCTGGGTTCCGGTCCGGTTCGCGGGACCGGGAGCTGACGGCCCTGATTGGCGGCGTGCCGCCTGGCTCAAGCTCCTCGCCCGCGTCGGGATGGGAGTGCTGCCCACGGTCGCTGCCGAGCAAGCTACTTCCGCGCTGCGCTCGCACGGACTGGATGATCGGGCCGGCCGTGCGCTTGGTGGCGAGCGCGTTATTGCCGGCCCAATCGTGGAAGCCCGGGGGCCGCTGGCCTCGGGACTCAACGTCGTGTTGCACCTGCCGCTGGTTGTGGCGGGTGTGGCTACGATCGTGCTGCTCATCGCCTGCGCCAACGTGACCGTGCTCCTGCTGCTGCGGGCCACGGGCCGTCGCCGCGAACTCGCCATCCGCACGGCCATCGGTGGGGGACGGTGGCGGGTTGCCCGCTTACTTGTGGTCGAAAGCGT